>DAITAW010000110.1:0-8041 GCA_036824055.1 Gaiellaceae bacterium | reverse complement strand
TCGTCGTCGAAGGCGACGCCGAAGGGCTGTACTACCTCTTCATCGAGCGGCGGCTCGACGGTGTCTCGATCACCGGCGATCGCGCCCTGCTCGACCACCTGATCAACGCCGCGCCGCAGCCTATCGTCGCCTAGCGGCTGCGTCGATCTCGACGATAGAGCCGGGACCGAGCGCGGCATCAACGGCCGTCCGTGCCTGCGGTCCGGGCGGCCCGCCGTATCGAGTTCCTCCGGTCGGGGTTCAGGCACGAGGGTCAATCGATGTACTTGAGCGCGAAGTAGAAGCCCGCGACGTGACCGCGGCGGAGGTAGATGAAGAACCACGGCTTGCCAAAGTTGAAGGCGTTCGCTGGAAGCGACTGCGCCCCGCGGCCGGCCTTGACCCAGCAGCTACACGGGCGCACGCGGAGCGTCGGGTTGTAGATGAAGCCGCGCCAGCGGTGCTCGCACGGATTCGTCGCAGTCCTGTGACACGGGCCAAGCGGAATCCTGCTGCCGACTCCGAACCCTGTCTTCGTCCGGTAATACGGCGTCTCGAACTCGAGCTCGCCCACGCGGTCGCGGTAGAACGTGACGATCACTCGGCCACCGTGGAGCCGGTAGTAGCCCTGAACGGTGCCGCCGTACCGCTGCAGGACATGGAAGCCGTGGCCTACGGAGCCGTACTCCCGCTGTACGCGCGTCCGCGGCTCACCAAGCGCGATGTCCCCGACTCTGCTCCACGGAACGAGTAGCGGCGGGTCCAAGGCGCGGGAAGTCCCTGTCGAACCGCCTGATGCGCGGGATGCCCCGCCTACACCAGAAACTCCCAGCAAGACGAGGATGGCGACGATCCTCATTGAGGTCATAAACGCAGTCTGAGACAGCGTCTGTCAGGAAGCAATGACTGTCCGTGCCATGCGCCGATGTCCATCTCGACCCCGATCTAAGGAGTGCAGACGAAGATGTCGTTACTGGCCTTCGCCTTCACTCATAGCTCAGCGCTTGAAGCGGAACCAGGCTTCGTGCCGGGAGCCATCACGCAACGCCAGGAAGAGTTGGGCGCAGGTCCCGGCGAACGAACTATCTGTCTGCCACTGGTACGTGTAGCGGGCGAGGGAGGCGTTGTATGAGAGAGTCCCTCTAACGCCACCGGTTGCAAGTGTTGCGCCGGTGTCGCAGCTGACGCTGTTGTAGTAGACGCTATCGATCACGTCGAGACCACGGTCTCCGCCGAGCGAGAACTTGACGGGCACGGGCTCGGTTGCGCGGAATGCGTTGTAGGTCGGCGGCGGGGCCACGGGAGGAGCCAAAGAGAACGGCCACCAGACCCGATACGACTGCCCGACATACCCTGAATTGCCAGCTCCGTCTCTTGTTTGGACGTAGAACGTGTTTTGTCCGACCGTGCTCGTGTCGAGATAAGGATCCCCGGTGCATAGTTCGACCCCCGAGCCATTCGGGCCGTCGTCGCAGGAGAAGCTCGTCGCGATCGTTGCGCCCATTTGGAAGACGGGATTGTCGCAGCAGGGGGACCAGAAGGAAACGGTCGGCGGGGTCTTGTCGACGACGGTGTATGTCTCCGTAACCGTTGTCCGGTAACCGGATGCGTCAGTTGCGGTGACTGTGAAGGTGAACCGTCCGGTACGTGATGTGTCGAGGGGTGTTTGTTGCGGCACCGACCCCACACAGGTGATGGCCGTCTCGTCGCAGGAGTAGTGGGCAATGACGATCCAGTCCTGGTTGTAGAAACCACCGTCGCTCGGTGTGTAGACGTGAACTAGTGGCCCCGATCTTCCCCACGCAGGCTGGAAGCTGCCGGGTGGTGTCGCGATCCCGGAAAAGGTCCGCCCGTCAGGGGTCATCGTCAACAGACCTGAGGCTGTCGGCGGGTCCGTTGCGCGCCTGACCTGAAAGACAAGACGAGACCCGTCCGGGGACCAGGACGGATGGTCAGCGTATGCACCGAATACGGTGAGTTGAACTGCGTCGGTGCCGTCGGGCCGCGCGCTCCAGATCTCGTGCACGTTCGACGTCTGCCAATCAGGGCTGTACCTTCCGAAAGCGATGCGCGAGCCGTCCGGCGACCAGGCCGGAGCGTCGTCAGGCACGTCGCCGCTTGTGATCGCATGATCCTCGCTGCCATCGGCATTCATCACATGAATCGCGCCGGAGGAGTCGTACGCGAGCCGCGAACCGTCTGGAGACCAGGACGGGCTGACGCCAAAGCCGGGAGAGACACGGCGCAAACTCGACCCGTCAGCCGCGATCAACCAGATGGCCCAGGATCCGGTCAGCCGAGTGCTGGCGAAAGCGATCTGCGTTCCATCAGGCGACCAGGCCGGGCTCGCGTCGGAGAAGCTTGATGCATCGTCCGCGGTGAGCTGGCGCGGCTTTGAGCCGTCGGAATTGACCAGCCACACGCGTCTAGCGCCCGTTCGATCGCTGATGAACGCCAATTGCGTTCCATCGGGTGCCCACGCCGGAGCCTGGTCGCTTCCAGGCGAATACGGCGTGAGGTCGGTCAGATTTCCTCCGGCCTGATCTACGAGCCAGATGTCTTCGTTGCCGTTCGCCACGCTCATGAAAGCGATCCTTCCGCCGGCTAAGGCAGAGGGGACTGCGGCGAGAGCGACGATTAGAACGGTGGAGGCGATCAGCGTGCGCACAAAGAATGCTCCTCGAGCTCGTGGGCGCCGCCGGGCCGTTCACAGTTCAATCGTCCGGAGAGTCCTCGCTGCGCATCCCCCAGACGAGGCCTGACAGCTGTGCCTGCCCGCGGGCATCTGTCCCTTAAGTTTGTCAACGCCAGGTCGATAAGCCCTTTTGCAAATGAGTGATCTGGTCGTTACACGAACGGTGCAGCGCGTCGAGCTCGACGCGAATGCGGTTCTGAAAGAGGCCTGGCGCCTCTATAAGCGGCTGTTCACTCGCTCCGTGCTGATGGGTGCAGCGGTGCTCGGGGTGATGCACCTTTTCCAAGCGCTCGCGGGCTCGAGTGGCAGTGGCTTCCTTCTTGCTGTGTTTGCTCTCGTTCTGAGCGTCGCGGGAATCGCGCTTTTGCAGGGAGGACTCGTCGAGATCGTTCGCGGCCTGCACACCGACGGAGACGACGATGCCTCGTTCACGGAGGTTCTGGGGCGCGCGAGCGGCAAGATCTGGAAGCTCGTCTGCCTTTCAATTGTGAGCGCCCTGGGGATTGGACTCGGCTTCCTGCTATTTGTCGTGCCGGGCTTCGTCTTGATGACCCGCTGGGCCGTCGCCGTGCCGGTCGCGATGCTCGAGGAAGGGAGTGCGCGCGATGCCCTTCGCCGCTCGCGTGAGATCGTTAGCGGAAACGGCTTGAGCGTTTTCAAGGTGCTGTTTGCCGTCGGGGCTCTGACCGCCCTTGTCCAGATTCCCTTTACGCTGGCCGCCGCAGGGGCCGGGCCGTTCAATTGGTGGCTCGCGACGACGCTCGCCTCCGCGCTCACGGCTCCCTACGCAGCGCACGCACTCATCGTCGTCTATTACGCGCTGGTGCAGCCGGGACGACCCATCGTGCTCGAGCCGGGACAGCGCTGGCAGTCGGTCTGGGAGGAGCAGAAACTCTCCTCATCCGAGGCGGAAACAGCCCTCGGTGTGGGACGAGTACGAAGCTCGCTTCGATGAGCGTGAACAGCGATGGGGCGGCGGTCAGGAGTAACTCTGTCCACCCGAAAGGATGTGAGAAAAGCGCTCCTCGGCGACGTACGAATGATGTAGAAAGGAAGAGATGCGACCATCCCTGGTCTCCTTGCCCGTCGCATTTCTAGTTGCGTCGCTTGCCTGTGTGTCGATGGCGGCGACCACCGCACCTTCCCCGAGGACAGCGGTGACGCAGGCGCGAAAAGAGTGGCTGGGCGCACTGCAAACAGCGGCGAAGACGGGCGATCGAGCAGCCAGGTTCCCGAGTCCTTCACGCCGCGTTCTGATGCAACGTCTGCGGCAAGCGCAAGGGCGCTACGGCTTCGAGATCGTCACCGTCAGGATGCTGCACCCGCTGCAGAGCGCCCCGGTCATCGTGATCCGCTCTGACAAGAAGCTCGCGATCGCACACGCGACGCCGGCGATCATCAAACTCTTCGACCCAAGACACGTGACCAACGCCAACCCGAGCGGCTTCGCCTACGAGGGTTACTTCCTGAGTGCGGAGGATCAGCACGGCATCCCTTATCTGGCGACATTCCATCATTCACGATGCTGCCCGCCGGGAGGCGGGGAGTGGGCCGCCGGCGAGAACCTTTATCCGTTCCCGCACGGAGAGGTCGTCGTCTCGCATCCCTGAGCGCACGCCGACGATGCCGTGGTCGTACCCCACGACTCAGGCGAACTGCCCGATTGGAATCGTCTGCTAGCGGCCGCGCCGGTAGGGGGAGACGCCGAAGTGCAAGGCGAGGAGGGCGGCTGCGAGCCCGGCCGCGATCAGCAAGCCCCCGAGAGCGACCCAGGTGCGCCGGCTGCTCCCCAGGGCGATCACCAAGCCGCCGACTACCGCGACCACCAGGCCTATTTCTGTGATTCGCCGCGTGGCTGCGTAGTGGAAGGTCGTCGCGAGCATCTGGCTGATCTTCTACTTCCCCAACCGTCAGTGCAAGTTTGACCCGACAGCAAGGAAGGAGCCACTGTTGGTGTGTTCGTCGCCGTGGGCACTCGTCGTTGCTGCTACTCGACGCGAACCCGAAGTTTGCCCCGCTTGCGCGAGGTCTTGACGTGCGTCACGTTTCCGGTGCGCCGGAAGTGCAGGTCGATGCTCGCTTCGCCGACTTGAAGCCCGGTGACGGTCGCCTCGCCGAGCCAGTCCGGCAGGGACGCGCGCCGAACTACAAGTTCTCCTCGTGTGGCATCGGGTGTCAGGCCGAGCGCGGTCTGGAGCATGAAGGGGAGCGCGCCTGCCGCCCATGCCTGTGGGCTGCAGGCGACTGGGTAGCGCACGGGCTCTGGGTAGCGCTCGCGTGCGAAGCCGGCGAAGACCTCTGGGAGGCGGTACTTGGGGAAGCGGGTCGCCGCCTGGTAGATCGCGGTGAAGACGCGCAGGGCCTCTTGGTCGAAGCCGTAGCGCTTGAGCCCGGCAGCAATCAGTGAATTGTCGTGCGGCCAGACGGCGCCGACTTGGTAGTCGATCGGGTTGAAGGCCGCCTCGCCGACGGCCAGCGTCCGGATTCCCCAGCCGCTGAACATCGGCGTTGAAAGCAGTCTCTTCGCGACGGCATCAGCGTGCTTGGGGTCGACGATTCCGGACCAGAGTGCCTGGCCTTGGTTTGAGGCGAGAGACGCTGCCGGGCGTCCGCCTTGCTGGAGCGCGACCGCGAGGAACCGGCGTCGAGGTAGCCAGTAGGCGCGCCGAAAGCGAGCGCGCAGAGTCTCAGCGGCTCGTTCGAGCTCGAGCGCCCGTGCAGTATCGCCCTCTAAGCGGTGGAGCCACGCCGCGTCGAGCTTCGCTCGGTAGACGGCGCCCTGAACCTCGACCAGCGCGACCGGGGGGACGGCCGGTGACCCGTCTTGGTTGGTGATCGCGTTGCCGGAGTCCTTCCAGCCCTGGTTGGCCAGACCCTTGCTCGAGCGCGATTCGTAGTCGACGAAGCCGTCACCGTCGTGGTCGGCGACGTCGTCGATCCAGCTCAGTGCTCGTTCGACGTTGCTTCGCAGCTTATGGAAGAGCGCAAGATCGCCTGTCCAGCGAATGTACTCGGCGAGCAGGCAGACGAAGAGGGGCGTCGCGTCGATCGTCCCGTAGTAGGGGGTTTGCGGCACTTCGTTGAGGTTGGCCTTCTCGTCGACCCGCAGCTCGTGCAGGATTTTGCCTGGCTCCTCATCGCGCCATTCGTCGTGGCGGCGGCCCTGGTACTTCGCCAGCAGAAGCAGCGTGTCGGCTGCAACGCGCGCGTCGTAGGCGAGCGTCTGCAACGCGGTGACGAGACTGTCGCGTCCGAACAAGCAGACGAACCAGGGCACTCCGGCAGCGAAGAATGTCTCACCTCGTTCGCGCGTTGCGAGCATGCGCAGATCCTCGAACGAGCGCGCAAGCACCTGGTCGAAGAGCTCGTTGTCGCTCTTGACCGAGACAGTCGCGAACGCTGCCTCCCCTCGGCGCGAAGGGACGGGCTTCGCCTCCAGCGCCCCTGGTCCCTGGTCTTCGAGCGAGATCGTGACCCGCACCGTCGCCCGTTCGCCCGCTTCGAGGGCGAGCTTGTACGTGACGACCGGGCCCGGCCCCTTCGCGCTCGGCGGCGGCGAAAAACCGATGAGAGTCGTGCGTAATCGCCTGTCGGCACCGTCATAGCGAAGGAGAAGCGCGCCCCTCGTCCAGGCCGGGCGATCGAGCCTGCCGCGTTTGCCGACGGCCGCTCCGCGGATCACGAACATATCCTCGAAACTCGCGGCGAACTCGAGGTCGAGCCGGCAGCCGACCGGCTCCGGGCCAAAGTTACGCACCTCGATCGTCTCGACCACCTTCCGCCCGAGCGCGCGCTCGCGCCGGATGCTCAGCCGCCCCTTCGGCAGCACCGTCCCGTCCACGAGCTCGAGGTCAGGATTGGTCAGCTCGCAAACCGAGCGGTCGTCGTCGACAGCGCTCGAGAGCAGCACGGTCAGAGGCCGGCCGTCGATCCGAAGCGTGGCGTGCTCGAGAAAGCGGGTGTCGTGGAAGTAGAGACCGTGGCTCCCGTTCACGCCGACGTCAAGATCACCGTCGCTAGCACAGAGACAAAAGACGCTGCCAGCCTTGGTCGTCAGCGTGTCGTTGAGATCGGGTAGCAGGGTCGAGCTCCCATGCTCGAGCAGCCGTGACTCGCGGGTTACCTCGCGCATCACACGAACTTCGGGTAGAGCGACATGCCACCGTCGACAACGATCGTCGTTCCGGTCACGTAGCTGGCCTGATCACTCGCAAGCCAGGCGACCGCGGCAGCGATCTCGTCGGGATTGCCCATTCGCCCGAGCGGGATCTCCTCTTCGACCGCGTGCTTTGCCTCGGGATCGTCGAGGACGAACTTGTTGATCGGCGTCACGATCGCGCCGGGAGCGATGTTGAGGACACGGATTCCCGCGCCGGCGAGCTCGCGCGCCGCCGTCTCCATCAGCAGCTTCAGCGCTCCCTTGCTGGCGCAGTAGTGCGCGAAACCAGGCCAGGGGATGAATTCATGCACGCTTGAGATGTTGACGATCGTCCCGCCGTCAGCCGCCGCCATCACCTTGCCAGCCTCGCGCAGGCAGAGAAAACTTCCTGTCAGGTTCGTGCGCAGGACCGCATTCCAGTCCTCCAATGACATCTCCAGCAGCGCCACCTGTTTCTCGATGCCTGCGTTGTTGACGAGCAGGTCGACGCCGCCGAGCTGCTCTGCGGCCTGCGCGACCATGCGCTCGACCGCGACCTCATCGCCGACATCGGCCTGGAACGCAAACGCCGTTGAGCCCGCCTGCTCGATGGTGGAAACGACCGCCTCGGCGTTGCTCTGCTCCGGCTCCGAGTAGTAGTTGACGCAGACACTGGCGCCCTCGAGACCGAGCCTCTCGGCGGTCGCCTTGCCGATCCCACTTGCCGCGCCGGTCACGATCGCGTGTCGTCCTGCAAGAAGCACTGTCTCCTCCCTTAGTCGTCCGTCGAAGATTGCCTAGGCCTCGTCCGTCCTGTGCCGGCCACCCAGCTGAGCTAAAGACTGTTTCGCCGATCTCGTCCGCACATCGATCAAGCGTCAACGGTCCAAAGAAGTGCCACGGCTCATCGCCCTCGCCACGTTGGAGCGCCAACTTCCAGGTGGCAAGGGCTGCCGCGGCTCGTCGTAAGAGGCTGCCGACTGAGATGCGACGGTGTTTACCGTCCGAGATGTGCGTGTGCAAGCTACGCTCGAGGCGGGTCCGGCTCGTTCAAGCAGGGGGACAGCTGTACGTGTGGGCAAGGAGATCGCGCTCCTCGCTCACCCGCCGCGGTCCGCGTCGCTGTTTGCGGGGAGTAAGGCTGGCGGCGCAGTCAGCGAGGTTGGGGCCTTGCGGCCCCAACCTTGTAGAAGCGATGAGTGGATGCGCCTAGCGCCTGCTGTAGCCGA
>DAITAW010000026.1:0-32146 GCA_036824055.1 Gaiellaceae bacterium | reverse complement strand
ATACACCAGCGACACGAACAAGGGCAGACTCCCTCTACAGGATGCGGACGAGGCCGGACTCTACGGCCGCGAAGTCAGCTCCGACAGGCCCTCGAGCAACCAGACGGATTTACGTACCCCACAGGATTCCGGCGACCTCGGCGACGACCTCTCCGACCTCTTCGTCGCGCTCGGCGAGGCGGCGGCCGAACACGAGACGGGCATCGTCTTCCTGCTCGACGAAGTGCAGTTCCTCGACCGCACCGAACTGGAGGCGCTGATCGCCGCGTTGCACCAGGTCTCGCAGCATGAACTCCCGCTGACGCTCGCCGGCGCCGGCCTGCCGCAACTACCGGCGCTGACCGGCGCGGCCAAGTCGTACGCCGAGCGCCTCTTCCGCTTCCCGACTATCGACCGCCTCGACGAGCAGGCAGCGCGTGACGCGCTCGAACTGCCCGCCCGAGCAGAAGGCGTCGAGTTCGAACGCGCCGCCACCAACCGCATCCTCGCCCTCACCGAGGGCTACCCCTACTTCCTGCAGGAATACGGCAAGCACGTCTGGAACGTCGCCCCCGGCCCGACGATCACCGTCGGCGACGTCGAGCAGGCGCTCGACCTGGTTCAGCTCGACCTCGACGAGAGCTTCTTCCGCGTCCGCATCGGCCGCGCCACCAAAGCCGAGCTCGCCTACCTCGCCGCGATGGCCCACCTCGGCGACGGCCCCTACCGCTCCGGCGAGATCGCCGCCAAGCTCGGCCGCCCCGGTCCCGAGAGCGTCGCCCCCACCCGCGCACGCCTGATCGAGAAGGGCCTTATCTACAGCCCCTCCTACGGCCTGAACGAGTTCACCGTCCCCCAGTTCGACGCCTTCATCCGCCGCAGCTTCACGGTTGGAGGAGCCGGCCCCAAGCTCGCGATGATGCGCAGATGAGGGCAGACGCCAAGCTCCGACAGCGCGTCAAGGCGTCCGGCTCGAGCGCGGCCTCACGCAACGCGACCTCGCCGCGCCGGGATGAGCTAGGCCTACCTATCGCGGATCGAGGCGGGCGAGCGGAGGCCGTCCCGTCGGCGCTGATCGAGCTCGCAGAACCGGCTCGGGACAAGTGCGCTCTACCTCGCGACCGGCAAGACGAGCGGACGCTGCCCGCTCTGCGGCCGCACCTAATTCCGTCAGAACCCGAGAAACTCCGGTTCGGCCTCCGGATGCTCGGCGCTCCAGCGATTTAGAAGCGCGCTGACTTCGGCGGACTCCTTCTCGCCAAAGCGTGCGGCTGCACAACCTCGATCGATTCAGGCTCCGTCTTGTAGTACGCGATGCAACCCGATGCTCGCATGAAGGCGAGAAGGTCGGCGAGGAGCCTCTCGTCGGTGAGTCGAATTCGCATCGGCCGCAGGATTCTTGCTCTCTTTACCTCGGCCGAGCTTCGCGAGCGCTCGATCCCTGAACTGTTGTTGCTGGTGGTTCCTGCCGGCGTACGCTACAGGCTCGAGTTTGTCGTCTCGTTTGGCAACTAGACGATGGGACGGCGAAGGGTTGTGCCGTCGAACGAACGGCAGACGGTGAGAGGTTTCAAGGGCTGACCGAGGCGAGACCGGTCGACAGGGTCCACGCGGTCGGTCAGGCTTGCGAGCACGCCGTGCAGGCTCAGCGTGCGCCGATGTAGTCGTGCAGGAATTTGATCTCGAAGCTCTGCTGCCTCGACTTGAACTTGACGACGTCCCCAATCGAGACGATCCCTACCACCTCGCCGCCCTCGACGACAGGGACGTGGCGGATCCGCCTGTCGGTCATCAGCGCCATGCATTCATCGACTGTCGTCTGCGGCGTGACCACGATCGGCGGCGACGACATGATCTCCCGAACTGCGGTCTCCTTGTCAGTGCGCCCCTCGAGTGTCACGCGGCGGAGGTAGTCCCGCTCTGTGACGATCCCCGTGATTTCGCCGCCCTCCGTCACGAGCAGCGACCCCACATTCGCCGCGACCATCCGCTTCACCGCGTCGAACACCGTAGCGTCCGCCTCGATCCGGAGCACGTCATGGCCCTTCTCGTCGAGGATCTCCGACAACTGGTTCATCGCGCCTCCTTCCCCGATGACGTGTTGGGCCGCATCGGCGCCTACCATCCAGAGGCGCGGCGCTCCGGCTGCGGCACGCCGACGTGGTCGAGGATCAGCTCCAGCATTCGGCCCGAGTGGAGGACGTGCTCGTGGGCGATCGCCCGCGCGCCGCCGGCGCTGCGGGCGACGATCGCGTCGCGGATCGCGCGGTGCTGGCGGACGTTCTGCTCGTACAGCTCGTCGATCTCCGGGCCGCCAGGACGCCACTGGCTGAGGAACGTCCGCCGCGCGCTCTTCGCCATCCGCTCGACCAGCGGCGCCGCCGCGGCCGCGTAGACGACGTCGTGGAAGCCGTAATTCGCGCGCATCCACTCGCTGGTCAGGCGGACGCGCTCGGCCTCGTCGCGGCGACGGTCGAGTAGCTGCGTCGTCAGCTCGGCGAAGCGCGCCTCCGCTTCCTCGAGCGCCGCGAGATCGTTGTCGGTCATCCGCGGCGTCGCGAGCTCCGTCGCGAGCGCCTCGAGCTCCGCCCGGACGAGGAACGCCTCGCGCAGCTCCTGGCGCGAGATCGTCCGCACGCGAACGCCACGGTTGGGGACGAAGGAGACGAGCCCGGTCGCCGCCAGCCGCCGCAGCGCTTCGCGGATCGGCGTGCGGCTGACCTCGAACCGTTGCGAGAGCTGCTCCTGCCGGAGCACCGTTCCCGGGGAGATCTCGCCCGAGACGATCGCGTCCTCGAGCACGAGCGCGATCTCGTCAGCCTTTGTCCCCTGCGCGTCGCCGTCTGTCGCTAGCTCCGAAATTGTGCCGCCTCCGTCGAGCCGCGCAGGGCGAGCGTCGAGCTCTCGCCGCCGCTGACCGCCTCGGCGACGAGGTCGAAGTAGCCGGCGCCGGCCTCGCGCTGGTGGCGGGTCGCCGTGTAGCCGTGCTCCTCGAGCTCGAGCTCGCGCTCCTGCAGACGCACGTACGCGCTCATGCCCTCCGCTGCATATCCACGCGCGAGGTCGAACATCGCCGCGTTGAGCGCGTGGAAGCCGGCGAGCGTGACGAACTGGAAGCGGTAACCCATCGCGCCGAGCTCGCGCTGAAAACGCGCGATCGTCCCGTCGTCGAGGTGCGCGCGCCAGTTGAACGAGGGGGAGCAGTTGTAGGCGAGCAGCTTCTCCGGGCACTCGGCGTGGATCGCGTCGGCGAACTCGCGCGCCTCCTCCAGGTCCGGCGTCGACGTCTCGAACCAGAGGATGTCGGCGTAGGGCGCGTAGGCGAGCGAGCGCGCGATCACCGGCTCGAGCCCGTCGTGGACGCGGAAGAAGCCCTCGCCAGTCCGCTCGCCGGTCAGGAACGGCTCGTCCGCCGGGTCGACGTCGCTCGTCAGCAGCGTTGCGCTGAGCGCGTCCGTCCGCGCGACGAGGATCGTCGGGACGCCGCAGACGTCGGCCGCGAGCCGAGCGGCCTTCAGCGTCCGGATGAACTGGCTGGTCGGAACGAGCACCTTGCCGCCGAGGTGGCCACACTTCTTCTCGGAGGAGAGCTGGTCCTCGAAGTGGACGCCGGCGGCGCCGGCCTCGATCATCGCCTTCATCAGCTCGAACACGTTCAGCGGGCCGCCGAACCCGGCCTCGGCGTCGGCGACGATCGGCGCGAGCCAGTACGTATCGGTGCCGTCCTCCGTACGCTCGATCTGGTCGGCGCGGAGGAGTGCGTTGTTGAGGCGGCGGACGAGCGCCGGCGCGCTGTTCGCGGGGTAGAGGCTCTGGTCGGGGTAGGTGTGTCCGGCGAGGTTCGCGTCGGCGGCGACCTGCCAGCCGCTCAGGTAGATCGCCTTCAGGCCGGCCTTCACCATCTGCACCGCCTGGCCACCCGTCAGCGCCCCCAGCGTGGCGACGTAGTCCTCTTCGTGCAGGAGCTGCCAGAGCCGCTCGGCGCCGAGGCGGGCGAGCGTGTACTCGATCGCGACGGTCGGCCGCAGGCGGACGACGTCCTCGGCCTCGTAGCCGCGCCCGATCCGCGCCCAGCGCGGATCCTCCGCCCAGGCCCGCGCCAGCGGTTCGGCCTCGTCGCGGTACCCGTTGCCGGTCGCGGCGACGCTCACGCAGCTCTCCCTCCTCGATCCAGGTACCCGTACGCCGGCAGGGTCAGGAACTCGACGAAGTCCTCGCCGAGCGCCAGCTGCTCGAAGATCGCGCACGCCTCGTCCGCGCGCCCGCGCGAGTAGGCCTCGTCGCCGACTGCCTGCCGGATCTTCTCCAGCTCCTCGTCGATCACGCGCCGGACGAGCTCGGGCGTCACGGTCTCTCCCTCGCGCAGCGAGACTCCATGGCGGCGCCACTGCCACACCTGCGAGCGAGCGATCTCGGCCGTGGCCGCGTCCTCCATTAGGTTGAAGATCGCGGCCGCCCCGACGCCGCGAAGCCACGACGACAGGTACTGCAGCGCGACGCTGACGTCGTTGCGGAGCCCCTCCTCGCTCGCGTCGCCCGGCGTCGAGGCAACATCAAGCAGATCCCCCGCCGCGACCTTGACCTCCTCCCGCCGCCGTTCCAGTTGGTTAGGCCGAGTGCCGAGCACCCGGTCGAACTCCTCCGTCGCCACCGGCACCAGATCCGGGTGCGCGACCCAGGTGCCGTCGAAGCCGTCGCCCGCCTCGCGCTGCTTGTCCTCGCGGACCTTCGCGAGCGCCCGCTCGTTCAGCTCGGGATCCTTGCGGCTGGGGATGAATGCGGCCATCCCCATCCTTGCGGCTGGGGATGAATGCGGCCATCCCGCCCATCGCGTGCGCGCCCCGGCGGTGGCACGTCCGCACGAGCAGCTCCGTATAAGCGCGCATGAACGGCGCCCTCATCGTCACCTGGTTGCGGTCGGGAAGCACGAACTCCGGCCGGTGCCGGAGCTTCTTGATCACGCTGAACTGGTAGTCCCAGCGGCCGGCGTTGAGGCCGGCGGAGTGGTCGCGCAACTCCCAGAGAATCTCGTCCATCTCGAAGGCGGCGAGGATCGTCTCGATCAGCACCGTCGCCTTGATCGAGCCATGCGGGAGCTCGAGCGCCTCCTCGGTGAACGTAAAGACGTCGTCCCAGAGGCCCGCCTCGAGGTGGCTCTCGAGCTTCGGCAGGTAGAGGTACGGGCCCGTCCCCTTCTCCAGCAGCCGCCGGCCGTTGTGGAAGAGGTAGAGACCGAAATCGAAGAGGGCGCCGGCGACGGGGGCTGCGTCGACCCGGACGTGCTTCTCGACCAGGTGCCAGCCGCGAGGGCGGACGAGCAGGGTCGCGACCTCGTCCTTCAGTCGGTACTGCTTCCCATCCTCGCTCTCGAACTCGATCGTCCGCTCGATCGCGTCAATCAGGTTCGCCTGCCCCTCGACCATGTTCGACCACGTCGGCGAGTTCGCGTCCTCGAAGTCCGCCATGAACGTCCGCGCGCCGGAGTTGAGCGCGTTGATGACCATCTTCCGGTCCGTGGGGCCGGTGATCTCGACCCGGCGGTCCTGCAGGTCGGCCGGGACGGGCGCGATCGTCCACTCGCTCTCGCGGATCTCGCGCGTCTCGGGCAGGAAGTCCGGCAGCTCGCCTCGGTCGAGACGCGCCTGGCACGCGGCGCGTGTCGCCAGCAGTCCAAGGCGGCGCGCGTCGAAGTGCCGGTGGAGCTCGGCGATGAACGCGAGCGCGTCGGGCGTCAGGATCGCTTCCGCGCGGCCGTCGAGCGGGGCCCGGACCTCGACCTCGGCGACGACTGTCTCCGGACGCTCAGTCGTTCTCATGGTCGCGCTCGCAGAACTCGGGACAGGTGCACGGCGCGGCTTCGGCGGTCGTGACGACGTACGTCGCCCTCCGGACGGCTTCCGCGCTAAGCGCGACACCCACGTGGCTCGGCCGGTTCCCGTTCCCGCCGATGCCGTTCTCGCCGAAGCCGTTCCGGGCTGGATTCCGCAACCTCGCGATCAAACGATTCATTTGGGATCCTAGTTAGTCGATTTTGGATCCAAGCTCGCGGCCTTTATCCCCTTTGAGTGCCCTTTCAGTGGCACCGATCGGCTATCTTGGGATCCTAATTGATCGAATGTGGATCCGTCAAACCTCCTTCAGCGGAGACATGAAGGCACTCGTCCGCGAGTACCAGCCCGTAGGGTTCAGATATTCGTCCGCCGGGACTGAGCAATGTACGTGGAGGCGGGACCGAGGACACTCAGCGAGACCAGGCGCCGTGTTTCGAGACGTCAGCTTCGAACGTTGAGGCGTTGGTGGACGAGTTCGATCGGGCGGACGTAGTCGCCGCGGTTCCAGAGCATCCGGCGGAGCGCGTGGTTGAGGTCGTTGATGTCGCTGCGGCGCAGGCCGCGCTTGTCGGCGATGATCCATCCCAGCTCGAACGCCATTTCAGTCATGAAGCCGATAGTGCTGCGGCTTGCGGTCTTCGCGAGCTGGACGCTGTCAGGCTCGAGCGCTGAGAAGGTGTCGGCGGGAAGGCCCTCTGCGCGGAGCTCGGCCTCGATCGCTTCGACGAGGTAGTTGCCGAGTGGGCGGAGATCCGCAACGTCCACGAATACCAAGCCGCAGCGTGAACACGCGCGCCGTGCCTGTTAGTTTCGCCGGGCCGGCGCGAGCGCCCGTAGGGTTCGTAAACTCGGGCGTACGGGATTTCCAGGGAACTCCTGAACCCGTCCGGTAGGGCCGCAACTTGCGCATAGCGGCGGGACAAAGGATTCGAGCGCGCGCGTGGCGCGTTTGCCGGTGATTTCTCAGTGCCCTGGGTGGCCGATGACGGCGAGGGCTCCTCGCTCCGCGTCACCGCTGAACGTCTCGGCCGAGCAGATGCACGGCTCTTCGCGGGGGAGGCCGTTCGGCGGGTCGCGTCTGCCGCTCGAGGCGATCAGGGAGAAGGGTGAAGCGGCCGTCGCCAGCGTGACGCGACCACCGATCCCCTAGTCAGGCCCCCCGGCTCCGGCACGATGTGCGACCACATCTCGTCGATGGCGAAGGGACGCGCGCCGCGCTCGTCGCCCACAAAGGGGGAGACTTCAACCGTGTAGAAGTCCTCCAACGCCGCGACGTTGTCGGCCTTTTGGACATACGGCTCGGCCGAGTCTCGGCGGCAGACCCACACCGGTCGCTCCCGGACCGGATAACTCGTCGCCGCCGAGAAGCGGCCGACTAAGGCGGCTGGAAGGAAGTGCTGTCGCGGCATTCCAGCGAGAGGATGTCAGCGCGAGCCCAGCCGCACCTGCCCCGAGCCTCCTTCGCGCTCACCTACATCCTGTGTCCGCAACAAGAGTGGAAGAAAGGGCTACCAATCGAAAGCATTGACTTCGTTGCCGTGCCCGCAGGACTGGCGTGCGTCGCCAGGGCTTGCGCAACCTCCCCGGGGGAGCGTGTCGCTGTTCCGCCAAAACGCGACACCGTGAGTTACGCGCGCGCGGGAACAAGGTTAGGACGAATGGCCGGAACGCGCACCGCCAACTGGTGTTCGAGCAGCGGTTTGTTCAGCTGGCCGCGGCTCGTTGTGCGCTTCTCAACGGCGCTCTCGTAGATACAAGAAGCGACGATCACGCGCATAGGAATTCGCATGGCTGAAGCCCTGTGGGGTGCATAAATTCAACCCTGCTGCAAATGGAGGCATTCGGTCGCCGGCCCCGAGGCTGCTTGCGGCCCTCCTTTCCGCCTGCGACGTCAGACGGCTCGATGTCTCCAGCGGCGCACGACCAGGCGTGCGCCATTACTCTCGACCAGTCTCATCAGCTGTTCGCGCCGTGAGACCGCAGACGTCGCGCCGGTGGCGCCCGGCAGCACAGCAAGCCGTCGCGCCAGCTGGGACCCGCGTCGGCAAGACGAAGGGCTTCCAGATCGGCGGTCAGCTCGAACTCCCATCTCGAGCACACGCCTGCGAGCTGCACGCCCGGAAGCTCCTTTCGTGCCCAAGCGCCGGCGCCTCGGCCTTGGCCGGCGGCGGTAAACGAGACCTCGGGCACCGTGTGCAGCGTCCACGGCGCGTTGCGCATGAGCGCTTGACGACACACCAGTGTCGGTGGTGTGACCCCGCTTAGCGCCGACGAGCCGCCTCTCTTCGTGGTCTCATCGACGCTAGCCGCCGCGCAGCGATCGACTGGGACGCCGACCTGCGCTGCCTCGGCTGCGGCGTAGAGCAGGTCGACCCCGACCCTGGCGCGCGCCGCTACGTCGGGGGCTGCCGCACCTGCGCCGACAGGCGCTCGTCGCGGCGGCGCCGCGGACAGCAAGCGCCCGACCTCGCGAAGGGTTGCCTAACTCCGGAAAACCTTTCCGCGATCTGGCGTTCGAGAACGTCGGGCGAAGGCCGAGGATCTAGGCGAGCGACGCAATCGCGGCGACCGGCCCCGCTTCACTCGAACCCGTTCTGCGCCTTGGCACCCCGCAGGCTTCGTCGCAGCGATCCGCGAGTTTGTGAACCCTACGCGGTCTGCGTTGCATTCAAGCTGGTGAGTTCATACCGCCGCTGCCGTTGGCGGTCGGGCCTGAGCCGCCGAGGTACAGCTCGCCGAGCCGCGGGTCGGCGAGCAGATCGGCGCCGCGGCCCGCGATCGCGACGCGACCGCCGTCGAGCACGGCGCCGTGATCGGCGGCTGCGAGCCCTGCGCGCGCGTTCTGTTCGACGAGCAGGACGGTGTGGCCGTCCGCGTGCAGCCGTGCAATCGTCTCGAAGATGAGGTGCCGCGTCTTCGGTTCGAGCCCCATTGTCGGTTCGTCGAAGAGGATCAGCTTCGGCCGGAGCATGAGCGCCCGTGCAATCTCGACCACCTTCTGCTGACCGCCCGAGAGCTCACCTGCTCGGTCGTTCTGGCGTTCGCGAACGATTGGAAAACGCTCTGCAAGCGCTTCCGCTCGCCGCCTGACGGCGCCGCGGTCACGCATCGAGTGGCCGCCCATCAGCACGTTGTCCCAGACCGTCATGAGTGGGAACAGGCTGCGCTCCTGCGGCACGTGCACGATGCCGCGCGCGAGCACACGCGCGGGAGAGAGGCCGGCGATGTCGTCCCCTTCGAACAAGATGCGTCCCGCACGAGGCTTCAAGAGACCACTAAGCGTCTTTAGAGCCGTCGACTTGCCGGCTCCGTTGGGACCGACGAGACAGGTGACCGCCTGCTCGGGCACGTCGAGGTCGAGACCGCGCAGGATGTCACCACGGCCGTAGCCGGCGACGACACTGTCGAAGCGCAGCAGCATGCTCACGCGCCCAGGTACGCGTCGAGCACACGTGCGTCGTTCCGGACGTCGGCGGGTCGTCCCTCGGCGAGCTTCGTCCCGTGGTCGAGGACGATCACGGGATCGCACAGGCGCATAACGAGATTCATGTTGTGCTCGACGACCAGAAACGTCAGTCCGCGCGCGTTCAGCTCGCGGATGCGCGTCTCGATCGCCGCGACCATCACCGGATTGACGCCGGCGGTAGGCTCGTCGAGGAGGACAAGCTGGGGCTCGGCCATCAGCACCGTCGCAAACTCGAGCAGCTTTTTCTGGCCGTAGGAGAGGGAGCTGGCGCGTGCCTCGGCGAGCTGCACCAGGCCGAATTCCTCCAAGAGCTCGAAGGCGCGGCTGCGATCGTCGCGCCCGATCGCTCGGCAGACGATCGTGCGCCACGGCTGCTGGATGGCGACGACGAGGTTCTCGACGAGCGTCAGGTCGGGAAAGATCCGCGCTTGCTGAAAGGTTCGCGTCAGACCGGCGCGGTAGAGGCGAATCGGATCCGGACGGCGGATGCGGCGACCGGCGAAGGCGACGGTGCCCGCGTCCGCGCGCAAGTAGCCGGTGAGCAGGTTGAAGACAGTCGTCTTGCCGGATCCGTTCGGGCCGACGAGCGCGGTGATCGTTCCGGTCGGAACGGAGAACGTGCAGTCTTCTACCGCGACGACCCCGCCGAATCGCTTCGTCAGTCCCTCCGCCGTCAGGAGCGCAGCGGAGCTCACGACGCCACGCGCTCGACGGTCGGGCGGACATCCGGGCGGTCGGTTGCGCGAAACCGTCGCCGGCTCACGAGGTCGGCGAGCGACGGGACGATCCCGCGTGGCAGCAGCAGCAGCACGAGGACGAACACGCCGGCGTAGGCGATGAGGTAGAGCCGGGTCGCGCCGTAGCTCGTCAGCGCCCACTGCTGCGCCGGCACGAGGACAAACGCGCCGATCATCGGGCCCCAGAGCGTCCCCTTACCGCCGAGGAACGCCATCAAGACGGCGCCGATCATCACGAGCGGATCGACCGCGGATTCCGGATAGATGTAGAAGAGGTAGTAGCCCCAGATCCCGCCGATCATCGCGGTCAAGCCGACGCTGAGCGCCCAGGCGATCAGCTTCGCACCGGTGACGCGCACGCCGAGTCCGCGCGCCTTCTCCTCGTCCTCGCGGATCCCAAGCAGCATCAATCCGAGCTTGCTGCGGCGGACATACCAACAGATGAGCATCGCGAGCGCGAGCACGCTGAGCATGGCGAGGTAGTACGGCCGGTCGAAGTTCGATGCGAAGGTCGGCTGCGGAACGGCGACGCCCTGCGAGCCGTGCGTGATCGACCGAAGGTTGAACGCGAGCTGCTGCACGATGAACAGCAGCATCAGCGTCACGATCGCGAACGTCATCGCACGCGTACGCAGCGCCACCCAGGCGACCGGAACGGAGACGAGCCCGACGGCAAGACCGATCAGCGGGAGTGCGTAGAAGGGGCGATAACCCGAGCCGATCGAGATGTGCTCGAACGTGATTCCCGTCGCGTACGCACCGATCCCGAAGAACGCGGCCTGGCCGAGCGAGATGTATCCGGTGTACCCCGAGAAGAGGTTCCACGCCGTCGCCAGTCCCGCGTACATCAGCGTGAAGACGCCGATGTTGACGATCCAGTCCGTGCGTTCGACGAACGGGAAAGCGGCGAGCAGCCCGAAGACGCCGCCGCCGCGGAGCAGCCCGCCCGGCGTGATCCACCTCAAAGCGTCCGCTCCCGGGCGCCGAAGAACCCCTGTGGTCGCAAGAGCAAGATCGCCACCAAGACGACGAAGTACGAGAAGGACGACCAGACTGGGGAGATCTCCACGGCGACGACGGCCTCGACAACGCCCATCATGAGCGCAGCGGCCACG
Source organism: Gaiellaceae bacterium (assembly GCA_036824055.1). Taxonomy (GTDB): domain Bacteria; phylum Actinomycetota; class Thermoleophilia; order Gaiellales; family Gaiellaceae; genus 3-1-20CM-4-69-9. The sequence continues at coordinate 21,018 of DAITAW010000026.1, read as the reverse complement.
GCGCCGGCAACGCTGCCGAGCCCGCCGAGGACGACGATCGACAGCAGGCGGGAGATGAGGTCGTAATGGCTGCCAGGATTGAACGGGTAGAGGACCCCATAGACGGCGCCGGCAGCAGCTGCGGTACTCACCCCGATCCCGAAGGCAAGGGCGCGCACCCGGTCGGCGTTGACGCCGAGCAGGAGCGCCGAGCTCGGGTTCTGGACCGTCGCGCGCACCGATCGACCGAATCGCGTGCGCGCGAGCAGCAGGTAGAGAAGAACGAGAACCGCAACGCAGAGTCCGAACGCATACGCGCGCACGACGGACACCTGGTAGCCGAAGATGGTCCAGGCGGAGTTCGCGTAGCTGGTGTTCGTAGCGCGGTAGGTCGTCTCGTAGACGGCGCCGAGCACACCCTCGATGCCGAGCGCGAGCGCCCACGTGATCAGGAGTGATAGCTCCTCTGCCTGCTCGCTACGGAGGGAGCGAATGAAGACGAGCTGCACCCCGACGCCGAGCGCGAAGATCAGCGGCGCGACGATCAGTACCGACAGGAACGGATCGACCTGGAAGTGCGTGAAGAGCGCCCAGCTCAGGTAGGCGCTCAGGATTACGAGCGCCCCCTGAGCCACGTTGATCACGCGCATCACGCCGAAGACGAGCGTCAACCCGCTCGCCATGAGCGCGTAGACGCCGCCTGTCAACACCCCCAGGATGCACGCCTGGACGACTAGGTGCATCGATCTTCGTTAGCCCTTCCCCCAGGGCGGCTTCGGCGCGAACGGCGCATGCAGCGCGATCTTCTTCGGATAGACGGGATAGAGCTTCCCGTGCACCCACTCGACGAGCAGATCGCTGCCCTGCGGCTCGCCGATGCTGTTCCACCTCAAGACGCCCTCCACCGTCGGCCAGCTTCCCTTGTGCAGCGCCGTGATGATCTTGCCGTTGTCGAGCGAGTGCGTTTTTGCGACCGCCAATTGGAGCACCTGGCCAGCTGCGAACGCCTCTGGCGAAGTTGGATCGATCGGGCCTTTGCCGTATTTCTTCGCGTACGCGGCGACGAACGCCTTGTTGCCCGGCGCCTTGGACTGCGGGAACCAGTCGCCGCTGCTGAAGATACCGTTGACGTTCTGCGGGCCGACCTTGCTCGGAAACTCGGCGGGATCGTTCGGCCCGTTGGAGAAGAAGAGGAACTTCGGGCTGAACTTGAGCTGGATCATCGCCTTTATCTGGGCGTACGCGTCGTTGTTCTGCGTACCGCCGACGACGAGATCCGGCTTCATCGCCGCATACTTGGAGACGATCGGCGCCAGGTCGGTCGTCTCCGACGGGTAGATCGTCTTGTAGACGGTCCGAATTCCCTTCTTCTCCAGCAGCGTTCGGACGCGGTCGGCGATCGGGGACGCGAACGGATCGTCCAGTGACGGATACGCAGCGGTTTTCGGACGCAAGGACTTCGGCAGCGACAGGATGTAGTGGGCGAAGACGTCTGCGCTGTTGATGATCGGCGCAGGTTGCGTGAAGAACACGTTGTGCAGCTTCTCGCCGAAGACCGCAGGCCCACCCCCGGCGGGCTCGATGAACGCGTAGTGGTAACGATTGGCGACCGTTGCAGCCGGAGCCGTCAGCAGCGTCGAGAACGGACCGAACACGAACGTGACCTTGTCCTTCGTGATCAGGTTCTGGTAGTTCGACACGACCTGTGTGGGACTGCTCGTGTCGTCGAGGATCTTGAGCTTGACGGGGTGGCCGAGGAGGCCACCGTGCGCGTTGACGACGTCGCGCCACAGGTTGTAGCCGCGCATCGCGGCCTTGCCGGAGTCGGAGAAGTCGCCGGACAGCGAGAGCGAGATGCCGATCTTCAGGGTCGAGCTGGCTCGGCTGCCCTGTGCCGCGGAGGAGGCCGCGGCCGTCGAGAGGGCCGCCACAAGCCCGATGGCCAAAGCGATTCGCGCGAGTTTCACGTCGGACCTCCTTCAGCTGCTGATCAGATTGTCAGACCGGGCGATTCAAGCACGGCGCACGGCCGGGCGCAACACCATTCTCCTTCGGCCGTTGCGGGCGGGGGGCCCGCGCGCTAAGCTCGCCTCTCGTCTGCTTGTCAGACAGATCTCTCTGCTATGGCTGAGACGTTCCCCACCTATGAGCCGATCGAGCGTCAGAAGGTCTACGAGCTGATCGCCGAGAACTTGCTCGCCCAGATCGCGGGCCGGCGCCTCAAGCCGGGAGACGCCCTTCCGCCCGAGCGTGAGCTGACGCAGCGCTATCAGGCGGGCCGCTCGTCGGTGCGCGAGGCGCTACGGATGCTCGAGTCGAAAGGGCTGATCGAGTCGGTCGGAAACGGCTCCTTCGCGGTCGCGAACTTTCGGAACCCCTTGAACAACTCGCTGAAGCTGCTGCTCAGCCTCGACGAGGCAAACATGCGGGAGATCTACGAGCTGCGGCGGATCCTCGAAGCAGAGGCCGCGGCCCTCGCGGCCGAGCGCCGCAGCGGCGCGGACATCGAAGAGATGGACGCGGCGATCGCCGACATGGCAGCCGGGCTCGAGTCGGGCAGTGCAGATGCCTATATCGACGCTGACCTCCACTTCCACCTCGCGATCGCGCAGGCATCCGGCAACCGGCTCGTCCTGCACAGCATGCATGCGCTGCGTGACCTGATTCGGCGCGCGCTGATGTCGATCTATCTCATTCCCTCGAGTCCCGAGCGGTCGTTGGAGCAGCATCGTTTGATTCGCGCCGCGATCGTTGCGCAGGACGCCGAGCGTGCACGCGACGAGATGCGTGCGCACCTGGTGCGTGTCGAGGCCGACGTTCATCAGATCGTCGCGCAGGGGATCGAGCCGGTCGATGGAGCGGGGCGTGGCTGAGCTCGGATTCGTCGGGCTGGGAGTGATGGGCAGCGAGGTTGTGAAGCGCTTGCTCGACGCGGGCCACACCGTTTATGGCTGGAACCGGACGCGCGGGAAGGCCGAGGCGCTGCGTGCGCAAGGCATGCACTGGGCCGACAGCCCGCGCGAGCTCGCGGAGCGCAGCGAGATCGTCTTTACGATGGTCAGCAACACGGCCGCCGTCCGCGCGGTCACCGATGGCCGCGACGGGATCCTCGCGGGCCTGCGGCCGGACAGCGTGTACGTCGACATGTCGACCGCGAGCCCGGCGAACTCGCGCGCGCTCGCCGAGCAGGTGTCGGCGCTGGGCGCCGAGATGCTCGACGCGCCGGTCTCGGGCTCGGTGATCACGCTCGAGCAGGGAAAGCTGACCGTGATGGTCGGCGGCGATGCGCAGGTTTTCGAGCGCGTCAAGCCGATCCTGGAAGCGATCGGGCCGAAGGTGTTCCACGTCGGGCCGAACGGCGCGGCGGCGACGATGAAGATCGCGACGAACCTCAGTCTGGCGGTGCAGATGCTCGCCTTTAGCGAAGGCGTCTTGCTTGCCGAGAAGAGCGGGATCCCGCGCGAGACCGCCGTCGAAGTGCTGCTCTCCAGCGTGATTGCCTCGCCGATGGTCGTCTACCGGGGGCCGTTCGTGCTCGAACAGCCGGACGAGGCGTGGTTCGACGTGAACATGATGCAGAAGGACATGACCCTCGCACTCGAGCTCGGCCGCGAGCTCGACGTGCCGTTGCCGACGACCGCGGTCACGAACGAATTCCTGACCGCCGCGCGCGGGATGGGTCTGGAGGACAAGGACTTCGCCGTCCTCTTCGACGTGCTGGCCCAGATGTCAGGCGTCACCGCCGGAGCCGCGACATGAGCACTGTGCGGGAGACGAAGCTCACGTCCGATTCCACGATCGAGCGGTGGCTCGACGCGTACCACCGGATGGCGGCGATTCGTGCCTTCGAAGAGCGCGTCAACGAGCTCTACCGCAGCGCGAAGATGCCGGGCCTCGCGCACCTCTACATCGGCGAGGAAGCCGTCGCCGTCGGCATCTGCATGGCGCTCCGCAAGGACGACTACATCACCAGCACGCATCGCGGTCACGGTCACTGCCTTGCGAAGGGCGCCGCGGCCGACCGCATGTTCGCCGAGCTGCTCGGCAAGGAGCCTGGCTATTGCCGCGGCAAGGGCGGCTCGATGCACATCGCAGACCACGAGAACGGAAACCTCGGCGCGAACGCGATCGTCGCCGGGTCGACCGGAATCGCGACGGGCGCAGCGATGTCCGCGAAGATGCGTAGCACCGACCAGGTCGCGGTCTGCTTCTTCGGCGAGGGCGCGCTCGGGCAGGGCGTCCTCTACGAGGTGATGAACATGGCGTCGCTCTGGAAGCTGCCCGTGATCTACGCCTGCGAAAACAACCTCTACAACGAGTACACGCACTACTCCGAGACGACCGCCGGCGACCTTGTGGCGCGCGGTGAGGCGTTCGGAATCCCGGCGGAGCAAGTCGACGGCCAGGACGTCCGCGCGGTGTTCGACGCCGCCGTGCGCGCCGTCGCGCGCGCCCGTCGCGGGGACGGGCCCACGTTCCTGGTGCTGAGCACCTACCGCTTCCACGGACACCACGTCGGCGACGTCGACCGCAGCTACTACCGCTCAGAAGAGGAGGAAAGGGAGTGGAAGTCCCAGCGCGATCCGATCGAGCTGCTCACTGGGTGGCTGCGGGAGCAGGGCGTCGTGGCCGAGACGCTCGCGCAGATCCGGTCCGAGGCGCAGCAAGAGGTCGAGGCGGGCGTCGAGTTCGCGCTCGCCGCGCCGTACCCTGACGAGAGCGAGGTCGACCAGCATGTCTTCGCCTAGCGCAGTCGCGGCCCAGCCGGGGACACGCGAGCTGACGCTGTCACAGGCAGTGAACGAGGCGCTCGCGGAGGAGATGCGCCGGGACGCTTCCGTCTTCATCGTCGGCGAGGACGTCGCCGAAGCGGGCACGCCGTTCAAGGTCCTCTCGGGACTCGTCGAAGAGTTCGGTCCCGAGCGCGTGATCGATTCGCCGATCTCCGAGGCCGGGATCTCCGGGATCGGGCTCGGCGCCGCGATGACGGGGATGCGGCCCGTCGTCGACATCATGTTCGGCGACTTCATGACGCTGGTGATGGACCAGCTCGTTAACCAGGCGGCGAAGATCCACTACATGTCCGGCGGCAGGCTGAAGGCGCCGCTGACGATCCGAACGACGCTCGGGGCGACGCGGCGCTCCGGCGCGCAGCACAGCCAGAGCCTGCACGCGCTCGTCGCGCACGTTCCGGGGGTCAAGGTCGTGCTGCCGGCGACACCGTACGACGCGAAGGGCTTGTTCAAGGCCGCGATTCGCGAGGACAACCCCGTCGTCGTGTTCGAGGACAAGATGATGTTCGCGGTCAAGGGACCCGTCCCCGAGGAGGAATACGTCCTGCCACTCGGCGTCGCGGACGTGAAGCGCGACGGGGAAGACGTGACACTCGTCGCGACGAGCTCGATGGTCTACGTCGCGCTCGACGCGGCCGAGCAGCTCGCCGCCGACGGGATCAGCGCCGAGATCGTCGACCCGCGCACGCTTGTTCCGCTCGACCGCGAGACGATCGTCGCGTCGGTACGCAAAACCGGACGCGCGATCGTGATCGACGAGGGCCACCGCAGCTACGGTGTCGGCGCCGAGCTCGCGGCCCTGATCGCGGAAGACGCGTTCTACGACCTCGATGCACCCGTGCGCCGAATGTGCGCGATGGACGTGCCGATCCCGTTCTCGCCGGTGCTGGAGGACCTGACCGTGCCGACCGCCGACACAGTCGCGGCCGAGGCTCGCAGACTCGTGGGGAAGGAGTAGCGATGGCGCTGCGGACGTACGGGACGATGGCGGTCGACTGGGAGCAGCGCGTCGACCTCGAGCGACTGCGCACCGAAAGGCTCGCACGCGCGAAGCGGGCTCTCGCCGAGTCGGAGCTCGGCGCGTTGCTGTGCTTCGACATGAACAACATCCGTTACATCACGGCGACCCACATCGGCACGTGGGCGATCGACAAGCTCGTCCGTTTCTGCCTCCTGCCGCAGAACGACGAGCCGATCATGTGGGATTTCGGCTCGGCGGCCCGCCACCACAAGCTCTACAGCCCGTGGCTGGGCGAGGACCGCTCGCGCGCTGGCATCTCGACGCTGCGCGGCTCCGTACAGGGGCGCGCGGAGGCCGTCGCGCAGAAGATCAAGACGGAGCTCGCAGAGCGCGAACTCCTTGGCGAGCCGCTCGGCATCGACATTGTCGAGCTCCCGGTCTTGCGCGCGCTCGAGGCGGAAGGAATCACTGTCGTCGACTGCCAGGCGCTGCTGCAGGACGTGCGCATGATCAAGACGGAGGACGAGATCACTCTGCTCAATACGGCGTGCGCGATGGTCGACGGGGCGTACGACGAGCTGTTCCGCGCGTTGCGCCCCGGCTTCCGCGAGAACGAGTGCGTCGCGCTCGTGAACAAGGTGCTGTACGAGCTCGGCTCCGAGCATGTGGAGGGCGTGAACGCGATTTCTGGCGAGCGCTGTAGCCCGCATCCGCACGTGTTCACCGATCGCATGCTGCGTCCCGGCGACCCGGCGTACTTCGACATCCTGCACGCGTACAACGGCTACCGGACCTGCTACTACCGTACGTTCGCGGTCGGCAGCGCGTCGCGTGCGTTCGTCGACGCGTACAAGCGCTGCCGCGACATCCTCGATCACGCGATTTCGCTCATCCGTCCGGGTGTCACGACCGCCGACGTGGTCGCCGTGTGGCCGAAGGCGGAGGAGTTCGGCTTCCCGGACGAGGAGGCGGCGTTCGCGCTGCAGTACGGCCACGGCGTCGGACTCTCGATCTGGGAGAAGCCGATCTTCAGCCGGCTCGTCTCGTTCGAATATCCGACTGTGGTCCAGGAGGGAATGGTCTTCGCATTGGAGACGTTCTGGCCGGCCTCGGACGGCTGGTCGGCGGCGCGGATCGAGGAGCAGCTCGTCGTTACCAAGGATGGTTGCGAGGTCATTACGCGCTTTCCGGCCGAGGAGCTGCTGGTTGCAGGCGGGGGTCAGCCAACCGCAGGCGGCCCGCTCGCTGGCATTCGCGAGTCGCAGTCGAACCTGAACAGCGCCGACCTGCCTCCTGTCGACGCCGTCGCGGAGGGATCACGGCTCGAGGGTGTGACGCTCGACCCGTCCTAGATGCCGACGGACGTGATCATGCCCGCGCTCGGGATGGCGCAGGAAACCGGCAAAATATTGCGCTGGTTGAAGAGCGAGGGCGACGCCGTCGAGCAGGGCGCGCCGATCATGGAGATCGAGACCGACAAGGTGACGGTCGAGATCGAGGCACCCGCGAGCGGGACGCTTGCAGGCTTGCGAGTGCCGGAGGGCGCCGACGTGCCGGTCGGCGGCGTCGTCGCCGTGATCCTCGCCCCCGGCGAGAAGACGCCAGCCGAGACGCCTGCGGGTGTGGAGCCGATTGTGACTGCGCAGGTGCCGCCGCCGGTGCAAGAGACCAGTGGACGCGGACGCGCCGGGAGGCGGTCGCTGGCTTCGCCGAAGGCGCGGCGTCTCGCCGCGGAGCGCGGCGTCGACGTCGCCGCGCTCGCCGGTTCAGGTCCCCACGGGGCGGTGCTCGCGACGGACGTCGAGTCCACGGGCAGGGGCCGCGACGGTTCGACCGCCGGCGTGCCTCGGACGCCGCCACGGCTCGGGGTGATCTGGCAGCGCATGGCCGAGCGGACGACGCAGTCTTGGCAGACGGCGCCGCACTTCTACCTCTCTCGTGAGGTCGACGCCGGCCGGCTCGAGGCGTGGCGGGCGAGCACTCGCAAGCGTGCGGGTTACGAACGCGTGACCCACACCGACCTGCTCGTCAAGCTGGTCGCCGCCGCGCTAAGCGAGCATCCGCGGGTCAACGCACAGTGGCACGAGGGCGGAATCGTCGCCGCGGAAGAGGTCAACGTCGGCATTGCGGTCGCAGTCGACGACGGGCTGGTCGTGCCGGTCGTTCATGCCGCTGACCGGCTCGAGCTGCGCGAGATCACCGCGCGACGGGAGGAGCTCGTCGAGGCGGCGCGTACGGGCACGCTGCGTCCGCAAGACGTTGGCGGCGGCACGTTCACGATCTCGAATCTCGGCATGTACGGCGTCGACGCATTCAGCGCCGTCCTCAACGGGCCCCAGGCTGCGATCCTCGCCGTCGGCCGGATCGCGGAACGAGTCGTCGCAATCGACGGTCATCCGGAGGTGCGTTCCATGTCCATTTTCACCGTGTCCTTCGACCACCGCGTTGTCGACGGGGCGCGCGGCGCGCGCTTCCTCGGGACGCTGGCCGACCTCGTCGAGGAGCCGGCGGGGCTGGTGCCCTGATGGCGGCGACGGACGAGCGTCTGCGAGGAGCCGCGGCCCTAGGCGGCACCGAGGAGCAATCCCAGCTCGGCGATTTCTTCCCGCTCGTCGCCGGCGAGCAGGCCCAGAGCGGCGAAGCATATGCCGTGCGCAGTCCGTACGACGGAGCGGCGGTCGCCAACGTCCACCGAGCGGATGCTGGCGCGATCGAGGCCGCGATCGCTGCTGCGACGGAGGCATTCGAGACGACGAAGCGACTTGCTTCGCACGAACGCGCAGCCGTGCTGGAGCGGATCAGCGACGCGATCGCCGCGCGGCGCGAGGAGTTCGCGCTCGCGATCGCGCTCGAGGCGGGCAAGCCGCTGAAGACGGCCCGGCTCGAGGCGGACCGCGCGGCGTTCACCTTCAAGGTCGCAGCGGAGGAGTCGAAGCGCATCTACGGCGAGATCGTCCCGCTGGACTGGATCCCGGGCACCGAAAACCGCGTCGCGCACGTGCGTAGGATCCCGCTCGGTCCGATCGCAGGCATCACACCGTTCAACTTCCCGCTGAACCTCGTCGTGCACAAGGTCGCGCCGGCCCTGGCCGCAGGCAACCCGATCGTGATCCGGCCGGCATCGCAGACGCCAATTAGCGCGCTGAAGCTCGGACAGATCGTGCTCGAGTCAGGCTGGCCGGAGCAGGGAATCGCCGTCGTCCCCTCGTCGACCGAGACCGCGGCTCCGCTCGTCGAAGACGAACGAATCAAGCTGCTCACCTTCACCGGCAGCCCTGCCGTCGGTTGGGATCTAAGGCGACGCGCTGGTCGCAAGCGCGTGACGCTCGAACTCGGCGGGAACGCGCCCGTGATCGTCCACTCGGACTCCGACGTCGCCTACGCGGCCGAGCGCGTCGCGTGGGGCGGCTTCGTGCAATCGGGACAGACGTGCATCTCCGTGCAGCGCGTCTACGTCCAGGCGTCCGTCTACGACGACTTCGCCGACGAGCTGCTCCGGCGCGTGGACGCGCTCGTCGTCGGCGATCCGCTTGACGAGGCGACCGACATTGGGCCGCTGATCGATGATGCGGCGGCCGAGCGCGTCGAGGAGTGGCTTGAGGAAGCGGTCGCCGCCGGCGCGCAGGTGCTGACCGGCGGCGTCCGCGAGGGTCGCATGTGGCAGCCCACCGTGCTCACCGAAGTCGACGATCGGCTCCGTATCTCCTGTCAGGAAGCGTTCGCCCCGCTCGTTGTGTTGTCGCACTACGACGATCCGCTAGATGCGATCGAGCGCGCGACGGCGAGCCGGTTCGGTTTGCAGGCCGGGCTGTTCACGAACGATCTCCGGCTCGTCGACGCGGCATTCGAGCGGCTTGAGACGGGCGGTCTGATGATCAACGATGTCTCCACGTTCCGCGTCGACCACATGCCCTACGGCGGCGTCAAGGACTCCGGCGCCGGGCGGGAAGGGATCCGCTACGCGATCGAAGAGATGACAGAGCTGAAGTTGCTGACGTTCAACGGCGATCGACGCCTGTAGCTCGGTGTTACTCGATATCGCGGCCGGGGAGGCCAAGAGTACGTCGCCAGTGCTGCTGGCCGAGTTCGAAGCCGATCGCGCAACCGAGCTCGACCAGCTCCTGATCGCTGAACAGCTCGTGGAGGCGCGCCCACAGCTCGTCGTCGGCGCGATCGGAGTCCCAGGCGATTGCGTGCGCCCAGTCGAGCGCGGCGCGCTCGCGTCCGTCGAAGCGCGAGAGATCGGAGAGAGAGGCATCGCTCGCGAGGTAGCGGAAGCAGAGCTCCTTCAGCGCCGCGTCGACGAGGCCGCCGCGAAGGACGTTGTCGCGCGTGTAGGCGAATGCGTCCTGCGCGGCAGGAATGCGCGACCTGATCTCGTCGGGGGTGCCCGGAAGGTGGGGCAGCTAGATCTCCTCCCGTTCGGGGGCGAGGCCCGCGTTCGTGTCGGCGAGGAAGTCGCCGTGGCCGACGCCCCAGGTCTTGATCACGCATTGCTGTCCGTAGGTCAGTTGGACGAATTGGCCGAGCTCGACGATCTCATCGTCGTTGAAATGCTCGCGGAGGCGTTTCCAGACGACGTCGTCGGCGCCTTCGGGGTTCCAGACGAGCATGCTGGTGTAGAGCAGTGCAGCTTTCTGCCGCTCGGTGTAGCGGTCGGATCGGTTGAAGTTGAGGAGATCGCCGTAGTCCTGCTCCTCGATGCCTTGCTCTCCGGCCCGGAGAGATCGCTGCGATCCTCAGTAGTCGCAGTCGATCGTCTGCGACACGTAGACGCGGCAGAGTTCTTTGAGCGAGTGCTCGATGGCGCCGCCGCGGAAGATCGTCTCCCACGGACGCGAGAACGCCTTGGCGACGGCGGGGACGTTCGAGCGGATCGACTGCGTCTCGGGACGCGGCGTGCCGAACCGGCGCGCCTGCTCGAGGTAATCGATGAGCTCCGGATCAGTGAGCGACGCGGGATCGACGTAGGGGAGCCGCGCCATCGCGCGCAGGCTAGCGGATGAGCGAGTCGTTTGACGTCGTCGTCGCCGGAGGCGGACACAACGCGCTCGTCGCCGCGGCGTACCTGACACACGCCGGCCTCGAGTGTTGCGTGCTCGACACGCGGCCGATCATGGGTGGTGACACGGCGACGGAGGAACTGACGTTGCCCGGCTTCCTGCACGACACTTGCTCGACGGCGCACAATCTGATCCAGGCGAGCCCGACGTTGCGCGACGATGAGCTGCAACTTGGCGAGTACGGGCTCGAGTACCTGAAGCCCGATCCCGTCGTTCACATCCCCTTTCCCGACGGCACCTGGCTGACTCAGTGGCGAGACCTCGATCGCACATGCGCAGAGTTCGCCAAGTTCTCTCGCCGCGATGCGGAGACGTTTCGGCGGATGATGAGTGAATACGACCGCGCAAAGGGCGCGTTCGGCGCGTACCGGTACACACCGATCGGCTGGGGGCCGCCGCTGCAAGAGCGGCTCGGGCAGCTCCCCGACGGTCGGCGCTGGCTGCGCCGAGCCGCCGAGAGCGCCTGGGACGTAATCGCACGCGAGTTCGACGACCGGCACACACGCGCGTTCATGCTCTGGCTGGCGTTCATGACGCTGCAGCCACCGGAGAACGCGGGCACGGGCTGGCTCGCCTACTCGCTGCCGTACGGCCGCCAGCAACATTCGTGGACGCTACCGAAAGGTGGATCCGGAGCCTTGCCTTCGGCGCTGTCGCGGCTGATCGAAGCAGGCGGCGGGACGCTGCTGCCCGGCCGCCGCGTCACGCGGTTCGTGCTCGAGCAGGGGCGCTGCACCGGAGTCGAGACCGAGAACGGCGAGCGGTTCGTCGCGCGGCGCGCGGTGCTGTCGTCCGTCCACGTCGCTCACCTGCCGCAGCTGGCGCCGGCGGATGCGTGGGGCGAGGATTTCCTCGCCGGGGTCGACGAGTGGCGTCCGGGCGTCGCGATGTTCGTCAGTCACTACGCGACAACGGAAGCGCCGCGATTCTCGGTCGAAGGCGACGAGCTCGAGGCGGTCGCATCGGGTACAGCGGACTCCGTCGACCGGCTGCTGCGCGTCGGCTGGGACGTGCGCCGCGGGGCGCTCGCGCTCGACGACCCGCCGCTGCTCGTCGTCTGCGCGACTGTTGCCGATCCGTCGCGCGCGCCGGACGGCCAGCACACCCTGAAGGTGATCGGCTTCCACCCCTACGAGCTCGCGGATGGCGGCCCCGAGCGCTGGGACGAGGTCAAGAACGACGTCTCGCGCGCGAATCTCCATCAGCTACGCCGCTACGCGCCGAACCTCACCGACGACACCATTCTGGCGACGCTCGTCAAGAGCCCGGTCGACCTCGAGCGGCTGAATGAGCACAACTGGCGTGGTTCCTGTCACGGCGGTGAGATGAGCCTGGCGCAGTCGGGCGCGCTTCGTCCGGTCCCTGGCTGGGCCGAGCACCGGTTGCCGATCGCGGGCCTGTACCAGACGGGCTCGACCACGCATCCGGGTGCGTCGGTGTCCGCCGGCCCGGGACGCAACGCCGCCGCGGTGATGCTGCGCGACTTCGGCACCTCGATCGAGGAAGTGATTGCGCGTGGCCGATGAGCGCGTCGAGGCGGCCATCGCGAACTGGGCGCCGCGATTCGTGTCGCAGGGCGTCGACTTCAACGACTTCCGCCGCGTGACATCGCGTGTGCAGACCTGGCCCGAATGGCTGCCCGCATGGGTCGCGAACGGCGATATGCACGCGCAGCGTGCGCGCGAAGCGGAGCAGCAAGCACGCACGCTGACGGCCGGCGAGACGTGGAATCACGCCGCGCTCTCCTACCATTTCGCGAAGTTCGTCTGGATGGTCGACATGGCTCGCTACCGGGTGGCGGCCGACCAGGCCGTCGCCGCCTTGCGCGAGGTGCACCGTTTGCTCGACCCCGCGGCGGAGCGGCTCGAGATTCCGTTCGAAGGGGCGACGATGTTCGCCAACCTGCGTCGCCCACAGGGCGCCGAGCGGCCACCGCTCGTCCTGCTTCTACCCGGGCTCGACTCGACGAAGGAGGAGTTCTTCGCGTGGGAGAACGTCTTCCTGCGACGCGGGATGGCAACACTGTCGCTCGATGGGCCCGGCCAGGGCGAGACGGGCTATACGACGCTCATTCATCCGAATTACGAGGTCGGCGTCGGCGCGGCACTCGACCACCTCGAGTGGGACGAGCAGATCGGGCTAGCCGGAGTCAGCCTCGGCGGGTACTACGCGCCGCGCGCGGCCGCGTTCGAGCCGCGCGTGCGAGCGGCGGCGGCGGTCAGCGGCCCGTTCAACTTCGGGGACGTCTGGGACGCCCGTCCGTCGCTGACGCGGGAGACGTTCCAGCATCACGCGGGCGCCGCGAACGCGCAGGAGGCGCGCGCGAAGGCGTCCGAGCTCGACCTCAGCGGCGTCGCCGAGCGCATCGAGCAGCCGCTGCTCGTCGTCGCCGGCAAGCTCGACCGGCTCGTGAACTGGCGCGAGTCGAAGAGGATCGCCGACGCTGCGCCGAATGCGACTTTCGTCCTGTTCGAAGACGGCAATCACGTCTGCAACGACGTTCCCTACAAATACCGCCCGCTCGTCGCGGACTGGCTGCGCGAGCAGTTGCGCTGATGTGGGACCACTTCTCCGATGCGGAGATGCAGCGGCGCCGCGCTCTCGCCGACGCTCTGATGGACGAGCACGGTCTCGATGCGCTCCCCTCCTCTTCGGGAATTCCGGCGTCAACCGACACAACCAGGCGAACGTCTTCTGGCTGACCAATCACCTCGATCTCCATCATTGCTACCTCGTCCTGCCGCGCGACCGCGAGGCGTCGCTCCTCACCGGACTCGCGAACCACGTGCCCAATGCGCGCGAGATAAGCGACATCCGCACGGTCGAATGGGGCGGCTACCGGCCGGCGGAGAAGATCGCAGAACGACTGGGAGCCGCACGCCGAGTCGGGCTCGTCGGTGTCAACGCGACGTTCGAGATGGGGATGCCGTACGCGCACTACCTGACCCTTCGCGATCGCCTCGGCGAGGTCGTCGACGTGACCCGCGAGTTCCAACGGCTGCGACTCGTCAAGTCGAATGAGGAGCTCGAGTGGCTGCGCCGGGCTGCCGAGCTCAGCGACAAGGCGATGGTCGCGGTCGCCGAAGGCGCGCGGCCCGGCATGACGGAGGTCGAGCTGGTGGCGCTCGCCGAGCAGGCGTATCGAGCCGAAGGCGGGATGCCGCACATCACGTTTCTTCGCTCGATGGCGATGGACAATCCGACCGGCTGCGTGCCGGCGCAGAATCCTTCGAGTCGGCCTCTGCAGCGCGGCGACGTCATCATCACAGAGTTCAGCGCCTCCTACTGGGGTTACTCGGGACAGTTGCACCGGCCGATCTTCGTCGACGCCGAGCCGGCGCCGGACTGGCAGCACTTGTTCGACGCGGCCCTCGCTGCATACCAAGGGCTCGTCGAGGCAGTCCGGACCGGCGCGGCGGTCGCCGACGCGATCCGCGCCGCCGCCCCGATCCGCGACGCCGGCTTCACGATCTACGACGACCTTCTGCACGGCTACGGCGTCGACATCCTCCCGCCGCTGATCGACCGCGAGCGCTTCGAGGATCCAACCGCCGCCGAGGGGTCGCGGTTCGAGCGCAACATGGCGGTCGTCCTGCAGCCGAACCCGATCACCCCCGACGAGCGCATGGGTCTCCAGCTCGGCGCGCTCACGATCGTCACTGATGCGGGCGCCGAGTCGTTGCACCGCGTCCCGCTCGAGCCGCTCGTCGCCGCGTGAGCGACGCCGCGACGCGCACCTCCGCCTGGATCGGTCGAGCGCTACCTCGCTTCGAGGACGAACGTTTCCTGACCGGCGCCGCAAACTACGTCGACGACCTGCAACTGCCAGGGATGCTACACGCCACGTTCGCGCGCAGCCCGGTCGCGCACGCTCGGATCGAAGCGATCCACACCGAGGAGGCGCGTTCTGTCCCCGGCGTTCGGCTCGTGCTCACTGCGGCGGACATCGCCGAAGAGGTCGGTGCGTTTCCGATCAACCCCGCCGAGGCCGACGTCGTCGAGATTCCACATCCAGTGCTCGCAAGCGAACGGGTGCGCTACGCGGGCGAGTCATTCGCCGTTGTGGTCGCCGAATCGGCCGCCGCCGCCGTCGACGCCGCGGAGCTCATCCAGCTCGACTTCGAGGAGCTGCCGGTTGCAATCGAGCCGCGCGACGCACTTCGCGGCGAGGTCGTCATCCACGACGAGGCGCCCGACAACGTCCTCGTGCGCTGGCATCGCGCCGAAGGCGAGGTCGACGGCGCCTTCGCACGCGCGGCGCACGTCGTTCGCCGGCGGATCCGGATGCCGCGGCTCGTCGCCGCCGCGCTCGAGCCGCGCGGAGCCATCGCGTCGTATGACGCCGCAGCCGACCTGCTGACGATCTGGATCTCCGCACAGGACCAGCACCGCCAGCTGGCGGGACTCTCGGCGGTGCTGCGGCGCTCGCCCGACCGGCTGCGCATCGTCGTGCCGGACGTCGGCGGAGCGTTCGGAAGCAAGGGCGTCCCCGGCCCGGAGTCCGCGCTGGTCGGGCTGTCTGCCGTCCGGCTGGGCCAGCCCGTGAAGTGGACCGAGACGAGAACGGAGAACGTGCTCGCCACATACCAGGGCCGCGGCGCCGACGTCGACGCAGAACTCGCGCTCGACGGCGACGGCCGGATGCTCGCCGTCCGCGCGCGCTATCTGGCCGATCTCGGCGCCTACCTGTACGCGACGACGCCGGTCCCGGCTTTGACCGCCGCGAAGCTGCTGACCGGCTGTTACCTCATCCCGGCCGCCGAGGTAGAGGTGCTTGGCGTGGCGACCTCGAAAGTGCCGACGGGCCCGTACCGCGGTGCCGGCCGTCCGGAGGCTGCGCTTGTGCTCGAGCGTCTCGTCGACATCGCCGCGCACGAGCTGGCAATCGATCCCGTCGAGCTGCGTCGCCGCAACCTCATCCCTAAAGAGCGCTTCCCGTACACAACGCCACTCGGCTTCGTCTACGACTCGGGCGACTACGAAGGCGCCCTCGACGCCGTGCTCGCGCTTGGCCGAGTCGACGCGGCGCACGCCGAGCAGAAGGCGGCACGGGACGAAGGACGCCTCGTCGGTGTCGGCATCGCCCTCTACGTCGAACGCGTCGGCCCCGGGTGGGAGACCGCAGCCGTCACAGTCGAGGCCGACGGCCGCGTCGTCTGCCAAACGGGATCGTCGACACACGGACAGGGACACGAGACGACATTCGCGCAAATCGCTGCCGACGTGCTCAGCGTCGACCCAACCGACGTCGAAGTGCGCTGGGGCGACTCCGCCGAGATTCCGGAAGGAACGGGCACCTTCGCCAGTCGTTCAGTCACGGTCGGCGGCTCTGCATTGCTGCTCGCGCTGCAGGACATACGCGCGCAGCTTGACATGGGCATGAATCTTCCCATCACTGCGTCGGCGCGCTTCGAGCTCGCAGGCCCCGCGTTCTCGCACGGCGCCTACCTCGCCGTCGTCGAAATCGAACGGACCACCGGCGAGGTACGGATCCTGCGCATCGCCGCCGCAGACGACTGCGGCCGCGTCGTCAACCCCTTGCTCGCGGAAGGACAGGTGATCGGCGCCACCGTGCAAGCGATCGGCGAATGCCTCTATGAGCAGGTTGGATACGACGAGTACGGACAGCCGCTCGCCGTCAACCTCTACGACTACCACCTACCGACCGCGTTCTCCGTACCGCCAATCGCGAGCGAGCTGCGTGAGACACCCTCACCGCTCAATCCGCTCGGAGCGAAGGGCATCGGCGAGGCAGGCTCGATCGGTACACCAGCCGCGATCGCGAACGCTGTCGCCGACGCCCTATCGCCGCTCGGCATATCGCACATCGATCTGCCCTTTACACCCTCGCGGATCTGGGAGGCCCTCAGGGACGCCGAAGCGACGCGAAAGTAGAGGTCGGCGCCGAACGCGCACGCGGTCAGGCTTCAAATGCGATGCCTGGCGGTGCTCACGTCCTGCGCGTCCGTTTGACGAGTGCCAAGCGCATCACGCCATCGTCGTCCCGTGTCTCGAGCCGCCTGCACCCCTCCCCCATCGAGATAGGGATTCGCAAAGAGGACGCGGCGCTTTTCGCCGCCGCACTGAATGTCCAAACCAGTCGTGAACAGATACCAAGGGAAAGAGAAAACGACCCGGTCCAGATCGAAATCGAAGATCGACGCCCCCTCCTCGTTCAGGAACGAGACCGTCTGGCCACCCAGGACGAGTACGCCGTAGTAACAGTTAAAGAGCCCATCGGCCAACCAAGCCTTGCTGCGCATCCTTCTGATTGTGACTGAGCGGCCGGACCAACGGTTTGTGCGTCTCGCATAGCGCGGGATCCCGAGCACTACACGTCGGATTGGCTGATCAAGGCACGATCTGCGTCCGGTACCGCGGCGGCAGCCGAACACCAAAGCGCGGCAAGCACGCGTAGGGTTCGCAAACTCAGGCGGCCTCGTATTCGTGGATGAGCCCTCCGAGCAGGTCTTGGCGGCGTAGGCCAGCCGGTCGTGTTCAGCGGCGTCGGGTCGCGCCCGTTGGGCGGCGTGAGCTGTAGCGCGCGGTGCGGCCGATGCTCGTTGTAATGGCAGCGGTAGATGCGGAGCACGTGCTCAAGGTGGCGTCGGCCGAGAATCAGGATCTGGTCGAGACATTCCGTGCGGACGCTTCGCACCCAACGTTCGGCGAAAGCGTTCGCGTTCGGGGCTTGAATGGGTGTGCGGATTACTTTGACGCCTTCGGAGCGGAAGAGCTCGTCGAAGGCGTGGCTGAATTTCGTGTCGCGGTCGTGGATGACGAATCGGAAGGGGTGCTCGTCGCCGAATTGCATGATGAGGTTCCGCGCCTGCTGTGCGACCCAGCGTCCGTCCGGATTGGGAGTGCACGCGACGTACTCGATCCGCCGTGTCGCCAGCGAGATGAAAAACAGCACGTAGATCCGCTGCAGGAGCGCGTGTGGGGTGCATTAACTCGGTTTCATGCGGCGAGGCTGTATTCGTGGATGAGGCCTCCGAGGTGATCTTGACGGGTGATGTTGGCTGCTCGGGCCGAGCTGGTGGCGGCTCGTGTTGGCCGCTCCTGGTTGGGCGGCGTGAGGTTGAGCGCGCGGTGTGGGCGGTGTCGGTTGTAGTGGTGGACGAAGATGCGGAGCACTCGCGTGAGCTGTCGTCCGTTGAGGATGAGGAGCCAGTCCAGGCATTCGGAGCGTGCGGTGCGGACGAAGCGTTCGGCGACCGCGTTCGCTTTGGGCGAGCGGATCGGCGTCTTGATGATCCTGATGCCTTCAGTTCGGAAGATGGTGTCGAAGTCGCGTGTGAATTTGCTGTCACGGTCGCGGATCAGGAAGCGAACTGGGTTCGCTCGCTCGGGGAATGTCCAGGCGAGTTGACGGGCCTGTTGGGTGACCCAGGCGCCGCTGGGATTGGTTGTGCAGCCAGCGAGGTGAACGCGGCGGCTGCCAAGCTCGATGAAGAAGAGCACGTATAACCGTTGCAGCGAGATCGTCTCGACGGTGAAGAAGTCGACGGCGAGCATGCTCTGGGCCTGCGCTCGTAGGAAGGTCCGCCAGGAGAGTCCGGCGCGCTCGCCTGCAGGCTTGAGGCCGGCCTGGCGTAGAAGGTTGCGCACCAGACTCGCGGAGATGGGGTAGCCCAGGCCGTTGAGCTCGCCGACGATGCGTTGATAGCCCCAGCGTGGATTCTCGCGCGCGAGGCGTAACACGAGTTCGCGCAGCTCGCGCTGGATCGGCGGCCGGCCCACGCGGGCGCCCGGATACGTCCAGCGTTTCGCGACCAGATGGCGGTGCCAACGAAGCAGCGTTGTTGGTGTGACGACAAACGAGCGCCAGCGTGCTCGCGGCAGCAGACGGCTCGCGGCAGCGAGGAAGACTCGATCCGACGGGTTCAGCTCGGGCCGCGCGAGCTGGCGGTGCAGTACGGCGAGCTCGTGACGGAGCACAACGATCTCGAGCTCTTTGAACTCATCCGAGCGGAATCGCAGCGCCGCGAGCTGCAGAACGCGCCGAAGCATCAGGTAACAGAACGACCAGAACAAGGGCAGGTTCCTCCAAGTCGACAGACGGGCGACCGACTCTACGGACGACAACCCGTCGCGACACAGAACCGAGTTAATGCACCCCACACGGGATTGCGGGTGCTGGCTACGCCGTGGCGAGCTTCGCTCGCAGGCGTTTTTTGGTCAAACCTTCCTAGGACTCGAGGGCGAGGGCGACGGCCTCGTCGGCCGTCAGCGCCCGGCCTTGCTCCCACGCTTCGGCAAAAGCAGCTTCGTCGAGTTGCGCGCGGATCAGGGCGAGAGTCCCTTCGTTTCTCGAGGCAACCCACGAGCGCCCGGCCCCGAACTCCTCGCGTAGGGTTTCTGAGCACGAGAGGAGGCGTGCCGCTGTCGTAAGTCTCCTGGCCGAGGCGAGGATGTCGGCGAAGCGGCTGAGGATGTCCGCGCTCTCGACGCGATCGCCAAGGTCGCGAGCTATGAGATAGGCCTCATTCAGCATCGAGAGCGCCTCCTCGATACGGCCATCCTCGCGCACGAAGCTGGCTAAGACGCTCAGCGAGACCGCCTCCATGCGCTCGTTGCCAAGTGCGCGTGCCCGAACGAGATTCTCCTCATGCAGGGCGCGATCTCGCTCGGCGTCGCCGAGCTCGCCACACATCCACGCAAGATTGAAGGTCGCCACCAGGGTGTAGTGCTCGTCACCGAGCTCGCGGAACACTCGTACGCTTTCCTCGAAGAGCTGCTGCGCCGTGGCCCAATCTCGTTCTACGATGGCGGCCTGGCCGAGCAGGAATCGGGCATAGGCGGTGCCCCACGCATCCCCGACCGCTCGATTCAGCGTGAGGGCTTCCTCGGCACGAAGGGTGGCGGTTGGAGCATCGCCAACCTCGAACCCCATAAGTGCCGCACCGTTGAGCGCCCTTGCACGCGCCGCGGTCGGACGCTCGTCGGCCCGGAGCGCGACCTCGAGTCGCCGCAGACCTTCCGGAGCGTGGCCTCGCATGACCCAAAACCGCGGCAGTGCTCCCGCCAAGCGCAAGACGAGCTCGCTCTCCCCTGACGACTCGAGGCTGTCGAGGGCGGCTCGGAGGTTGTCGTGCTCGTGCTCGAGCCGTTCGAGCCACTGCTTAGGGCTGCCGCGCAGATCCGGCTCGGCCTCCTCTGCGAGTGCAAGGAAATGCTCAGCGTGGTGCCGCCGGAGCTCGTCTGTCGCCGTCGACTCTTCGAGTCGCTCGGATGCGTACTCGCGGATCGTCTCCAGCATCCAGAAGCGGTCGCGCTCGCGGATGCGAACGAGGCTCTTGTCGACAAGGGATTGGAGCGTGTCAAGGTCTGCCTCGCAGACAGCCTCCGCCGTCTCGAGCGTGCAGCCGCCCGCGAACACGGCGAGCCGCGCGAAGAGCTGTTGCTCGTCGGCGTTTAGCAGCTGGTACGACCACTCGATCGTCGCTCGCAGCGTCTGCTGGCGCGGGTCGACTCCCCGCCCTGCCTTAAGCAGGTCGAGGCGCTTCGAGAGGCGCTCGAGTAGCTGCTCGGGGGAGAGAACCCTGACGCGTGCCGCCGCGAGTTCGAGCGCGAGCGGCAGGTGCTCGAGCCGCGCGCAGAGCTCCGGCACCGCCTCGTCGGCGACGAAGCTTGGCAGCACCGCGCGCGCCCGCGCGAGGAAGAGCTCGGTTCCGTCCTGCGGCTCGAGCGGGGGCACCGGATACGCCTGCTCGCCGGGAACGCGGAGCAGCTCGCGGCTCGTCACGAGCAGCTGGAGGTTCGGGCAAGCGGCGAGTAGTTCCGAGAGTCCGCCGGCCGCGTCGACGACGTGCTCGAAGTTGTCGAAGAGCACGAGCAGTGACTTGTCGGCGACGTGCTCGGCGAGACCGTCCTTGGCACCGAGCGCCTGCCCCGCCGCTTCCAGCACGAGCTCCGAGTCGCGCAGCGGCGCGAGCGGCATCCAGAAGACCCCGTCGGGGTGGCGCTCTGCAGCTTCGGCGGCTGCCTGCAGGCCAAGGCGTGTCTTGCCCGTCCCGCCGGGTCCGGTCAGCGTAAGCAGCCGCACGTCATCCTCTGCCAGCAGCGCGAGCACTTCCGCCAGCTCGTGCTCGCGGCCCAGGAACGGGGTCGCCGGGATCGGCAGGTTCGTCCGGTAGAGGCTCTTCAGCGGCGGAAACTCCTCTGCGCCGAGCTGGTAGATCCGCTCGGGCGCGGACAGGTCCTTCAGCCGGTGCTCGCC
>DAITAW010000109.1:0-8137 GCA_036824055.1 Gaiellaceae bacterium | reverse complement strand
GCCCGCCGTAGAAGAACGCGAGCCCGGGCGTCATCAACATCACCAGGCTCGCGGCAAGAAGCATGAATCCGGTGTTTGCTCCGTTGAACATTGTCCGTCCTTTCGACGCCGCTCAGCACGCTGGACGATCCGGGAGCAGCGGGCCGCGACCGGATCGCACGGACTATCTCACTGCGCCCGTCGCCCGTCACCCTGACCCGCCGGCAACTACTACGCCCGGGGCGGACAGGCGGTTAGCTGTGAAGCGCGGCGTTGATCGCGGAAGCGAAGTGGGGTCGATTGTAGGGTCGGACCAGGGACATTCCGGATAGGCAGCAGCGCCGGTCCGCGGCAAGCTCGCTCCATGACAGAAACCCCCACATATCCAGCACAGGCCCGCCGCCTCGAGCGAAGCCGGAGCAATCGCAAGATTGCCGGTGTCGCGGGCGGCCTGGCCCAGTACTTCGACCTCGATCCGGTCATCTACCGGGTCGGGTTCATCATTCTCACGCTGCTCGGCGGCTCCGGACTGCTCCTCTACATCGCCGCCTGGCTCATCCTTCCCGAGGAGGGCAAGGACGAGTCGATCGCCGCGCAAGTCCTGCGCGAGCGCCGCGACCGTCCTTGGGCCCTGATCGGGCTCGGACTGCTCGGCGTGGCCGGCCTCGTCCTACTCGGCCGCACGGACCTCTCGCGCGGTGGGGACGGCGTCTGGGTCGGGCTCGCCGTGCTCGGCGGAATCCTCCTCTGGAACCAGCGGCGGGCGGACGGACGGCCGCATCGCGGTGTCCGGATCGTGCTCGGCACACTGCTCGCCATCATCGTCGCGGCGATCGCCGCCGTGACCGCCGCAGTCGCATCGTTCGGCAACCTCGGCGACGGGATCGGCCACCGTGAATACCGCGTCTCGTCCCCCGTCGAAATCCACCACTCCTACAAGCTCGGGATTGGAGATCTCAAGCTCGACCTTTCGGCCGCACAGCTTCCCCGTGGGGCCACGCCTGTGACCGTCCGGGTCGGCATCGGCACACTTCGTGTGACCGTACCTTCCAACGCGATCGTCCAATACAAGGCCGGGGTCGACGCGGGCGATGTCTCGGTCCTCGGAGCCGACCGCAACGGCCGCAACGTCGACAGCATCGGGTCGCTCAACCCGAAGTCCACCCCCAACGCGCCGGTACTCGTTCTCGACGCGCACGTCGGTGTCGGTCAGATCAAGATCGACCGCCCCGTACGCTGAATGCCGCTGCCGTTCCCGCAACTCGTTCGCAGCTCCGACGACCGCGTGATCGCCGGGGTCTGCGGCGGGATCGCGGCGGCCTTGCACGTCGACGCGAATCTGATCCGCCTGATCTTCGCGCTGCTCGCGCTCGCGGGCGGCGCCGGGATCATGCTCTACCTCGCACTGTGGGCCTGGAGCTCGTCCCGCCGGAAATGGCTCGCGGCCCTCCTCTTCGTCCTCGCCGGAATCGCCCTCCTGCACGGGATCGGGCTGCACGGCCCGGCTGTGGTCGCAGTCGCGATGATCGCGCTCGGGCTGACGCTGATCTGGCGCGTTGGCGGGTCGTTCAGGCTCGGAACGCCCGTGCCGATCGTCGGCGTCGGGCTGGTCGTAGCAGGCGCCGCGGTGTTGCTGACCGGTGGGGGAACTGCGGTGGCGTTCGGCTCGCCCGGCGCGATCGGCGCAGCGCTCATCCTCCTGGTCAGCCCATTGCTGTGGCGGCTTGCGCTCGAGCGCGACGCGGAGCGAACCGCGCGCATCCGCACCGAAGAGCGCGCCGACGTCGCCGCGCGCGTGCACGACTCCGTCCTGCAGACCCTGGCTTTGATCCAGCGCCATGCCGAGGAACCGCGTCGCGTGGCCTCGCTCGCCCGCCGCCAGGAGCGCGAGTTGCGATCGTGGCTCTACGGCGTCGGGACGACCGCGCCGGACGGGACACTCAGCAGCGCACTGGGAGCGGCCGCCTCAGAAGTCGAAGAGTTGCATGGTGTGCGCGTCGAGCTTGCGAACGGCAGCGACTGCGAGTTCACGGAAGACCTGCGTCCGCTCGTCCTCGCCGCCCGCGAAGCGATGGTGAACGCGGCCAAGTTCTCGGGAGCGGATGAAGTGGACGTGTACGCCGAGGCCGACGCGACGCGTGCCACCGTTTTCGTCCGCGACCGCGGCGTCGGCTTCGACCGCGGCGCCGTGCCCGACGACCGCCGCGGGATCGCCGAGTCGATCGAGGGCCGAATGGTGCGCGCCGGCGGCAGCGCGACGGTCACCTCGTCGCCCAACGCCGGCACCGAAGTCGAGCTCCGGCTGGCACGGAGCGAGTCGTGAAGCGCCGCGTCGTCCTCGTCGACGACCACGGGCTCTTCCGCGCCGGCGTGCGTGGCGAGCTCGGCGATACCGTCGAGATCGTCGGCGAGGCAGGATCGGTTGCGGAAGCCGTCCCGATGATCCGCGAGCTCGATCCAGACGTCGTCCTCCTGGATGTCCACCTGCCGGACGGCGGTGGCGAGGCGGTGATCGCCGGGGTGTCGCAGGAGCGACCGGGCGTGAAGTTTCTCGCGCTCTCTGTCTCCGACGCGGCGGAGGACGTGATCGGCGTGATCCGCGCCGGCGCACGCGGCTACGTGACGAAGACGATCTCCGGCGACGAGCTCACCTCCGCAGTGACGCGCGTCGCCGACGGCGATGCGGTCTTCTCGCCGCGCCTCGCGGGCTTCGTCCTCGATGCGTTCAAGGCCGGTGACCGAGTCGGCGGCGACGCGGAGCTCAACGAGCTGACGCCCCGCGAGCAGGAGGTGCTGCAGTTGATCGCGCGTGGGTATCGCTACAAGGAGATCGCCGCGCGCCTCCACCTCTCGGTGAAGACCATCGAGGCGCACGTGTCGAGCGTCCTGCGCAAGCTCCAGCTCTCGTCGCGCCACGAACTGACGCGCTGGGCCGCCGAGCGTCGCCTGATCTAGGCTCGCTCTTCAGCGCAGTGCGACGGCGGAGCCCCTCGGTAGGGCGTCATCTGCCCGCACACCGAGCTGTCGATGGACCCCGGCACCGTTCGGATACGGCCCACGGACAGAACAGCGTCGTCGGCAAGATCCTCGAGATCCACCAGAAGACACCCGGCCGCATCCACGTCGCGCTCATCCGTCAGGTTGTAGGTTTCTGACAGCTGCGACGACGAGACCCGATGATGGCGGTCAGCAACTTGGACGACTACCAGGCCTTGGACTCCTTCTTTCGGATCATCGAGGAAGGCGTGGCCGGGCTGGTGGACGGTGAGCACTTCTTCGACCTGTTGGCCGAGGCCTCGCAGGGCCGGGTCGTCTCGACCGGCGCTGCCTATGGCAACCGCTACATCTCGGTGCTATCGATCGTCGACCGCAAGGTCGCTCACTGGCGCGATTACCTCGATCCGCTCGCAGTCTTTGACGCAGTCGGGTGGCCCGCGGCGGCCACAGACACCGACTGAGCTATTCGGGCTGACCGGGGGATCAGCCGGACCGCCGGTGCGCGCATACTTCGGCGTCGCCCAGCGGATCATGCTCGCCATCTTCATCAGCTGGCAGCTCACCATCTCGCTGTACGCACACCGCACAGCGCATCAACAACAGACCAGCTCTGAGCACGGCAACGCCACCCAGGTCGCAGCCACTGACGGGGAGTACGGCCTCGCGCCCCAACCCGGGATCACCGCGAACTGATCGAGCCAATGCTCGGTACGCCGGAGGCGGTCATCGAAGTGACCGTTCGGCGCGGTCCTTGATTCCGCGAAGCATCTTCTGGCTCATCACGAAGCTCAGCACCTCGGTGGGTTCGACGATGAGCCGTGCCCAGGGTCGCGTGTATGCGTATCGCTCGCGTACGAGCAGACGCGTCGTCTTACTGGGCTCGTCTCGGAGCACGAAGGCCCAGGTGGAGTCGTAGGGGGCCGGGGTGTTCCCGATCGGCACCCCGCCACGGAGCACGAGCGATCGCCCGTGCTCGAGAGAGGCCACGGCGAGGCCGACCGCCGGTGCGAACCTGACCTGATCGCCGACCTCGACGTCTTGCCACTCGGGCACGATCCGATCCGCGCTGTGGATGTCGCAGCCGACGAGATTTTCCAGGAAGTCGTAGCTGTAGAACCCACCGCGCCCCTGGCCGAGCTGGGCGATCCAGGGCCAGACCTGGTCGGCAGAGGCTCCCTCTCGCGAGGAGGGTGTAGGCGGTCACCGGGCCTGCTATGACGCTGATGGCCGCGAGGTATCGAGATCTCATCAGGTTCCTCCCGTGGACGTCGGTATCAAGGACAGGGTCTCAAGACGCGGACCCTTCGGCATCGGGGAATCCCGCATTGGCTTCGTGGTCTTTCCCCGATGCAATAACTGGGGCGCGAGGCGAACCTCCTCTGACAGCAACACCCATAGGAGACCGAAAATGACCGTGCAGGGATCGAGCGTTGACCTCTACTGGCTTCCGTTGGGAGCCGGTGGCCGTTTCGTGCGGTTGAACGGACGCGTCTTCGAAGCCGTGGCAGCGAAGCTCGAGCGGCGACCTTCTCGCGACCTCTACCACTCCGCCCTGGTGGTGCAGGTGCCCGAGGGAAGGTTCGTGATCGAGCAGACACCTATCTCCGACAGCAACGGTCTGGATCGCGGGGTAGTTGCCGAGGGTGCGGTCGGAAGCCGCTGGGCGGGATGCTTCCGGCTCTTTCGCTACGAGCTGCGGCGCTGGCGCGATGGCGTCATTGCAGACCTCAACAAGGCGGTGGAGAGTCCACGCCGGCTGACGGACAATCCAGGTATCTCGCGAGAATTGCTTGACCTGGTGCCCTTCGTGCCGACGCCCGTGTGGGGCCGCGACGAACTGGGTGCTGGCGAGATGTGGAACTCGAACTCGTTCATCTCGTGGCTGATTGCAAGCAGCGGCCTCGACGCCGAGTCGATTCACGTCCCAGCGGGTGGGCGTGCACCAGGGTGGGATGCTGGACTCGTGGTGGCGCGCCGATGACTCTCAACGCGCGACGCGGGCGTACGACCGCCCTCGCGTTGCTCGCCGTGCTCGGCATGCTGTATCCGCTCACGCGCCGGCCGATCCTCACCTGGCCGTGAAAGCGTCTCGGCTGGTCGGGTGAAACCGCATTGTCAAGCGATTTCTGCGACATCCTTGACGGTCGGGTCTCGGTCGGTCTCGGTGGGTCATGTTCGCACCCTGTTCTCACCCTTTGAGAACGCGCACTAACCGGCTGCGGTCGGCTCTTCGCCTTCGACGGCGACGTTGCGGAAGAGGACATAGATGCCGACGTCGTACGTGCTCTTGAGCGCGCCGGCGATCACGAATGGGGCTCCGAGGGAACCGCGGAGCGCGGCGCCTGCGAGGAGCGGGGCCAGCGGCCTTGCCACGTAGCGGGCGGTGTTGGTGTAGGCAGCGGCCGCTGTGCGCTCGCTCGGCTCCACGACGGCGACGACATAGGCCTGCCGGGCCGGGACGTCCGCTTGCGAGAGCAGGAAGCGCGCGAGCAGGAGTGTGATCGCCGTCGGCAGGTTGGGCGCGAACGCGACGGCGGCAAGCAGCACGTTCGACGGTAGGTGGGTAAAGACCATCGTGCGCAAGAGCCCGATCCGGTCGGCGAGGCGGACGGCTGCTTGGAAGGAGAGCGCCTGGAGGATGCCGATCGCGAAGAAGACGACTGCGAGCGTGTGGGCCGAGGCCCCGTACTTCCGCACGAACAGGTAGGCGATGAACGTCTGCGGAACGAAGCCGCCGCCGAAGCTGTCGAGCGCGAACAACGCAGACAGGCGCATCACGATCCCTCGGGAGCGGTGAAGCGGCGGCAGCGGCTCCGGCTCGAGTTTCTCACCTCGCTCGACAGCGGGCGAAAGCCTGGCGGCCATGAGCAGTCCCGCTGCTGCGGCGAGCGTGTAGACGAGCAGCCACCGCGGCGACGTGCCGACGAGCGCGATCAACGCGCCGAGCGAGCCGGCGAGGGTCGCGACCGTGTTGTACATGCCGAAGAGGCGGGTGGTCTCGCCGCCGGCATGGGGCAGCATCGCCTGCTCGAGCGAGGTGAACGGCCCCGATTCGACGACATCGGTCGAGACGGTGCCCGTCAGGGCCGCGACTAGCAACGCAGGCAGCCAGCTCGTGAGTGCGAAAACGGTTCCGGCACCCGCCATCAGGACGAAGAGGAGCCGGTAGGACCGGCGCCGCCCGAAGCGATCCCCACCGCGAGCAATCAACACGGAAACGGCGGCGATCCCAGCGAGGAGCGCGGCGAGGACGGCGCCGACGGCTGCGTCCGAGAGCCCGCGGCGAGCGAGGGTGACGCCGATCAGGACGGAGCCGAGGCCGTAGGCAACGGCTCGTGCACCTTGGGCGGCGACGATACGACGTGCGTCCGCGCTCAGGCGCGTTCCTCGTAAACTGCCGCGCCACTACTGCCCGGAGAGAAGACGTAGAGCGCGCGACCGACCGGATCCCAGCCCGTGGTGTGTGCGCCTTGCTCGGTCTCGACCGTCTCGAGTTGCTCGAGCCGCTCACTGTCGAAGCTGCAGACAAGCCCGGGATCGCCGATCGCCACGTACAGTCGCTTCAGGTCGGGGTCGTGCATGACGACGTCCGGTACACCGGGCAGTGAGAGGCTCGCCCTGACCTCACCGCTCTCGCTGTCAACGACGACGAGGTCGCCGCCGTCGGCTGCACAGAAGAGCCTCCCACCGTCGAGCCAGAGCCCGTGCGGGCCTGCACTCGGTACCTCGAGCGCGCGCTCGATCGCGGCCCGCTCGCAGTTGATGACAATGATCTGCGCGGGCTTCTGGATGTTCGCGTAGACGACATCTCGCTGCGAGTCGTAGACACCCCAGCGCGGCCTGCCGGGCAGCGGCAGTTCGGCGATGACCCGCATTGAGCTCGCGTCGACGATCGAGGCGGTGCAGTTCTCGCCCAGCGGCTCACCGAGGTTGAAGCTGTAGAGGCGCCGCCGGCGGCGGTCGTAGGCGAGCCCGTTCGGATGCGGACCGACGTTGGTCTGTCCGAGCAGTTGCTCGTCCGCGCAGCGGAACACGCTGACGCGGGCCGCGCCTCGGTCGCTCGAGAAGAGGAGGTCGTGCTCTTCGTCGATCAAGACGCCGGCGACGCCGGGCAGCTCCACGGGAAGGGCGCCAAGGTACGTGCGTGACTCGCAGTCGATCACGTCGATCCGATCGGCGCCCGTGTGAGCAACGTAGAGTCGCCTCCCTTTCCGGTGAACGTCAGCGTGGTCGAACCCGGGCTTGGACCCTGGCGGGATCGGAATGAAGCCGGTACGGACGAGACCCACGTCAGTCGTTCGTGCCGGCGCTACCGACCTCGTTCTTGCACCAGGCATAGAGAGCGTCGTAGACCGGCAACGAGAGCTCGAGCTGTCTGTGGTCACCGAGGTTCAGTAGGTAGAAGCCCTCGGCGACGGCCAGTAGGCCGCGCGACTGCGGGGTCGCGTCGCGATCGTCGGCGACATCGGCGCCGTGGACGATGCGGGCGAGCAGCTGGAGCGCCGGATCATCCAGCTTGTATTCCTCCAGCAGCACCTCGAACGAGCAGAGCCCGTCACGGTGGGTGTACTTCGCGCCGGGCGCATCGTAGGAGTGGGCGCCGTCGCGCTCCGCGACCTCGAGCACCTCGTCGGTAGGAACGTAGAGAAACTCCGCCTCCGCGTCGATGAAGTTCTTGATCAGCCACGGGCAGGCGATCCGGTCGGTCTTCGGTCGTTCACGAGTCACCCACTTCATATCCTTCCCCTTTCGTCAGCGGTATCGGACGGCGGCCGGAGAACGCACCGACCAGGCGAACTGTTACGCCGGGCAGTCTGACGGCAGGTTTGGGACACGGTTGGGACACGACACGGGATCGGCCCGCCGCCGAGCCGGCGTCTCGGCGCGTTCTCGGTAGGTCGGAAAATTACGCGGGGTCTGAAGCTCTACCGGGGCGGCAGGCGCTGCGACGCTGTGCTCGAACGTAGCGTTGTGCGCGTGCCAGGGATCCGGCTTCTGCGTGGCCATCGCTACAACGTGAGCCCGGGACGCATCTGGACACGCGAACGTGGGCTCGCGTTCGCGCTGGTTGCGGTCGTGGGCCCGGGAATCCTGGCCGGCCTTTCGGACGACGACCCGGCCGGGATCACCACCTACTCGATCCTCGGCGCCGACTTCGGCT
>DAITAW010000214.1:0-1793 GCA_036824055.1 Gaiellaceae bacterium | reverse complement strand
TCGTCGCCATGAAGTTGACGTTGTCGGTCAGGTCCTTCCAGGTTCCGCTGACGCCTTTGACGGTCGCCTGGCCGCCGAGCTTCCCTTCGGTGCCCACCTCGCGCGCGACACGCGTCACTTCGTCTGCGAACGAGCGCAGCTGGTCCACCATGGTGTTGATCGTGTTCTTGAGCTCGAGCACCTCGCCCTTGACGTCGACGGTGATCTTCTTGCTCAGGTCGCCGTTCGCGACGGCGGTCGTCACGTCGGCGATGTTTCGCACCTGCGTGGTGAGGTTGTTCGCCATGAAGTTGACGTTGTCCGTGAGGTCGCGCCAGATTCCCGAGACGTCCTTGACGCGGGCCTGCCCGCCGAGGATTCCCTCGGTGCCGACCTCGCGCGCGACGCGCGTGACCTCCGATGCAAACGAGCTGAGCTGGTCCAGCATCGTGTTCACGGTCGTGCCGATGCGGAGGAACTCTCCGCGCACGGGCTGTCCCTCGATCTTGAGCGACATCTTCTGGGACAGGTCGCCCTCGGCGACCGCATCGAGAACGCGGGAGACCTCGATGGTCGGACGCACCAGATCGTCGATCATCGAGTTGACCGAGCTGATCGACTCGACCCACGTTCCCTTCGCACTCTTCAACTGCGCCCGCTCGGTCATCCGGCCCTCGCGCCCGATGACCCTGCTGACGCGACTCAGCTCGTTGGTCAGGCCCTCGCGCCTTTCCGCCAAGCCGTTGAACGCCTTCGCCACGTCGCCCATGACACCGCTCTTCTGTGCAGCCAGCCGCACGCCCGTCTCTCCGTCCCTCGCTGAGCGGAGAGCCTCGAGCAGCTCCTGCAGGTCCTTCTTCTTGATCTCGACCGTCGCGTTGTCCGCGGCGCGACGGCTCGTTGCGGGCGCACGGCTCGGCACCCTCCGTTTCTTGGTGTCTGGTGCAGCCACAGCGACTCCTTTGTGCGAGGGATGGGTCCGCCGGAGGACCGTTGGGCGACGCGCCTCCCGGCTATGTCCGAGAGCATTCGCCCTCGGGGTCGAAATCTTACTCGCGCGTAGGAAAAGTGCCTGGAGTTTCCAGTGCCTGAGCCAGATCGGCCCAGAGGTCTTCCACCGGCTCCAGGCCTACGCTCAGGCGGAGCAACCCTGGTGGGACGCGGGCGCCTTCCCAGCGGGCTCTCGCCTCGAGGAGGGAATGCATTCCCCCCAGGCTGGTGGCGTTCGTGATCAGGCGGAGCGAGGTCTCCACGTGACGGGCCTCGCCGGCGCCCGCGACGTCGAAGGACAGGAGCCCCCCGATCCCGGCGTAACGCACAACCTGGACGGCCGGATGGCCCTTCAGGCGCTTTGCCAGCTCGGTCGCTGACTCCGTTTGCCGGTGGACACGCGGCTCGAGCGTTTCGAGCCCGCGGATGAGGAGGGCACACGGGTCGGGCGCGGCGACGATTCCCGAGCGGGTCCGGAACTCCTTCAGCCGCTCGGCATCGTCCTCGCGCTTGCAGACGACGGCGCCGAGCAGCGTGTCGTCGTGGCCGCCGAGGTATTTCGTCGCGCTGTGCAGGACGAAGTCGATGCCGTGCTCGAGCGGCCGCAGATAGATGGGCGTCGCGGCGGTGGCGTCGACAACGACTCGTGCCGGATGCGCCGCCGCGGCCTCGAGGTCCGGCATCGTCAGGAAGGGATTCGACGGCGCCTCGAGCCAGACGAGGTCGACGTCTGGTGGCGGCGTGCCCGTCTGGTCGAACTCGACGACGTGGAGGCCCCAGCGCTCGAGCTCGTGGAACAGGACTCCGGTACCGAAGTACGCGCC
>DAITAW010000108.1:0-8195 GCA_036824055.1 Gaiellaceae bacterium | reverse complement strand
ATCGATGCTATTTGCAAGCAGGCGCAAATTCTCGAAAAAGTCTGCCTGGATCCAAAGATCATGCATGCGAGCGAGCACGAGCTCGATCCGAAGCCGTCACTAAAAGCTCGAAGCAAGTAGATCTCGTACGCAGGGCCGCAAGCGATGCATCGCCGGCCAGACTCTGATCGTCACAGTGCCGGCCGGTGCAGGGAAGAACCCGTTTCGGCAATCAGTCGAGCGGTTGGATCCCGACAAAGCCGTACACGGTGGCAGATGTCAGTTCGAATCCTGTCTCTGTTACTCACGGATCTCGATGGAGTGTCTTTCGCGGGTTCGAGTCCCGTCGCTCCCGTCTCTCGAAGTACCTGCAACCGTCGAGTTTGGTGCGGACGTCGGCGCAGGAGCTTCTTCGCGTTAGACCGTGATGGACCGCATCTGGAACGCTAGCGCCCCGAAGCCGAGCCGCCGCAGCGGGCTGTTTGAGCCGCTGCCGTTTCGCACCAGCCTCTGGAGCCCGTGAATGATCTGGCCGACCTCGAACGCCAGCTCTGGGCCGCAGCGGATGAGCTGCGCGCCAACTCGACGCTGACGGCTGCGCAGCACCGCGATCCTGTCCTCGGGCTGATCTTCCTCTGTGGGGTGCCCAAAAACTCGGTCCACATCCCGAAAAATCACGGATTTGCAGCCGGTTAACCGAGTTTTGACACCCCACACGGCCATATCACCCGCGCTCGAGATCGAAGGGAATGGGCTCGGAAGACGGGGGACGTCGAGCCCGGCGCCAGCGCCACGCTGCGGGTCACGCTCGCCCAGGACGGGTCCTATGAGCTGTACTGCCCGATCGACGGCCACGGGGCCCAGGGCATGAAGGGCACGATCTCCGTCGGAAGAAGCGCGGGCAGCGCCGGTACGACGACCGACGAGGACACGATGGACACCGGGAGCGGGCAGACGATCACGAGCGCCACCGGCTACCAGGCTGAAGCAGCGTCGCTTACCTGGGCCGCAGCGTCTTGCCCTCCAGCTCCTGTTGTTCCCTTTTGAGTGCGGCGAGCGTCTCGGCGAGGTCTGCGTCGCGCTCGCCTCGATCGATTTGATCCAGAACCTTCGTGACCGTGGCGGTAAGTCCGGCGGGATCGAAAGGCTTGGTCAGGTA
Organism: Gaiellaceae bacterium; assembly: GCA_036824055.1. Classification (GTDB taxonomy): domain Bacteria; phylum Actinomycetota; class Thermoleophilia; order Gaiellales; family Gaiellaceae; genus 3-1-20CM-4-69-9. The sequence goes on along the minus strand of DAITAW010000108.1, from coordinate 7,057 downwards.
CGCCTGCGCTCCCAGTTCGAACGCACGGACCTGGTCGGGGACGCCGCTACGCGCGGTGATGAAGATGATCGGAATTTGGTTGGTGGCGTGGTCGGCAAGCAGTGTGGCGGCGACTTCCCAGCCCGAGACGCGCGGCATCATGATGTCCAGCAGGATCGCGTCTGGGCGATCGGCTCTTACAACAGCGAGTGCCTCGTCACCGTCCGCCGCCTCGAGGACCCGGAAACCGGCCGCTTCAAGATTGACACGGCAGAGTGTCCGCATCGGGGCGTGGTCGTCCACGACGAGCACGTTCCTTTGCGTCGGCGAGCCCGTCATGTAGCGACCAAGCCTACAACGGTGTCGTCCGGGGCAAGCGCTGCGCCGTCGTACGGTTGTACTCCGCGCGCCACAGTGTCACACTCGCTGAATGCGCAGAATGCCGCACACTGGTTGCGCTTCATTCGACATGCTCGGGCTCGGGATCGGGCCTGCGCCGCTCTCCTAGCTAGGCTCGACGCCATGGTCCTCTGTCCGAACTGCGGCGAGGAGAACCCGGAAAAGTTCCGTCTCTGTGGTTTCTGCGGGACGGCGCTCGCCCCGACGCTTCCTCCGCAGGAAGTCCGAAAGACCGTGACGATCGTCTTCTCCGATCTCAAGGGATCGACGGCGATGGCGGAGAAGCTCGACTCGGAGGCGGTGCGCGAGGTCATGTCGCGCTACTTCGACGAGATGCGTGGCGCGCTCGAGCGCCACGGTGGCACGATCGAGAAATACATCGGCGACGCGATCATGGCCGTCTTCGGCTTGCCGCGCGTTCACGAGGACGACGCGCTCCGCGCTGTGCGAGCGGCCGCCGAGATGCGGGAGCGGCTCGCCGTGCTCAACGAGGAACTCGACCGCCGCTGGGGTGTCACGATCGGCAACCGCACAGGCGTCAACACGGGCGAGGTGGTCGCGGGCGATCCGACCACTGGCCAGCGACTCGTAACCGGCGATACCGTCAACACCGCCGCACGTCTCGAGCAAGCTGCTCCGACGTGCGAGGTTCTCGTGGGCGAAGCAACCTACCGCCTAGTCCGCCATGCGGTCGAAGTCGAGCCCGTTGAGCCCCTCGAGCTGAAAGGGAAGGCAGAGCGCGTTCCGGCCTACCGGCTCATCTCGGTCCGAGAGGTTGAGAGTGTCGAGCGCAGGCACGACAGCCCGCTCGTGGGTCGTGCACGGGAACTCGCTGTCCTCGCCGACGAGCTCACGGCGACCGTTCGCGACCGCTCGTGCCGTCTCGTCACGCTCATCGCCCAGGCGGGCGTCGGCAAGTCACGTCTGATCGAAGAGTTTGCTCACGCTGCCCAGGCCGACGCGCGCGTGCTGAGAGGAAGGTGTTTGCCTTACGGTCGCGGGATCACCTTCTGGCCGCTGGTGGAGATCGTCCGCGACGCGGCCGCGATCCGCGATGACGACACACCGGAGGAGGCGCGCGCGAAACTCCTTCAGGTCGCCGGCCCGGGCGGCGAAGACGCGGTCGCACGCGTCGCCTCGGCGGTTGGGCTGGGAGAAACCGACTACCCGCTGGACGAGGTCTTCTGGGGCACGCGGAAGCTGCTCGAGCTTCAAGCTGCTCGCCAGCCGCTTGTCGTCGTCTTCGAAGACATTCACTGGGCGGAGTCGGCCTTTCTCGACCTGATCGAGCATCTCGAGACGACTGCGTCCGCGCCACTTCTCCTGCTCTGCGCAGCTCGTCCGGAACTCCTCGAGCAGCGACCCGAGTGGTCAGAGCGGAGCGGGCCGCTGATCGAGCTCGAGCCGCTCTCAGCTGAGGAAAGCGAACGCATCGTCGAACATCTCCTCGGTGACGCGCCTTTCCCTGCTGAAGTTCGCGATCGGATCATCGCCTCGGCCGAAGGGAACCCACTCTTCGTTCAGCAGGTCCTTTCGATGATGATCGACGACGGGCTCCTGCGACAGGAAGAAGGTCGCTGGGTTCCCACCGGCGACTTGTCCGACCTCGCCATCCCGGGTTCGATCCAAGCGCTACTCGCCGCACGACTCGACCTGCTCACGCCCCAGGAACGTGCCGTGATCGAACCCGCCTCCGTGATCGGTCTCGTCTTCGACCAAGCAGCCGTCGACGAGCTAGTCCCGGACCTTGTCCGTCCCGAGGTCGAGAGCCACCTCGTCTCGATGACGCAAAAGCAACTCGTCCGGCCCGAGCCAGACGAAAGCGACCTGGACTACCGCTTCCACCACATTCTCATCCGCGACGCCGCCTATCAGGGAATCCTCAAGCGCGCGCGGGCGACGATGCACGAGCAGTTCGCGAATTGGGCGGAACGCGTCAACCGTGACCGCGACCGGCAAGCACAGTTCGACGAGATCCTCGGCTACCACCTCGAGCAGGCCTACCAGTACCTCGTCGAGCTTGGGCCCCTTGACGAGCACGGCCTCGAGCTCGGGGACCGCGGGTCGGGCCGACTCGCGGCTGCCGGACGCCGCGCTTTCGCCCGTGGGGACATGGCGGCAGCCTCGAATCTGCTCCGGCGAGCCGCAGCGCTCCTGCCCGAACGCGATCCTGCACGACTCGAGCTCCTCCCGGACCTCGGCGAGGCGATGATGGAGATCGGCGAGTTCGCCTGGGCAGAGGTCTTCCTCGATGAGGCCCTGGCCGGCGCGTCCGCACTCCGAGACGAAACGCTGCGTGCCGACGCGCTCCTGACTCAGCTGCTCGTGCGACATCACGCGGCAGAGGATCTCGACCGTTGGCGCGGCGACATCGAACGGGAGACCAAGGCTCTCATCCCGATCCTCGAGGAGCGCGAAGCGCACGAACAGCTCGCGAAGGCGTGGCGGATGGTGGCGTTCCTCCATGCGACGGTGTGCCGCTGGGAAGCGGCCGCCTCGGCCCAGCAACGCGCCCTCGAGTACGCACGCGCCGCGGGTGACCGGCGCCAGGAGGCCCGGCTGTCGAGCGCGTACGCGTACTCACTCTGCGACGGTCCGACCCCGGTGCCCGAAGCCATTGCAATCTGTGAGGAGATCCTCACGCGGGACCTCGGCCACAGGCAGTCCGAAGCGATCGTGCTCTGCTCGCTGTCAACGCTGCTCACGCTCGACGGCCGGTTCGAGGAGGCGCGCGCGGCGTACGGACGGGCACGGACGCTGCTCGAGGATCTCGGTTCTGCTGTCTTCGCTGCCTCGACGTCACTCACGTCCGCCCGGGTTGAGCTTCTCGCCGGAAACCCCGAAAAGGCCGAGGCGGACCTTCGGCGCGATTACGAGCGTCTCGAGTCGATGGGCGAGCTCTACTTCCGGCCGCTCGTCGCCGCGCTGCTCGCACAGGTGCTCTTCATGCGGGGCGCAACCGAAGAAGCGGAGACCTTCGCCCGCAAAGCCCAGGAGCTCGCAGCGCACGACGACGTGGAGCTCCAGGCGTTGCTGCGGTTGCTGCAGGCCCAGGTGCTGGCCCAGCAGGGATCGGTGGCGGAGGCAGTCGCGATTGCGCAAGAAGGCGTCGAGATTCTCCCGCCGACGGAGGCTCCGGTGATCAGAGTGGAGGCCCTACTCGATCTTGCGCGCCTGTTCGGTGCTGCAGGGAGCGCGGACGCCGCGCTCAGCGCACTCGAAGAGGCCGCCGAGCTCTGCCGACTCAAGCAGATGCGAGTCCCCGCCGCCCGTGTGGAGGCGCTGCGCGCGGAGGTCCTCCCGAGGACCGCCGCGCGCGTCCCCTAGAACCTGCTTCTAGCCGCCGTACCTCGGGTCGATCGTGCTGCCGCGGACACTGAGCACGACCTGAATCCCGCGCGTTCCGAATTTCACCGCACTCACCTCACATGCTCCGCCCGTGCTCCTGGTTCCAGAAGAACACAGCGGCACTGGCTCGGTCGTTGCGTCCGGGGGATCGAGGAGCTCCAAAACCTGGAACTTGTTCGGATTCGGACCCGAACCGGGCGACGGGAAGAGCGAACCGTCGAAGGTGATGACATCGGTGGCGAAGCTCCCGGCTGCCAGCTTCGGCAGCACGATCTGCGAGAACCTGCAGGCCCGCACTCCGCCGGCGCATGAGCCGTCGCTCGCAGGCGTCAGATCGTCCTGAATAGCGGCCGGCGTGCACGGGAAGCCCTGGTCATTTCCAGGATAGTCGATGTGCGTGGCCTGCTGATTGCCGCCGCCGAACTGCGCGCTCGTGTCGAGCGAGGACCCTCCGGCCGTGCACTTGCCGCTCCCATTGACGACGCCGGTGCCGGCAATTACAGCGGTCGAGTCCGGCGAGGCGCTCACCATATTGTTCGGCTGGGGATTGCTGCCGTTGACGTTCTCGTTCCAGAAGGCGGCGCCCTCCATCGCGATCGAGGTGCCCGTGCTAGGGGCGCCCACGACGACGAAAATCGTGCGCTTGTCGCCGGCATTGAGATCGCCAAGATCGCATCTCACCGTGCTGCTAACCGTGCCGAGGGCCTGGAGAGCGCAACCCGAGCTCGAAAGGCCGCCCTTGAACTGCGAAATCGACGACAGGGCAGGCGTGATCGTCACGATCTCATAGACATGCGTGATCGTCGTCGGCGACGCGTTCACGTCATACGAGAACTTCACGACGCCGAGCACATTCTCGCCGGCCGTGACCAGCGGCTTCGGCGCCACGAGCAACGACAAGGTTGGCAGCGGTGTAGTCACACCGCCTGCGACGCTCGTCGCCACGGCCGCGATGGCAGCGATGGTCACGACTAACAGTCCAATTTTCCCAAATAGGCTCGTCCGCAAGGTCTCTCCCCTTCATGAAACCGTAGGCAATCATCAGCACCTTAGGTGCCGCAGACGATCATCCTTAGCACCTTCGCCAGTTCTGGTCAACCCGACTCAGGCGCTGATTCTCGGATTGCTCCGCTCTGGCCCGCGTGACACGGGGCTCGCTCCGGCGCGCCTTTTGCTTCCGGCCCCGAACGCAGCTGCTCGATCACCGTCTACTACAAGAGCGGTCCTTCCCACGCGCAAGGTCTCTACCCGAAGTGTCCAGTCGGCGGCCGCGTCAGTTGGACCTGGAAAGTAGGAACCCGCACTACGCCCGGCGGCTGGGCGATCGTTGTCTCCTGCGGGTCAGCCGGAACGCTGCGAACGTCCTTCATCACGCAATCTCTGCGCGGCTGCACGGTTTTGACGGCGAGCGCGTAATGCGCGGGCAAGCAGCGAGGCGAGGGGCACGGCTTGCCTTCGCCGGTCGACCGCGGCGCTACGCTGCCGGGTCGAGCGGTGCCTACGCCCTGCTCGGCCAGGGCCGCTGCCTACTCACCAGACAGGCAACAGCGGAGCGAGAGTTTCTACCGCAGAAGAGCCCGAAAACGGCACCGGCCCTGCCGCTCGCCCGCTCTCTCAGTCAATCCACGCTTCCCCTGGCCCTGGCCCTGGCCCTGGCCCTGGCCCTGGCCCTGGCCCTGGCGCCAAGCCGGACGAAGACGCCCAACGCACCCCAAGAACGCGACCTCCTCGCCGCCGTACTCGCAAGCTGGCACGCAGGTAGCAACAACGACCGGCCCAAGACGCCCGCCGCCTCGCCGACACCACCCCGCCAGCACCGGCGGAAATGCCCCCAGCAGACCACCCAGAGCAGCCACCCGCCACGCTCCCGCAGCCACACCCGGGCAAAACGTAGAAACGTAGTCCGACCGGCAGAGCCAAACGAGATCCGGCTCAACCCCCTCGCCGGCAAAACGTAGAAACGTAGTCCGACGCGGACACGATTGTCGCCTTTCCGCCAAACCGCGACAGCAGATCGGTCGCGGCGGAGCGGCGATCTCCGCTCTCCGGGACGCGGGTGCGTCGGCCGCGATCGCCACGCGGGCGTTGGTTAGGCGCTGAACCCTTCGGTGAGCAGCTGCTCGTAGCGCGCCGACTCGGCGAGCGGGTCGACCCAGCGAGCCTCCTTGCCGCGGCGCAGCCGGACGAGCCCCTCCGCCAGGCCGCGGCCCGACGGACTGACAGCTGCGACAGCAACCGCTGCGCGTCCGCCGGCGGGTTCGGCCGCCTGCTGGGGCTGACGCTGGCGCTGCTGCGCCGGCGGTGGACGTGCGCGCCTGAGCCGCTTCGAGAGCGCCTGATGGCTGACGCCGTAGTCGGGGGCGATCGCCCGCAGCGGCTCGCCAGCGTTGTTTCGTGCGAGGATGGTTGCCTCGTCCTGGGCGCTGATCTTGGGAGCTGCGGGCACGCCCGCAGCCTACCGGGGAAGGTTGCCAGGCTCGGCGAGCCGCCCAGCTGAACGCCCCTCGGCGCCGCCCGCTGGCAACCTTCCCCCGGCCCGGCAACCATCAATTGACACGGAAGCCAGACTCCTTTGGCGACGAAACGACGACGATCCGACCGGCCCCGGCTGCGGCCAATCTTCGGCTCCCGGCGGCCGCTCGACCGGGTCGGCGAAACAGCGGCACGATAAGCCGCGACGGAGACCGCGTCGAGGGGTTATCGTCAGACCGCGAGGAAGCTTCGCGCCTGATCTTGGCGCTCGCCGCTCTGTCGCACTTCGGCCCTTCCGCGGCACAAACCCTCGCTCCGCTGTTGCCTCTCAAGGCAACAATTTTCGCGGGCTTACGGAGTGGGGGCGAGTGGGGGCTAGATCACGAGCAAACCCAGGCCCAGCTTGAAAAAGGGCACTGCGCTGTTAACGTCCATGGCGTCAAGCAGTGGACAGAGGTTTACGAGCCTTTTGGCACGGTGCGGACGGAGAGCCAGGACGTGACCGGTGCACCTACGAACCCGATGAAGTTCGCCGGTGAATACCTCGATACGACCGGCTTGTAATCGTGTGGATCCCGGGCCCCGGCTTCGGCTCAGGAAGGTCGCGCCGCATCGCTACTCCTTGCGCGTCTTCGCCGCCCAGTCGTTTGCCGGCAAGTCGGCGAGCTTCCAGCGCTACAGCGCGGCGCTTCGGCGCTGGGTGGTGGTCCGGCGAGTCGTGCTGCGCGCGAACACGTCCGGCGTCGCGCCAACCGTGATCTCGTCCGTCAGGTTCAGGTCAAGCATCCGCGCACGCCTGCGAGTGCAGGTGGCGCACGTGCGACTTCACCGTCTCCTCCGACAGGAAGAGCCGGGTGCC
>DAITAW010000025.1:0-32446 GCA_036824055.1 Gaiellaceae bacterium | reverse complement strand
TTCGGCTACCGCAACCTCGAGTTCGAGGGCTGGGAGGCGGACGACGTCATCGCCACACTGGCGACGCGCGCCGACGAGGCCGGGATCAGGACGGCGATCGTGTCGACGGACCGTGATGCGTTTCAACTCGTCTCCGACAACGTCAGCCTGATGATGACGCCGCGAGGCGTCTCGGATGTTCAGGTCTACACGCCCGATCGCGTCGAGGCGCGCTACGGGATCCGGCCCGACCAGATTCCGGACTTCATCGGGTTGAAGGGCGACACATCTGACAACATTCCGGGAATTCCCGGCATCGGCGACAAGACCGCCGGCCAGCTGATCGCGCAGTACGGCTCGCTCGAAGAAGTGATCGAACACGCCGACGAGCTGTCACCGGCGCGACGCAAGAACATCACCGAGCTTGCCGAGCAGGCGCGCCAATCCAAGCAGCTCGCGACGATGCGGCGCGACCTGGATCTCAACTGCGATCCCGCCGAGCTCGTTCTGCTGCCGCCCGACCGTTCCGAGTTGCGTGAGATGTTCCGCCGCTTCGAGTTCCGCAACCTGCTGGGCCGCGTCGACATCCTCGACGAGGCGGTGCCGGCTCAGCCGATGCGCGTCCAGGGGACGCAGGTCGGCTGGCAGGAGGGAGAGCTGCCGGAGGTGCGCGGCCGCGCCTCACTCGCGATCCGCGACGGCCGGTTCGCACTCGCACAGGAGGACGGCGTCGTCGTTGGCCAGTGGGAGGCGGGCCTCGAGCGACGGCTCGACGAGGCGGATCTCGTTGCGCATGACTTCAAGGCTTTGCCACGGCTGACGATGGAGCCGGCCGAGGACACGATGTTGCTGGCGTATTTGATCGAGCCCGGGCGTGCGGGCTATGAGCTCGACGACCTCGCGCAGGAGTACGGCGTCGAGCCCATTCCTTTCCCCGCAGTGGACGACGAGACGGCGGCGCTCGTCCGGCACGCGGAGATTCCGCGACGGCTCGCTCCGACCATGCTCGAGCGTGTCCGCGAACGAGGCGCCGAGGATCTCTATCGCGACATCGAGCTGCCGTTGACCGCGGTGCTCGCTGCGATGGAAGACGCCGGCGTCAAGATCGACACGTACCGCATGGGTGAGATCACCGCTCGGCTCGCAGACCGGGTCGAGGAGCTCGAGGCCAAGGCCTACGAGCTTGCGGGCGAAGAGTTCATGCTCGGCTCGACGCAGCAGGTCGCGCGTATCCTGTTCGAGAAGCTGCAGCTGACGCCGGGGCGCAAGGGCAAGACCGGATACTCGACGGACACGCGTGTGCTCCGCTCGATTCGCGCCGAGCACGAGATCGTGCCGGTGATCGAGGAGTGGCGCGAGTACTCGAAGCTGCTCAACACGTACCTCGGGCCGCTGCCGTCACTGCTGTCGGAGGCGGACGCGCGCCTGCACACGACGTTCAACCAGACCGTCGCGTCGACGGGCCGACTCTCGACGACGAACCCGAACCTGCAGGCGATCCCGATTCGCACCGAGCTCGGCAAGGAAATCCGCTCCGCGTTCGTTCCCGAAGCCGGCTCACGGTTGCTGTCCGCCGACTACTCGCAGATCGAGTTGCGCATCCTCGCGCACGTGTCCGGCGAGCCGAAGCTGCGCGAAGCGTTCGCGCGCGGCGACGACATCCACACCGCCACCGCTGTCGAGGTGCTCGGCAAGGACCCGACGGAGTTGACGTCAGGCGACCGCTCGATCGCGAAGATGATCAACTTCGGGATCGTCTACGGCATTTCTGCGTTCGGCCTCTCGGAGAATCTCGAGATCCCTCGCGACCAGGCGCAGCAGTACATCGACGCGTACCTCGCGCGCTTCCCGCTGGTGCAGGACTTCATCCAGCGCACGATCGAGCAGGCGAAGCGCGACGGCTACGCGACGAGCCTGCTCGGGCGACGCCGGCCGACGCCGGAGATCCGTGCGTCCAACCGGGCCACGCGCTCGCTGGGCGAGCGCCTCGCGGTGAATTTCGTCATGCAGGGCTCGAACGCGGACATCATCAAGAAGGCGATGATCGCGATCCACCGGCGCCTCCGCGACGAGGGCCGGAGCGCGCGCCTCGTCCTCCAGGTGCACGACGAGCTCCTGCTCGAGGTGCCCGAGGCGGAGGTCGGCCCGGTGCGAGAGCTGGTCAGGGAGGAGATGTGCCGTGCCTACCCGCTCGACCCGCCGCTGGCCGTCGAGATCGGCGTCGGAGACGACTGGAGCGAGGCCAAGTCCTAGGGGGCGGCAGGGCCATTTCAAGCGCCTGGCTATACTGATCGACCGCTGATGGCCACCGAGCAAACCGAGCAGAGAATTGCAGGCGACGGCGTCTGGATCACCGGTCCGGACGGCGATCTGATCCCGGACTACGAGTCCACCTTCCCGACCATCAACGAGGGCGAGGTCGTCCACGGCCAAGTCGTTCGGGTGGACAAGGACGAGGTGCTCGTGGACATCGGCTACAAGTCCGAGGGCGTGATTCCGGTGGCCGAGCTCTCGATCCGGCGCTCGGTGAACCCGGAGGACGAGGTCTCGCTCGGGGACGAGATCGACGCGCTCGTGATGACGAAGGAGGACGCTGAAGGGCGCCTGATCCTGTCGAAGAAGCGCGCACGCTTCGAGCTCGCCTGGAAGGCGATCGAGGCCGCCGCCGAGAGCGGCGAGGCGGTCACCGGACGCGTGATCGAGGTCGTCAAGGGCGGCCTGATCCTCGACCTCGGCGTGCGCGGGTTCCTGCCCGCTTCGCTCGTCGACATCCGCCGCGTCCAGGATCTCGACGAGTTCCTCGGCCAGGAGCTCCGCTGCAAGGTGATCGAGCTCAACCGCTCGCGCAACAACGTCGTGCTCTCCCGTCGCGCCGTCCTCGAGGACGAGCGCAAGGAGATGCGCCAGGCGATCCTCGACCGCCTGAACCCGGGCGACGTCGTCGAGGGACAGATTTCCAACATCGTCGACTTCGGCGCGTTCGTCGATCTCGACGGGATGGACGGCCTCATCCACATCTCCGAGCTGTCGTGGTCGCACGTGAACCATCCGTCGGAGGTGCTCGAGATCGGGCAGACGGTCAAGGTGAAGGTTCTCGACATCGATCGCGAGCGCCAGCGCATCTCGCTCGGCCTCAAGCAGACCCAGTCCGACCCGTGGCAGCAGGTCCTGGAGCAGCACAAGGAGGGCGACGTCGTCGAGGGGAAGGTGACGAAGGTGGTCACGTTCGGCGCGTTCGTCGAGATCCTCCCGGGCGTCGAGGGCCTCGTACACATCTCCGAGCTCGCGCAGCATCACGTTGAGAATCCGCGCGAGGTCGTTTCGCAGGGCGACACCGTGCCGGTGCTGATCCTCGAGGTCGATGCGGAACGACGCCGGTTGTCGCTTTCACTCAAGCGTGTCGACGCCGAGCGTCGCGCGGAGTCGGAAGGCCCGATCGAGGGAACGCCGCACCTCGACCTGTCCGAGGACGTCTTCAGCGACTCGGCCTCTGCGCCGTTGGCCCCGGAGCTTGATGCACCGCCGGGCGCGGCCACAGCTGAGGCAGTGGAGCGCGAGGCAGTGGATGCAGGCGACGAAGTCGATCCGGCCGCCGCCGACGAAGCACCCGCTCCCGCCGAGCCCGTTTCCGACGAGCACTAACGCCAAGCCGCCTCTCGCCGTCGCGATCACCGGTGGAATCGGCGCCGGCAAGAGCTCAGCGCTCGAGGCGTTCGGGCGTCACGGTGCTGCGACGAGGTCGAGTGACGAGATCGTGCACCATCTGCTCCGAAGCGATCCGGAGGTCCGGCGGGAACTGGTCGAGCGCTTCGGCCCTGAGGTGATTGGAAGCGACGGTGCCGACCGGGCCGCGGTCGCCCGCATCGTCTTCAACGATCCGGAGCAGCTCGACTGGCTCGAAGAGCTGCTGCACCCGAGAGTCGTCCAGGATCACTCCGCCTGGCGGCAGGGGCTCGCCGAGGGCCCCGATCCACCTGCGGTGACCGTGACCGAGGTGCCTCTCCTCTACGAGACCGGCGGCGACAAGCGCTTCGACATCGTCGTGGTGATCACCGCGCCGCCTGAGCTACGGGCGCAGCGCAGGCCGATCTCCGACGAACGGGAGCACCGGCTCCTTCCGGACGAGGAGAAAATCCGGCTCGGCGACTACGCGTACGTCAACGCCGGCACGCTCGCAGAGCTGGACGCGTTCGTCGCCGGCGTGATGGCAGACCTCGTGCCGTGAAACGCATCGTCGGCATGGTGGTGCTCGTCGGGGCGCTGCTCGTGACCTTCGCCTCGTTGCAGTCGTCCAAGCCGGGCTGGTGGGAGCGGCTCTGGTATCCGCTCTCGTATCAGCAGATCGTCCGTGGGCACGCGCGAAACTACGACCTCGACCCGGCGCTCCTGGCGGCTGTCATCTATCAGGAGTCGAAGTTCAAGGCTGACGCTCGGTCGAGCTCCGGCGCAATCGGATTGATGCAGCTCCTCCCCGACACCGCGAAGGGAATCGCCATCCATACCGGAGGCTCGCAGTTCCGGGTCGACGATCTCTACAACCCCGAGATCAACGTTCGTTACGGCGCCTGGTACCTCCGCCACCTCCTCGACAAGTACGGCGACGAACGGGCTGCCCTGGCCGCGTACAACGCGGGCCAGGACAATGTCGATCGCTGGCGTCGCCGAGGCGAAGGCATCCAGTTCGCGGAGACGCGCGCCTATGTCACGCGCGTCGAGCAGTTGAAGCGGATCTATCGTCGCGCCTACGGCGCCGAGCTCGGCCTCTAACGCGTACAGCCGGTCTCGGTGCCGGCACGGTTCTCGATCTTGAACTGCAGCGCGGCGTCGGAGCTGTTTCCACGCATGTCCGCGACTCTCACGTCGATCTCGTACAGCCCGTTCGGGAACGCGCGCGTGTCGACGAAGCTCGCGAGGTTGTAGAGGAACCGTCCCGGCATGAAGTACTGCCGGTTCGAGAACCTCGGCGAATTCTGGTAGCTGCCGCGCGCGTAGACGCTCCAGAAATCCCGCGAGATGGGCAGGGTCGTGCGGAAATCAGCCGCAGTCACATCGTCCACATAGGTCAGACCGCCGATCCTCGCGAGCGACCAGGTGACGAGCGTCGGCGAGAGTGGGAAGCCCGCGTAACTGCCCGGGACAGCCAACGGCGCCGTGTCGTCCGCTGCGACGACGAACGAAACGTTGCCGCAGACGTTCTCGCTGTCGAACGGCAGCAAGGAACCCGCCGGGCGCACGTTGATGGCGCGCACCTGCGGAACCGTGTGGTCGTGGTAGGGCGCAATGCCGCCGCGCGCGAGCGGATTCCAGATGTGGGTCCCGCGAATCTCGGACAGATGGACGTGACCGTAGGCGCGCAACACCGTCCCGAGAATCGTCTTGCCTGCGACGACATACTGTCCCTCCCGAACTTTCAGGATCAGGTGGTAGTACTGGAAGACTCGGTCGGTCCCATCCCTCGTCCTGACGGAGATGGCCGTGCCATCGATCAAGTGCACCGTTCCAGAGACGACCGGATACACCGGTGTCCCCTCAGGAGCGGTGATGTCGATGCCGTTGTGGAAGAGGAACGTCCCGGGTCCCTGCAGGCCGTCGGTGAGCATCGTGTTGCGGAACAGCGTGCGCGGATCTCCGAAGTTCCCCCGAATCGGATGCTGCTTGTTGAAGGGCTTGATCGGCCATGGATAGGCAGAGGCAGCCGTGGCCGCGGCGAGCGCGGCGATACAGCAGCCGAGGAGCAGGGGAAGTCGAAGGCGCACGCTGGTAAGACGGATTCGAACGGAACAAGGTTAGCCCGCTTCCTGGACAGCGTGGAAGCGCCCGGTCGGGCCTCCGCCGAGACTCGACGACCCCTCGCTCTCGAGCTCGTTGGTCTTGCCGGTCAGCGCGAGACCGCCGCGTAGCCGCCCGTGATCGTCGCGTATGCCCAGTAAGGCGGACGTGCCTCGGATCGTTCGGTCACGACATCCATGGAGGCTACCCTTGGCCTAGATGGCCGAGTTCAAAACAACCTCCTCGTACCGACCCACGGGCGATCAGCCGACAGCAGTGACGACCCTGTCCGAAGGTCTCGAGGCAGGCGAGCGCTACCAGACGCTGCTGGGCGCGACGGGCACGGGCAAGACGGCCACGATGGCCTGGACGATCGAGAAGGTCGGCCGGCCTGCGTTGGTGATCGCCCACAACAAGACGCTCGCGGCACAGCTCTGCAACGAGTTCCGCGAGTTCTTCCCGGAGAACGCGGTCGAATACTTCGTCTCCTACTACGACTACTACCAGCCCGAGGCGTACGTGCCGCAGGCCGATCTCTACATCGAGAAGGACTCCTCCCAGAACGACGACATCGCGCGGCTCAGGCTCGCTGCGACGTCGGCGCTCTTCACGAGACGCGACGTCGTCGTGGTCGCGTCGGTCTCCTGCATCTACGGCCTCGGCTCGCCGGAGGAGTGGCGCGAGCGCGTGATCATCCTCGAGGTCGGACAGGAACACGACCGCGACCTGATGCTGCGGAAGCTGATCGATTCGCAGTACGTGCGCAACGACGCCGTGCTCGGCCGCGGGCGCTTCCGCGTGAAGGGCGACGTCGTCGAAGTGCAACCCGCGAACCAGGAAACCGCGTATCGGATCTCCTTCTTCGGCGACGAGGTCGAGCAGATCAGCCACTTCGATCCACTCACGGGCGAGATCTACGCGAAGCTCGACAACATCGCGATCTGGCCGGCGACCGAGTACGTGACGTCCCGGCCGACGATCGAACGGGCCGTCTCCGAGATCAGGCACGAGCTGGAGGAGAGCGTCAAGCGGCTCGAGATCGAAGGGAAGATGCTGGAGGCGCACCGGCTGCGACAGCGCACCGAGTACGACCTGGAGATGATGCAGGAGCTCGGCTTCTGCAACGGGATCGAGAACTATTCGCGCATCCTCGAAGGGCGCGCCCCGGGGACGCACCCGTTCACGCTGCTCGACTACTTCCCGAAGGACTTCGTCGTCTTCGTCGACGAGTCTCACCAGACCATCCCACAGATCGGCGGCATGCACGAGGGCGACCGCTCTCGCAAGCAGACGCTGGTCGACTACGGGTTCCGGCTTCCCTCTGCGCTCGACAACCGGCCGCTCCGGTTCGACGAGTTCCTCGAGAAGGTGCCACAACTCGTTTTCGTCTCTGCGACGCCTGGCCCGTTCGAGGGTCGCCATGCCACGCGCGTGGCCGAGCAGTTGATCAGGCCGACCGGTGTCGTCGATCCCGAGGTGGAGCTGCGCGCGACGCACAACCAGATCGACGATCTGCTGAACGAGATCCGGCGTCGCGAAGAGGTCGGCGAGCGCGTGCTGGTCACCACGCTGACGAAGAAGATGGCCGAAGACCTGACGGACTATCTGCTCGAGTCCGGCGTCAAGGCGCGCTACCTCCACTCGGAGATCGACACGCTCGAGCGGATTCAGATCATCCGGGAGCTACGCCTCGGCGACTACGACGTGCTGGTCGGAGTCAACCTTCTGCGGGAGGGGCTCGATCTGCCGGAGGTCTCGTTGGTCGCCATCCTCGACGCCGACAAGGAGGGCTTCCTGCGCGGCAAGACGGCTCTGATCCAGACGATCGGCCGCGCGGCACGCCACATCAACGGCAAGGTGCTGATGTACGCCGACAAGCGCACGGAAGCGATTGAAGGGGCGCTGGGCGAGACGAACCGGCGCCGCTCGGTGCAGCTCGCCTACAACGAGGAGCACGGGATCACGCCGGAATCGATCGTCAAGGGAGTCTCCGACATCGCGGAGTTCCTCACGCTCGACTCACCCACCGTGCCGAGCTCGAAGCGGCGCCGGGGCCGCAAGGATCTCGAGGGAATGACACCGAGCGACCTCGAGAAGCTCGTCATCGAGCTCGAGGAAGAGATGTTCACTGCGGCGGAGGAGCTCCGGTTCGAATATGCGGCAAAGCTGCGCGACGAGATCAAGGAGCTGCGGCGCGAGCTCATAGCGGCCGCGCAAGCTCCCGCGTCTGCAACCGCTTAGACTCCGCCCGTGCTCGGCTCGATCATCCTCATCATGTTCTTCGGCTTCATCACGGGCGGGCTGGCGAGGCTGGCAGTTCCCGGGCCCGACCCGATGCCCGTCTGGCTGACGGTCGCAATCGGGCTGGTCGGCTCGGCCGTCGGGGGCGGGATCGCGATCGCAATCTGGGGGAGGGGGACACAGGCGATCGGGCTGCTCTCGTTCCTGGGCGCGGTTCTGCTCGTGGTGGCCTACCGGCGCTTCGTCCAGAAGCGGCCCCTCACGGGACCCGACGCGCTGAAGTTCCCCGAACGTGGGATCGGCATCGACAAGTTCCAGGAGCGGCGGCAAAAGATGGAGGACCTGGCGCGGCAGGCACAGGGCGCGCGGGACGAGAGCACGGCCGACTCGAACCTCCGCAAGCTCAGCGACCTTCACGACGCCGGAATCCTCACCGACGAGGAATTCGAGCTGAAGAAGAGCCAGCTGAGCGGCGGCTAGGCGCGGCGAGAATCGTCTAGACAGGTTCGGATTCGAGGGTCTCACGGCCGCGCGGAAACTGGCGCTCGGCCGTGAGACCCCAATCCGTGTCCCGCCAGACATACGTCCGAACGTGGAGGAAGTTCTCCTCGAGCTCGTAGAGGTGCAGTCCGCGCGCCTCGCCCTGGCGCTTCGGCCGAGGCTGGCCCAGTCCGGGCGCGACCGACACGACCACGGAACGTTCGCCGCCGCGCACGATCTCGAACTCGTGGCGTTCGCTCACGGCCGCCTGGTGGATGTGGCCGGCCAGGATGAGGTCGGCGCCGGCCCCCACCAGCGAGCCGAGCACATGGTTGCGGCGGGCGACGGGCTTCTTCCGCGAGCGCCACGGCGCGCCGATCAGATGGTGGTGGAGCACGACGATGCGGAAGGCGCCGGGCGCCCCCTGGCGCAGTCGCTCCTCCGCGCGCGTGAGCTGCCCAGTCCGGATGCCGCCCGACTGGTGACGCCAGGGACGCACCGAGTTGAGCCCGATCACGTGGAGTGTCGGCGACGAATACGTCGGCTCCGTCGTCTCCCACTGCCCCTCGAAGGCGCGAAAGGACTGCGTGAACCGCGCAGGAAAGGAATAGGGGATGTCGTGATTGCCCGGAATCGCGAGCACGGGCCGGCCGAGACCGTGGAGGAATCGGGCGGAAGCCGCGAGTTGGCTCTCGCGGCCACGGTGGCTCAAATCGCCGCTGGCGATCACCAGTTCGGGCTGAAACCGGTCGATCAGGACCGGCGCCCCCCGCTCGATCGCCGCATCGTCACCAGCTCCGAAATGGAGGTCGGACAG
The DNA here is from genome assembly GCA_036824055.1 of Gaiellaceae bacterium. Taxonomy (GTDB): domain Bacteria; phylum Actinomycetota; class Thermoleophilia; order Gaiellales; family Gaiellaceae; genus 3-1-20CM-4-69-9. The sequence goes on along the minus strand of DAITAW010000025.1, from coordinate 23,160 downwards.
GTGCAAAACACGTGTGAGCACAGCCGGTGGAGGCTATAGTCTGACCCCCGTGACCGAAGAGTCTGCCGAGATTTTCGACGACCTCTATCTCGGTCTCCGGGCTGGGGGCGCGATCCGGAAGCAACGCCGAGGAGAGCCTCTGACGACCGAAGAGCGCGAGGCGCTCGGGCGCTGGCAGCGACTCTCGAACTGGCGCAAAGCCCTCGCAATCGGGGGCTTCGCCATCGGAACCTTTGGCCTGGGTTTCACCCTAGGCGGCCTGATCTTCGGCCGCTGGCGCAAAGCCTGATCCTCCGCGCGTCCAGCAGAGCCACCCAGGCCGCAGGCTAAGACCAGGCGGAGCCGGGCTTAGCCGGAGGCGAAGTGATGTGGGCGCGGACGCGGAGCGCCCGCGCTCATACGGAAGGGAACAAAGGCCGACCAACCGCACAAATGGGAGTGCGCGGGCTCGGCCCGTGCACGTTCAGCGCGAGGCGCCGTACCCAAAATCCGGGCGAAAGCGGAGCTTTCGCCCGGATCTCCTTCCTACGGAATTCATTCCGAGGTAGCCCCCGTCTCCATTCCAGGGGGGCCGATGGTGAGCGTGTCAACCAAACCCGAAAGGACTACACGCTCAATGCTCAAGAACCTCCCACTGTCGAAGATCCTCCTCAGCTTGGCGGCTGTCTCTGTGCTTGCCGTCGCGGCGGTGGGGGGAACCTTCGCAAACTTCACAGCGACCCCGACTGCGATCGCGTCCAACGCCTTCGCCTCTGGCACGCTCTCCATGACCCGCTCCGGTTCCGGTGCCATCTTCAACGCCTCGGCAATGAAGATCGGCGACTCGGTCACCGGCACGGTCACGATCACGAACACCGGAACTCTCGCCGGCGTCTACACGCTCGCCGGCTCGACGACCGGTAGTGCTCCTCTCGCAAGCCAGCTCAACCTGAAGGTGTACAAGGACGTCGACGGCGGCACGGCTCTCTACGACGGCTCGCTAGGCGCAATCAGCTCAGCCGCTCTCGGGACGTTCGCAGCCGGAGAAGCCCACACCTTCTACTTCCACGTCACCTTCCCGACGACCGGGACGGATGCGGGCGACAACCTTCTCCAGGGGCTGGCCGCCAGCACGACGTTCAACTGGTCTGCGACCCAGGCCTAGGACGAACGGTGCGGCGTTTCATCAAGACGGCGAGCAAGGTAACGGTGGTCCTCGTTTCTGGGGCCACCGTCGCCTTCGCCCTCGCCTACGTTGCACTCACGGTTGCCGGTTACAAGCCCGTGGCCGTGTATTCCGGCTCGATGGAGCCCAGGATTCCCGTCGGCGGTCTCGCGATGGATCGCGCAATTCCCGCGCAGGACGTCCGAGTCGGCGACGTGATCACCTTCACTGACCCGTACGTCAAGGGGCGCTTCGTCACTCATCGCGTGATCGATGTCCTCCAGACCCCCCACGGGCTCGCTTACCGCACGAAGGGTGATGCGAACCCGGCGCGCGACCCCTGGACGATTCGCCTTGCAGGCCAGGTCGGACGGGTCTCCTTCAGCGTGCCCTTCGCCGGTTACATCCTGTTCTACGCCCACACCCGCGAGGTGCGCAGCCTGCTCATCCTCGTGGGGGCTGTCGCTTTGCTCGTCGGCATGCTGCGGTGGATCTGGCGCAAGGAGGCGATCGCGCCCCTCGGCGCGTAGCTCGATGCGCAAGCTCGTCGTCACCGCCTGTCTCTCACTCGCCGTTGCGGGATTTTTCACGCAGCTGAGCGCGGCAGCATTCACGGGCTCCCTTGCAGCGCCCTCGAATAGCATCACCGCGGACGCGCTGCGGAACTACTTTTCCGTTTCGCCCGGTACCGACGTCCAGCCGGGAACGTCGACCGGGGTTGCCTCAGGGAACGTGGACGGGCTGTCGATCGACCTAGGAACAGTGCCGTCGGCCCGAACCTTCTCCAACGTCTTTCGGATCACGAACGTCAGCAGCGCGACGCGCACCGCGACGCTGAGCCTCTCTTCTGTCCCGCAGGTCACGTCGGCCGTCTTCGCCTCTAGCGGAGGGACCTCGGCCACGCTGGCCGCGGGCGCCTCCACGACACTCAGCGTCGCGACATCGACGACCGTCGCGGGCAGAGGAACCGGAACGCTTCGCCTCGGACTCTCCGGAGTGAGCTGGCTCTACCGCGACTACTCGTTCCACGTCGACGAGGCGCCGCAAGCACCGGGCGCCCCGACCGGGACGCAGAAGCCGGCAGGCCGCATCGACCTTTCGTGGGGCGCGACCACCACGACGACCAATCTCGCCGGTTACGACGTCTACCGCTCGAGTGGCGGCGCCTACACCAAGCTGACCGCGTCTCCTCAAGTCGCATTGACGTACAGCGACACGGCGACGGTGGACGGGACTGCGTACACCTACAAGATCCACGCCGTCTCCAGCGGGACTCCCGTGCTCGACAGCCTCGACAGCCCGACGGTGGGTGTCACGGCGGACGCGACGGCTCCGGGCCAGGCGACCTCGATCACGCTGACGAACGGCGGCGGTACGGGCTCTGCATACGTCAACTCCGCGAACGCATCCAGCATTTCCGTTGCGGTAGCGCTTCCAGCAGGCTCGCTGACGACCGACGTCGTCACGTTGAGCGCCACGCTCGGCGGCACGGTGACGACGACCCACGCAGGCTCGGCCGGCGCGGGAACGGTCAACTTCACGGGCATCAACGTCGCGGGTCTCGGCGACGGCGCGTTGACCCTCTCCGTCATCTCCACGGATCTCGCGGGCAACGTGTCGTCGGTTCGCACCGTCACCGTGACCAAGGACACCGTGGCTCCCGGCGCGCCGACAGCGGTCTATACGGACATCACCCATACTGCGGACCAGGTCGCCGGCACCGCTGAGGCCAACGCCTCGATCAGCGTGAACAAGACCTCTGCACCAACGGCTTCCTACGCGACCACGGCCGCAGCGAACGGCTCCTACAGCGTTCTGGTATCCACGGTAAACGGCACGCCGGCCTCGCCCATCAGCGTTACCTACACGGTCACGGCGACAGACGCTGCCGGCAACACCAGCGCCGCAGCGACGCTGAACTACAGCGACAGCCATTAATCGAAAGGGCATCTGTTGCCGATAGGCATCGCAGAGAGATGTGACCGCCGCCAGACTCCGCACGACGCCGCTCGCGTGGGTGTATCTCGTCGCGGGCCTTGCAGCCACCGGGCTCTACTTCGTGCTGCCGTGGAACAGCATGGGTCAGTGGTTGCTGTACGACGTCATCGGCGCAAGCTCCGCCGTTGCAGTCCTGGTGGGAACACGTCGCTACCGACCAGCAGTCTCGGCAGCGTGGTACCTCTTCGCCGCTGGCTTGCTGGCTTTCGCGGTGGGCGACCTCCTCTTCAACTTCTACGCCCGCATCTGGCATCGCGCCCCGCCGATTCCGTCGGTTGCCGACGTCTTCTACCTCGCGGGCTACCCACTGCTGGCCGCCGGCCTGGTCTTGCTCGTGCTGCACATGTTGCCGACGGGCCGGCGCGAAGGACTGACCGACGCAGCTCTGCTGACGGTCGCGTTCGGCATCTGCCACTGGATCTTCGTCATGCACCCACTCGTGGCAAGCTCGGGCGACTGGGTCGGGCAACTGGTTGCGCTGTCGTATCCGGCGATGGACATCCTGCTCCTCGCTGCGCTCGTGTTTCTTGCCTTGACACCCGCGCGGCGCACGGTCTCATATCGCTACCTGACGGCGAGCGTCGTCCTGCTCATCGTGGTCGACGAGATCTACGGCATCTCACCGTCGACCTTTTCCGGGACGTCCTGGCTCGACGCCGGGTGGCTCCTCTCGTACGTGCTCTGGGGCGCTGCCGCGCTCAGCCCCTCCATGCGTGATCTCTCCAAGCTCAGTCCCGCTTCCGGCCCCCGCCTAGGCCGCGTGCGCCTGCTTGTGCTCTGGATTGCGGTCGCGACCGTACCCGTCATCCTGATCGTGGAACGGCTGACCGATCGGAGGATCGACGCAGTCGCTCTGGCAATCGCATCGGCCGCGCTGTCGGGCCTCGTTCTCGTCAGGCTCGCCGGGCTCGTCCGGTCATTCGACCGGGTCCGGCGCGAGGAACGAGTCGCGCGCGCCGAGGCGCAGTCGGCGCAGCAGCAGCTCCTCCTGCAGAACGAGCGGCTCCGCGAGGCCGATCGGCTCAAGGACGAATTCGTCGCGCTCATCTCGCACGATCTCAGGACACCGTTGACCTCGATCATGGGCTACCTCGAGCTCGTTCTGGACGACGACAACCTGTCCGAGGAACAGCGGGGGTTTCTCGACGTCGCCGATCGCAATGCGGACCGGCTTCTTCGCCTCGTCAACGATCTGCTCTTCGTCGCCCGTTTCGAAGCGGGCCAGCTCGAGCTCCATCCGGCCGATCTGGATCTCGCAGCGATCGTGAGGCAATCCGTTGAAGAGTCCGGGCCGCGCGCTGCGGCCGGCGGCGTCGAACTGACGTGTGACGCAAGCGCTGCTTCGCCGGTTCAGGCCGACAAGGGCCGAATGTTCCAGCTGGTCGAGAACCTCGTCTCGAACGCGATCAAGTTCACACCTGACGGAGGAGATGTCCACGTTTCGGTGACGCCGGTGAACGGCGTCGTGCGTCTCGAGGTGGCGGACACCGGCGTCGGGATCGCACCTGATGAGCAGAACCGTCTGTTCGAGCGCTTCTTCCGCGCCTCGACGGCCTCCGAGCACCAGATTCCGGGAACGGGCCTGGGCCTCTACATCACACGCGCCATCGTCGAAGCGCACGGCGGCACGATCGCCGTTCGCAGCGGTCCCGGCGAGGGCTCGTCGTTCTGCATCGAGCTGCCGGCCCGATCGCCCGCCTAATCCGGCTGGTACCGATAACCGAAGCCGCGAACCGTCTCGATCGGGACGCGCGCGGTGTCCTCCGGGGCGAGCTTGCGCCGGAGATACCCCACATACAGCTTCACCTGATCGGTCGCGACTCCGCGCGAATCGCCCCAGACGAGCTCGAGGAGCTGATCACGTGACAGGACCTGGCGTGGATGGCGGACGAAGGCCGCGAGGAGCTTGAACTCGAGCGGTGTCAGCGAAACGTCGTCGCCGTCGAACGTCACAGTGCGCTGTGTGAAGTCGATCGTCACGCGGTCGTCCGCATAGCGCGCCTCCGGCTCGTCGATGCGCGGACCGGCTCGGCGCAGCAGAGCCTGAACGCGCGCAACGAGCTCCTGCCGTCCGAACGGCTTCACGACATAGTCGTCGGCGCCCGCCTTCAGCCCCCGCACCCGCTCGAGCTCGTCGCCCCGAGCGGTCAGCATCAGCACCGGCACCTCGCTGAGATCGCGGATCCGCTCGAGGGTCTCCCAGCCGTCGAGGTCCGGCATCGAAACGTCGAGGACCACGAGGTCGGGAGACGTCCGGTGCAGGGCCCGCAGGCCCGCGCGCCCGTTCTCGGCCTCTTCCACCGTGAGCCCAGCTCGCCTGAGCAGCTCGGCGACGAGACGCCTGATGTCCCCGTCGTCGTCGATTACGAGCACCCGCGCTGCGTTCATACCGTTCTCATACGGGAACGGACCCCGGTTCCCTACCGCCCGAGCCGAGAGTAATGGTCATGGCACCAATCCTGATCAGCGAGCCCCATCCCGATCTCAGGGTGCTGATCGAGGCCGTCGTCAGGAGAACCGGCAACGAGCCGGTCGGTCAAGGCGAGCTGACCGTCGGCGACGCGCCCGCGGCGATGATTCTCGAGCCGGCCTCTGCGGACGGCCTGGCTGCGGCAGCCCGGCTACGCGGCCGGCTCGAGAATCTCCCGATCATCTGCGCGAGCATCTTTCCTCCCAGTGACGAGAGCTGTGCCCTCCACCCGGTGGCGCACCTGATCAAGCCTTTCCGCCTGCGCGAGCTCGAAGCGGCGATCGTGTCCGCGCTCGCCCTGACGTAGCTCCTACGACTCGGCGTCCTTGGCCGGGAAGAGCACGGTCGGGACGTCTTCCTCGGCCGGGTCGAGATCGCGCACGACGACATCGAGCACCGTGACGATGACGGCGACGAGCGGGACGGCGAGCACGACCGCGAACCCGCCGAAGAGGATGCCGACGGCCGTGACCGAGACGAGGACGAGCAGAGGGGAGAGGCCCACGGCCTCGCCGAGCACGCGCGGCACGATCAGATAGTCCTCGAGCAGCCGCACGACGAGCACGCAGATCCCGGCGGCCAGCGCAACGTGCCACGAGGAGGTCGCTCCCACGGCGACCGCCAACACGCCGGCGGAGATGGGGCCGATGACCGGAACGATCTCCACGACGCCGGCGAAGGCTCCGATGAGGATGAAGTAGGGCTCGCTCACCGCCCAGAATCCCAGCGACAACACTGTTCCGACGAGGAAGATCAGCAGCGCCTGCCCGCGCACGAAGGCACCAAGCTTGAGATCGATCAGGTCCCACGTGTCGCGGAGCTTCTTCCGCTTCGGCCGTGGTAAGAGCGACGCGACGAAGTCGACAGCATGTTCACGCTCGAAGATCCAGTAGGCGGCCGACGCCAGGACGAAGAAGATCCCGAGCAGGACCTCGAAGACCTTCAGGGTCACCTCGACTGCAGGGTGGAGGAGCTCGCTCGTCGTCGGGACCTTGCGCAGTCGCCTGTCGATCGCCGTGAGGACGTCGTGCTTGATCCCGGTGGAGCTTTTCGCCTCCTGGTGGATCTGCGCCTTCGTCGTCCCACCGAGGGCGCTCTGCACCTGGTTGATCGCGCGAGGCACCACGATCCAGAGAGCGAGCGCAAGTATCCCTGCGAGCACGACGTAATGGACGAGCAGCCCGAGCCCTCGTGGGAGGCCGGCCCGGGCGAGCCTGTCGATGCTCGGGCGAAGGGCTGCGGCCAGGATGAAGGCGAGGAAGACCAGAGCGAGGACGAGCTTGAGCTTCCACAGCGCCAGGGCCACCGCGACGATCGCGATGACGATTAGCGTCGCGAGCGCGACGCGCTGGGCTGTTTGCTTCATGACCAGGGATCTTTCCACGCTCGGCGAAAGCCGCAACGCAATGATTACTTCAGGGTCGGAGCGCATCTGCCTCGACGAGCGGCGACATGCCGTCGTGCTTGCCGGGCCGTTCGTGCGTGCTCTCGGGCTCGCCGCGGTGGGGATCGGGTGCATGGCGGTCGGCTGGCCGGCCTCGATCGCCGGCGTCTTGCTGCAAGCTGTCGCGGCGGCGATCGCGCTGCGGGCCGTCTGGATGTGGGAGCGAACGCGCGTCGTCCTGACCACCGAGAAGCTGTTCGTCGTGCACGGAACGTTCCACCGCCGGGCCGCGGCTGTCCGCCTCTCGCGCCTCGGGGCTGTCGAGATCGAGCAGAGCCTGGTGGGGCGGCTGATGGGTTACGGGACGATCGTCGCCGGGGAGCTCGAGATCGATTACATGTCCCAGCCGCGCCGGGTGTACGGCCTGGTCGAGCGGCTCAGCGGCTGACTCGTTTTCCCGCTCCGTGAGCGGGTTTCCCGGGCCTCGAACGAACACTTGTTCGATCCGATCCGCCTAGCTAAACTGGGCCGGTTATGGCCCAAGAAGAGCTCGTCGTTCACGGCGCCCGGGAGCACAACCTCAAGGACATCGACGTCCGGCTGCCCCGAAACAAGCTGATCTGCATCACCGGCCTCTCGGGCTCCGGCAAGTCGTCCCTCGCCTTCGACACGATCTATGCGGAGGGACAGCGGCGCTATGTCGAGAGTCTCTCCGCGTACGCGCGTCAGTTCCTCCAGATGATGGAGAAGCCCGACGTCGACTCGATCGAAGGGCTGTCCCCGGCGATCTCGATCGACCAGAAGACGACCTCTCGCAATCCGCGCTCGACCGTCGGCACGGTCACCGAGATCTACGACTACCTGCGTCTGCTCTACGCGCGCGTGGGTCGTCCGCATTGTCCGGTCTGCGGCAAGCCGATCACGGGCCAGAGCCAGGAGTCGATCGTCGACCAGATCCTCCTGCTGCCGGAAGGAACGAGGTTCACCGTGAACGCGCCCGTCGTCCGAGATCGCAAGGGTGAGTACAAGGACGTTTTCGAAGAGCTGCGCAACGAGGGCTTTACGCGGGTCAAGGTCGACGGCGAGCAGCATCTGCTCGAAGAAGAGATCCCGCTCGACAAGAAGTACAAGCACACGATCGAGGTGGTGGTCGACCGGCTCACGATGAAGCCCGATCTCCGCACGCGGCTCGCGCAATCGGTGGAAACCGCAGCGCAGCTGGCGGAAGGGCTGGTCGCGATCGATCTGGTCGGCGAGGACCGCACGGTGCTCTACAGCGAGAAGTTCGCGTGCCCGGACCACGGCGTCTCGCTTCCCGAGCTCCAGCCACGGATCTTCTCCTTCAACTCGCCGCACGGCGCGTGCCCGCGCTGCACGGGTCTGGGTGCGCAGCAGGAGATCGATCCGGATCTGCTCGTGCCAGACACGAGCCTGTCGATCTCGGAGGGCGCGCTCGTGCCCTGGTCCGTCGGCAACTCGGGCTTCTACGAATCGGTCATCCAGGCGATCGCAGACCGTTACGAGATCCCGCTTGACGAGCCGTGGGACAACCTGTCGGAGGAGGAAGAGGATCTCTTTCTGTACGGCACCGAAGGCGAGCGCCTATACGTCAGCTACCGCAACCGGATGGGTCGCCGCCGCTCCTACATGCTCGCCTTCGAAGGCATCATCCCGAGCCTCGAGCGGCGCTACCGCGAGACCGACTCCGCCTCGCAGCGCGAGCGCATCGAGGAGTACATGTCCTTCCGACCGTGCCCGGTTTGCAACGGGGCACGTCTGAAGCCCGAGGTGCTCGCCGTCACGGTGGGCGAGAAGAACATCCACCAGTTCACTCAGATGTCGGTGACTCGCGCGCTCGAGTTTCTCGACGAGCTCCAGCTCACGGAGACAGAGCAGCTGATCGGCGCGCGGATCGTGAAGGAGATTCGTGAGCGGCTGATGTTCCTCGACAACGTCGGGGTCGGCTATCTGCAGCTCGACCGCGCGTCGGCGACGCTTTCGGGCGGGGAGGCGCAGCGCCTGCGGCTGGCGACCCAGATCGGCTCGCAGCTCGTCGGCGTCCTCTACATCCTCGACGAGCCTTCGATCGGGCTGCATCAACGCGACAACGACAAGCTGATCGGAACGCTCGAGCGCTTGCGCGACCTCGGGAACACCGTGCTGGTCGTGGAGCACGACGAGCAGATGATGCGCTCGTCGGACTGGCTCGTCGACATGGGGCCGGGCGCGGGGGAGCACGGTGGGCACGTCATCGCCGAGGGGACCGCTGCCAAGGTCGAACGGACGAAGAACTCGGTGACCGGGCAGTTCCTGTCGGGCCGGCGGGTGATCCCCGTGCCGGAGCGCCGGACCGAGGACAGCGGATCGTTCTGGGTGCGCGGCGCGACGCAGCACAACCTGAAGGACATCGACGTCGAGTTCCCGGTCGGGAAATTCGTCGTGGTCACCGGGGTGTCGGGCTCGGGCAAGTCGACGTTGGTGAACGAGATCGTTCACAAGGCGCTGGCCAACAAGCTGCACCGGCACCGGACGAAGCCGGGTGACCACGAGTCCGTCGAAGGCATCGAGGTGTTCGACAAGGTGATCGACATCGACCAGTCGCCGATCGGTCGCACGCCCCGGTCGAACCCCGCCACCTACACCAAGCTCTTCGACCACATTCGCGAGCTCTACTCGATGACCCCCGAGGCGAAGGTGCGCGGCTACAAGCCCGGACGTTTCTCGTTCAACGTGCGCGGCGGCCGCTGCGAGACCTGCAAGGGGGACGGTCAGATCAAGATCGAGATGCACTTCCTGCCGGACGTGTACGTCCCGTGCGAAACCTGCAAGGGAGCGCGCTACAACCGGGAGACGCTGGAGGTTCGCTTCAAGGGGAAGTCGATCGCCGACGTGCTCGAGATGTCGGTCGAGGAAGCGCTCCAGTTCTTCGCGAAGATCCCGAAGCTGCGGCGGCGGCTGCAGACGCTGAACGACGTCGGGCTCGACTACATCAAGCTCGGACAGCCCGCGACCACGCTCTCCGGCGGAGAGGCGCAGCGCGTCAAGCTCTCGTCGGAGCTCTCGAAGATCGCGACGGGGAAGACGCTCTACATCCTCGACGAGCCGACGACCGGCCTGCATTTCGCCGACATCGAGAAGCTCCTCGACGTGCTGCAGCGGTTGGTCGATTCCGGGAACACCGTTCTCGTCATCGAGCACAATCTGGACGTGATCAAGCAGGCCGACTGGATCATCGATCTCGGTCCCGAAGGGGGCGAGGCGGGAGGCGAGATCATCGGGACGGGCACGCCGGAGCAGATCGCCGAGGTCGACGAGTCTGCGACCGGCCAGTTCCTCCGGCACGTTCTGCCGAAGGCCGCGGTGGCCGCTGCCTGACGCAACCGCACGCGTCGCTGTGCCGAACGACGAGCGGGCGTGGTTTCTGCGCGCAGTGCTCGTCCTGCAAAGCCCGCGCAGAGTTTTCGCGGCTCTGCGTGACGACTCGGACGAGGTGGCCGCGGCCCGGCAGGACACGGCCGGTGCGGTCGTCTGGCTCGCCGGCATCGCCGCGGTCCTCGCCACGACCGTTGCGAGCACGCTCCGCGACGACGTTCAGATCGACGGGTCGCTGTTCTCGGTCTGGGCGTTCTTCGCCGGCGGCCTCTACGGCTTCACGGTCTACTTCGTCATGGGGAAGGTGCTCCACGTCGCTCTCGGGCGACTGGGGGGCCGGGGCAGCTTCCGGCGAGCTCGGCACGTACTGGCTTTTGCGGCCGTCCCGATTGCGCTTGCGCTCGTCATTTACTGGCCGATCCGGATCGCGGTATACGGCACGGACCTGTTCCGTACTGGCGGGGCTGATGGGCGCGGCGCGGGGCCGCTCGTCGCCTGGATCTTCTACGGATTCGTCATCTGGTCCCTCGCGCTGCTGCTCGTCGGAGTCCGAACCGTGCACGGCTGGACCTGGGCCCGTTCACTAGCCGGCGTCGCGTTGGCGTCGCTGCTCGGCGGAGGGCTAGCCGTCGCGCTGACGCTGCTTTACGCCATCGGCTGAGAACACTTCGAGCTCGTCCTCCGGCATGGCGTAGGTGTGCTCGGGCGCGGGGTAGATACCGCTGCGAACTTCCTCGGCGTAGGTCTTCAGCGCTTCGCGGATCTCCCCGGCGAGGTTCGCATAGCGCTTGACGAACCGCGGTGCGCGTCCTTCCGTGAGCCCGAGCAGGTCGTGATAGACCAGCACCTGGCCGTCGCACGCAGCTCCAGCACCGATTCCGATCGTCGGAACGGTGAGCGACTCGGTGATGCGCGCCGCAACCGGCACCGGGACCGCTTCGAGCACGATCGCGAAGCAGCCGGCCGCCTCCAGTGCGAGTGCGTCGGCCAGCAGTTGACGCGCCTTGGCGGCCGTGCGGCCCTGCGTCTTGAAGCCGCCGAGGATCGTCTCCGATTGCGGCGTCAGTCCGACGTGTCCCATCACGGGGATGCCAGCCGAGACGATCGCGCGCACACGCGACAGCGAGGGGCCGGCGCCTTCGAGCTTGACCACGTCCGCGCTTGCTTCCTTGACGAATCTGATCGCATTGCGTAGGGCGTCTTCGTCGGAGACGTGATAGCTCCCGAACGGCATGTCGCCGACGACCACCGGCCGCTCGACTGCCCTGGATACCGAGCGCGTCATGAAGAGCATCTCGTCGACCGTCACGGGCACGGTTCCGTCGTGGCCGAGCACGACCATCCCGGCGGTGTCGCCGACGAGCAGGATGTCGATGCCGGCCTGTTCGGCAAGACGCGCGCCAGAGGCGTCGTACGCGGTGACCATCACGATCTTCTCGCCGCGGCTCTTCATGTCGGCGAGTTGAGTCAGCGTCAGCTTCCCCGGTTTCACCTCAACTCTCCTTCCAGGACGACGTTGTCGATGATTCGCGTCGAACCGACGCGCGCTGCGGCGGCGAGCACCGTCACGTCGCCGAGATCGAGGACCTCCACGTAATCGGGCTCCAGGCCGTTGAGCGCGCGCCGCGCGGCCGTCACGGGGTCAGACCCCTGGACGTGTGCGGAACGGCCGGTTTGGAGCGCGCGCGGCAGCGCGAGCGCCCGACGTCGATCCTCCTCCGAGAGAAACGCGTTCCGTGACGACAGCGCCAGTCCGTCCGCGTCGCGAACGGTCGGCAGCAGGCGGAGCTCGAGCTCCAGGTCCAGATCGCGGATCACCCGGCGCAAGACCTTGGCCTGCTGGGCGTCCTTCTGCCCGAAGTACGCGACCTGAGGTCGCACGATGTTGAAGAGCTTCACGCAAACGGTGGCGACGCCCCGGAAGTGGTCCGGTCGCGCAGTTCCTTCCGCGCCGGTGTCGTCCACGTCGACCCAGGTTGCGTAGCCGTCCGGGTACATCTCCTCGGCGGAAGGTGCGAACAGGATGTCGACTCCTGCCGTCTCTGCCAGGTCGGCATCGTGTGCCTCGTCCCGTGGGTAACGGGAGAGATCCTCGCTTGCGCCGAATTGCGTCGGATTGACGAACAGTGAGACGATGACCGTGTCGCACTCGCTGCGCGCGGCGTGGAAGAGTGCGAGATGTCCTTCGTGGAAAGCGCCCATGGTCGGTACGAGCCCGATGCGCCCGCGGTCCGCAAGCGCTTGACGAGCTTCTGCGATCGTCCGCAGGGTCGTCACTTCGCAGTCGCCTCGGCCAACACGTCGTAGAGGGGTTCGAGCTCGGGCCGCGCTGCGCGGATGGCGCGCCGATGCGCCGCCACCGTCTCCCAGTCGCCGCGCTCGATGGGGCCGGTCAGCTCGAAGCCGTTGTCGATCGTCCTCCGCATCAGCGGAGCAAGTGCCTCAGGAGGCGCACCTGCTGCGCGGAAGAGCTCGGACGCGACCGCGTGCAGGGTGACGAGATAGTTCGAGGCGATCGCCGCGCCGGCGTGGTAGAGCGGGCGCGCGTCGTCGGCCAGCTCGAACGGCTCCAGCCCAAGCGTTTCCGCCAACCAGAACCCGGCGACCCTGGCCTCTTCCGCTTCAGCCGTGACGGCGGCCCAGGCTCCGTCGAGTTGCTCCGGTCCGCGCGCGTGCGTGAACGTTTGCAGCGGGTGCATCGAGAAGCGGCGCCGGTGCGGATCCAGTGCGGCGAGGGGCGTCGCTCCGGAGACGTGCGCAACCCACGGGCCTTCCTCGAGCGCGGCTGCGACTTCGGCGATCGAGCCGTCAGGCACGCACAGGAGAACGAGCTCGCCCTCGTCGGCCACGACGAGGCCCCGCTCGCGGAGGCGAGCCGAGACGGCCGAGCCCACGCGGCCGGAACCGATGACGTTGACGCTCTCGAACACTCGAAGCTCCAGTTCCGTAGCGGATACCGGGCAGAGGAAGCGTACACCGGCACTGCTACTCTGCGGTGCTCCGTGGGTCGTCGTTTTCTCCTGGGGCTAGCCGTCGCCCTTGCGCTGGTCGCACCCGGTCAGGCGCGGGCGGCGATCACCCTGACGCCCTGTCCCCAGGCCACAGACGCCGCTCAGTGCGGGACGGTCGACGTTCCGCTGGACCGCAGCGGAATCGTTCCCGGCACGATCCCGCTCCACGTCGAGGTCCTGGCGCCGAGTGGCCTGCCGCGCGGGACGATGTTCCTGATCGCGGGCGGCCCGGGGCAGGGATCGGCCGGTGCCTACGCCCTGTCCAATGCGAGCGCAGCGCAGCAGATGCAGACCATGTTCCCCGGCTACACCCTCGTGGCCTTCGACAACCGGGGTACCGGAAAATCCGGTCTCATCAATTGCCCTGGCCTGCAGACCTCGATGCTGACCACGATCGAACAGGACGCTGCACTCGCTCGCGACTGTGCCGCGATCATCGGACCGTCGAGACAGTTCTATGCGACGCGCGACCACGCAGAAGACATGGAGTCGGTGCGGGTTGCGTTGGGCGTCGGGCGCATCGGGCTCTTCGGCGTGTCGTACGGAACCAAGCTCGCCCTCGCATACGCGCTCGCTCATCCCGGCAACGTCGAGCGGATCGCCCTGGACTCCGTCGTCGTGCCCACGTATCCCGACCCCTTCGAGCGAAACGTCCTACGAGCGATGACGGGCACGCTCAACGCTTTCTGCGCGGGTGGCGTGTGCGCCGGAGCCACGAAGAATTTTGCGGGTGACGTCGCCAAGCTTGCCAATCGAATCGAGGCGCATCCCATCAAGGGAAAGGTGATCGCGCCGACCGGACGGCTGCGGGCTCTGCAGATGAACGGTGAAGAGCTGATCTCGCTGATCATCGACACGGATCTCTCGCCCGGTCTTGCCGCCGAGGCCCCTGCTGCGGTACACGCTGCCTTGCTCGGGAATGCGCTCCCGCTGCTGCGCCTGTACGACCTCGACCTGCGGACGAGCGCGCTGTCCGCAGAAGACCTGAGCTTCGGTCTCTACGCCGCGACGAATTGCGCCGACGGTCAGTTCCCATTCGCCCCGGACACGCCGCCGGCCGCGCGGCAGGCGATCCTCGATGCGACCGTCGCAGCGTTTCCACCCGGTAGCCTCGGGCCGTTCGGAAACTGGGCGGCCCGCATCGGGACGGCGTACTTCTGCGAACAGTGGCCGACGCCGACAGGGAACACGCCGCTGGGACCGGGGCCGCTGCCGAACGTTCCGGTGCTCGCCCTCGACGGCGGCTTCGACCTGCGGACGCCGACGGCGAATGCGGTCGCCGTGGTCTCGGCTTTTCCGCAGGGCCAGTTGATCACCGTTCCCGGCGTTGGACACAGCGTGTCCTCCGCAGACTTCTCGGGCTGTGCGGCCGATGCGATCAGACAGTGGATCCTCGGGACGCTCCAGAGCTTCCGGCAGGGTTCTTGTCCGCGGGTCCCGCCGGTTGGCAAGATCCTCAGCGCCTTCCCGCGCCGGCCGGCAAAAGCGACGGTGCAGGCCACGCTGACGGATGCGGCGAGGACGGTCCGCGAGGCCGAGGCGACCTGGCTGCAGCTCATCTTCAACTCCGTATCGTTTGCGCCGCGCGGTCTCTACGGGGGCAAGCTCGTCGCTTCGCAGAAGGATTTGAGCTTCACTTTGAGCCGGTACAGCGCCGTCTCCGGCATCCAGCTGACTGGGAAGGTCTCGTACCTGCCCGGAGGAGGGTTGCCACTGTCGTACAAGGGGACGGTCCGTGTCAGCGGTTCGGCGGCCGTATCGGGAACCCTGAAATTCTCGAAAGCCTCGATCTCGGGGAGGCTCGGGGGCCGCGTGGTCAAGGGCTCCTACTAGGAGCTCGACCGCCCGTCCGGCCGGGGCCCTAAACTGCCCGAGCGATGCCGATGTACGAGTACGTCTGCATGAAGTGCGAGGAGCACTTCGAGGAGCTCGTCCGGGGGGATCAGGTAGTTGCCTGCCCTCAGTGCGGGGCGACCAATGTCGCCCGACAGCTTTCGACGTTCTCGATGGTCGGCACCGCCGGGCAGACCGGCGCATTCACCAGTGGCGGCGGCTGTTGCGGCGGAAGCTGTGGCTGCGGTCACTGACGGGCCCTGGCCGGAAACGCCTGCGGCGTTTCCTGACGCTGCTGACGGCACGCCGCTCTCCGGGCCCGTGCGACTGAGCACTGTGCCCTCCGGCGGCGCACCGCCAGCAGCGCCCCAGGGCGCGTCAGTCCCTGAGCTGACTCGCACGGACGAGCTGCTCGCCTTCGGCGAGCTCGTCGCGGGCTGCACAAAATGCGCGCTTGCAGGCGGCCGAACGCAGGTCGTCTTCGGCTCGGGCAATCCGAACTCGGATCTGATGTTCGTCGGCGAAGCGCCGGGCTTCCACGAGGACAAGCAGGGCATTCCGTTCGTCGGCGCGGCGGGGAAGCTGCTCGAGCAGCTGCTCGAGGGGATCGGCCTCTCGCGCGAGGAGGTGTTCATCGCGAACGTCCTCAAATGCAGACCTCCCGGCAACCGCGATCCGCTCCCCGAGGAGATCCAGGCGTGCGAGTCGCATCTCTGGCGCCAGATCGAATTGATCGAGCCCCGCGTCGTGGCGACGCTCGGGAACTTCGCGACGAAGCTGCTCTCGGGCCGGCCGACCGGGATCACGCGTGTCCACGGCCAGGAACAGGAAGTGACGCTCGGAGGACGCCGTGTACTGCTCTATCCGATCTATCACCCGGCCGCGGCGCTGTACACACCGCGCATGCTCGAGGTGCTCAGGTCCGACTTCGCCAGGCTGCCCGAGCTGATGGGCCGTGCGGTAGTCCCGCCCAAACCGGCATACGTCGCACCGGTCGTCGCCGAGCCTGCCGTGCAGCTCGGGCTGTTCTGATCGAGACTCGCTCGCCGGCAGAGACAGAGCAGGTCGCTGCGAGGCTCGCCGCAGATCTCCGCGTGGGCGATGTCGTGACCGTCTCGGGCGAGCTCGGCTCCGGCAAGACGACATTCGTCCGGGGCGCGTGCCGTGGGCTCGGTGTCGAAGGAGCGGTGACGAGCCCGACGTACACGATCGGTCACCGCTACAAGGGCCGCGTCGACGTGTCGCATCTCGACCTCTTTCGCTTCCAGGGCGTTTCCCCCGCGGAGTGGGGCGATCTCGAGCCGTACTTCGACGATGCGGTCGTCTTCGTCGAGTGGCCGGAGGCTGGAGCCGGCGTACTGCCTGCGCCGCGCGTCGAGGTGAAGCTGGAGCACGGCGAAGGAGGACACCGGCTTGTCACGATTGAGGGCGATGCTGATCCTGGCCTTCGACACGGCGACTGACGTCGCGACGAGCGCGCTCGTCTCCGACGGTGAGGTGCTCGGAGAGCGGACTTCGCGTGCAGTCACTGTGCTCGAGGACGTCGACGCCTTGCTGCGCCAGGCAGGCGCGCAGACCCGAGAGCTGGAGGGAATCGCCGTGGGGATCGGGCCGGGCAGCTTCACCGGTGTTCGCATCGGTCTTGCCACCGCGCGCGGCCTTGCGCTCGCACTCGGTGTGCCCGTGGCCGGCGTCTCGACGCTCGATGCGCTGGCCGCCGGAGCGCCTGGAGCGGTGCCGGTCATCGATGCTCGGCGCGGGGAGGTCTTCGTGCTCTTGGTGGAACCTCGCGTGCTGACCCCGGATCGGCTGGAGCTCACGGCCGGCACCGTGTGCGTGGGCAGCGGGGCCGTCCGCTACCGCTCGCTCCTGGAAGCGGCCGGTCTTGAGATTCCGCCTGATCAGGACGACCGCCACGTCCCGCGGGCCCGCTTCCATGCGGCGCTGGCCCGGGACTTCGGCCCCGCCGAGGCGGTGGAGCCGATGTACCTGAGAGTCCCCGACGCTGATAAAACAAGGCGATGAGTGCTACCGCCAACCGAGTGGACTTCCGTCGCCTCGAGTTGCGCGACCTCAACGCGATCGAGACGATCGAGCGCGATTCGTACCCGACGCCCTGGTCGCGGTCGATGTTCGCCGGCGAGCTCGCCAAGCCGTCCTCGATCTCCCTCGGCGCGTTCGAGCCGGACACACGCACATTGCTCGGCTACCTGATCATCTCCCGTTATGTCGACGCGTGGCATGTGATGAACCTCGCCGTCGCGCCGGACCACCGGCGCAAGGGAGTCGCAAGCGGGCTCCTCGAGCGTCTGTTCGAGCTCACCAGTGGAGAGACCCGTCGCGGGTACACGCTCGAGGTCAGGGTGTCGAACGAGGTGGCGATCAAGCTCTACGAGCAAGCCGGCTTCAAGGCGCGTGGTGTGCGTCGCGGTTACTACACAGACAATCGTGAAGACGCATTGATCATGTGGCGCGACCCTGAGCCGCGCTCCGGTTGATACTCGGGCTCGAGACTTCCTGCGACGAGACCGCTGCGGCGGTGGTCACACCGGACGGTCGAATCCTTTCGAACGTCGTCTCGTCGCAAGCCGATCTGCACGCTCGTTACGGCGGCGTCGTGCCCGAGGTGGCGTCCCGACGTCACCTCGAGCTCGTCACGCCTGTGGTGCAAGAGGCGCTTACGGAAGCGAAGCTGACACTCGACGACGTCGGCCTCGTCGGCGTAACCGCCGGCCCCGGCTTGATCGGCGCACTGCTCGTCGGCGTGGCCGCGGCCAAGGCGATCGCCTGGGCCCGTCGGCTGCCTCTCGCCGCGGTCGACCATCTCCAGGGCCACATCGCGTCGCTTTACCTCGAGCCGGATCCAGTCGAGCCACCGTTCCTCTGCCTTCTGGCGAGCGGTGGGCACACGCTGCTGCTCGACGTTCAGGATCGCAACACCCAGGCACGGGTCCTCGGAACGACGCTGGACGACGCCGCTGGGGAGGCCTTCGACAAAGGGGCCCGGCTCCTCGGCCTCGGCTATCCCGGCGGCGCCGAGATCGACCGGATTGCGCAAGCCGGTGATCCGAGTGCGTGCGCATTCCCCGTCGCGCGCGTCCCCGGGCTGGACTTCTCGTTCTCCGGTCTCAAGACCGCGCTGCTTTATGCGGTCCGGGAGTTGACCGCAGAAGAGCTCGAGAGCCGCAGAGCAGATCTGGCCGCCGGCTATCAGCGCGCGATCGTGCGTGCGCTCGTCGAGCGCACACGGCAGGCGGCCGGGCAGATCGGAGCGACCAAGGTCGCAGTGGTCGGTGGAGTGGCCGCCAACTCCGAGTTGCGGGCCGCGCTGCCTGAAGCCACAGCTGCGCCCCTCGCCCTTTGCACCGACAACGCCGCCATGATCGCGTCAGCCGCGCGGTTCTCCAATCCCGTCCCCTATCCCGGATATCTTGGGCTCGATGCCTACGCGTCCAGCGCGTGAGCCGTTCAACGCCCTGGTGCTCGCGGCTCTCGCAGTCGTCGTCACGGCGGTCCTGATCGCAGCCGGGGGCCGGAGCAAGGACGTCATCCAGCAAGGTGAGCCGAGCTGGCAGGGGCTCGCAGGCGCGCAGCGGCCCCGTGTCGCGGTCGGCCAGCGCGTCATCGTCGTGCTGAAGGCGCCGGCGTTGGCGGACCGCGTCGGTCAGGTCGGAGGCCTGGCCACGAGCGAGGACGAGCGTCGCTGGGTGCAGACCGCGCTCTCGTCGCAGAAGCTGCTCATCGCGCGCCTGCGCCTCGAGGGTGTCGTTGTGGAACCCGAGTTCAGTTACACCAGGACCGTCAACGGCTTTTCGGCGGCGTTCGACGCGCGTGGAATCGCCCTGCTCGAGCGCGCACCCGAGGTAGCGGGCGTCTATCCCGTGCGCGCCGCCTATCCCGCATCGCTCAGCTCGAGTCTGCTGGCGAGCTCTCAGTTCGGCGAGCGACCGAACATCGGCCTCTCCGACAAGGACGGTCGCGGCGTCACGATCGCCTTGCTCGACACGGGCGTCGATCGTGCCCAGCCCTTCCTGCGTGGTCGCGTGTTGAGCGGCATCGACATCGTCGGCGGCGAGGCAGGCGCGCTCGCCGCTGCGCGTCCCGATGATCCCTCTCAGCTCGAACGGCACGGCACGGAGATGGCCGGCCTGTTGGTCGGGTCGGGCGGCCCGGGCGCACTCGCCGGTGTTGCACCGGGAGCGACGGTGTTGCCGATCCGTGTCGCCGGGTGGCAGCGAGACGCGACCGCGAACTGGGCTGTATACGGGCGGACGGATCAGATCCTCGCCGGCCTGGAGCGAGCGGTCGACCCGAACGGCGACGGTGACGCACACGATGCGGCACGTGTCGCGATGATCGGCGTGGCGGAGCCGTTCGCGGCGTTTGCCGACGGGCCGCTCGCACGGGCAGCAGAGGGCGCGACGCGACTCGACACGCTGGTCGTCGCTCCAGCCGGAAACGACGGCCCCGCCGGGCCCGGCTACGGCAGCGTCGCCGGTCCAGGAGGGTCGCCCGCGGTCCTCACCGTCGGGGCGGTGGATCTACGCCCACGGTTCGGACAAGTGCGCGTCGTCCTGCGTGCAGGCCTTCGCATCGAGCTCGACGGGATGCGACCACTCGCCGGCGCGGTCACACCCACGCGGTCGCTCGACGTCGGCATCGGCGCGCCGAGACTGCAGACGACGGCGCCCGCAGGCTCTGCCGGCGCCGTCCCGCTGCTCGACTTCTTCGATCGTCACGGCGCCAGCTTGGTTGCCGGCCGCGCCGCGCTCATCCCTACCGGGGCCGACCCCGGCGTATCGGTCGCGAACGCGGCCTCGGCGGGAGCCGTCGCCGTGTTGTTCTACGGCGCCGATCTCCCGGCCGGCGGGATCGGCCTCGACGAGAGCGCGCCGATACCTGCGGTCTCCGTCCCCGAAGACGTGGCGCACACCTTGCTCAACACGATTCGAGGCGGAGTGCAGACGACCGTGTCCCTCGGATCCGTTCGGGCCGAGCCCAACGCGGGCGACGGGAGTGTCATGCCCTTTTCCTCGACGGGGCTCGCGTTCGACGGGCGCGTGAAGCCGGAGGTGGTGGCGCCCGGGGTTGCACTCGAGACCGCCGAGCCGGGAGCCAATAGCGACAGCTCGGCTCGCTACGGCACGGTCAACGGGACGAGCGCGGCGGCGGCGCTCGTCGCCGGGTCAGCCGCGCTGCTTGCGCAGGCGCGCCCGTATCTCGATGCGGATGCTCTGAAGAGCTTGCTCGTCGGCGCGGCGCGCCCGCTCCCCAACGACCGCATCACCGCGCAGGGAGCAGGCCTGATCGATCTCGGCGGTGCGACGGCGACCGAGGTCGGCGCCACCCCAGTGTCGCTCGCGCTCGGGCGCGCAGGCAACGCCAAGTGGAGGACGGAGCAGGACTTCGTTCTGCGCAACCTCTCGTTCCGTCCCCTGAGCCTGTCGCTCGATGTGCGCGTCGCCCGGGAGGGAGCGGCCGCGTTGCGATTCGATCTCAGGCCGCAGAGCTTTTCGCTCGGGCCCGGAACATCGATCCGAATCCACGTGCGTGCACGACTGACGAGCAAGCTCGTGGGCACGGCACCGGCCGAGGGTGTCGTGGTCGTCACGCCCGCAGCCGGCCGGGAGATTCGCGTGCCGTGGACGATCACCTTCGGGCCCCGCGTGCCGGCGGGCCTCGCCGACGTTCGGTTCTCGACGCACGCGTTCGCCCCGTCGGACGCCGCGCCCGCATTGCTGAGCTTCGTCGCAGGCTCGGTGCGGCGTTCGGGCGGTGAGCCCGACGTGTTGCCGTTGTCCCGCCTCGACCTCGAGTTGTGGAGTCCGCGCGGCGGCCGCATCGGACTCCTGGCGCGTCTACGCGATGTGCTTCCGGGCCGGTATTCATTCGGAGTGACCGGTCGCGATCCAACCGGGTCCGTGCTTCCGACCGGCGATTATCAACTCAGGCTCGTGGCCTTCGCGACCGATGACGGGCCACCGACGATCCGTACGGTCGGTTTCACGATCAAGTAGGCTCCGCCGGCCAAGCCGAAAATGTCCCCATTTGCGCGGAAAAAGGAGCTGACGTGACCACCGTCGACGCGCCCGTCTCGCACCTGCGCGAGAACCCCTACGAGATCGCGAAGTCGCAGTTGAGGAAGGTCGCGGACACGTTCGCGATCGATCCGAACCTCGTCAACGTCCTCCAGGAGTGCAAGAAGGCGCTCGCAGTTTCGGTCCCGGTTTCGATGGACGACGGAACGACCCGGGTCTTCCAGGGATATCGCGTGACACACAACGTCGCCCGCGGCCCCTCGAAAGGTGGTATCCGCTATCACCCGGACGTCACGCTCGACGAGGTGAAGGCGCTCGCGATGTGGATGACCTGGAAGTGCGCGCTGGCAGGGATCCCGTTCGGCGGTGCCAAGGGCGGCGTCATCTGCAATCCCAAGACGATGTCGGAGGGCGAGCTGCAACGCATGACACGTCGCTTCACCTCGGAGATCATCAACGAGATCGGGCCGGAGAAAGACATCCCCGCGCCGGATGTCGGCACCGACGGGCGCGTGATGGCGTGGATCTTCGACACGTACTCCATGAACAAGGGCCATTCCGTCCTCGGAGTCGTCACCGGCAAGCCGCTCACGATCGGCGGCTCGCTCGGTCGCGAGGAGGCGACAGCACGAGGCGCCCTGTACTGCGTGCGGGAAGCGGTGCGGAAACAGCAGCTGTCGCTCCAGGGCACAACGGTTGCGGTGCAGGGCTTCGGCAACGTCGGCTCGTATCTCGCGAAGTTCCTCGCGGAGGACGGGGCGACGGTGATCGCCGTCTCGGATTCGACCTCGGGCCTCCACAATCCGAACGGCATCGACGTTCAGGCCGCGATCGCGCACAAGCGCGAGACCGGCTCGCTCGCCGGCTTCCGAGGCGCCGAGCCGATCTCGAACGAGGAACTGCTCTTGCTCGAGTGCGACGTTCTCGCGCCGTGCGCGCTGGAGCAGGTGATCACCCCGGACAACGCCGGCAAGGTCAAGGCGAAGATCATCGTCGAGGGTGCCAACGGCCCGGTGACGCCGGCCGCCGATGAGATCCTCGAGGAGAAGGGCGTGCTCGTCCTGCCCGACATCCTCGCGAACGCCGGCGGCGTGGTCGTCTCCTATTTCGAATGGGTGCAGGGACTGCAGGAGTACTTCTGGAAGGAAGCCGAGGTGAACGCGAAGCTGAACGACATCGTCACGCGAGCGTTCAACGAGACCTGGGCACTCATGGAGAGCCGGAGTATCTCGATGCGCCTCGCCGCGTACGGCCTGGCCGTCCAGCGCGTCGCCGAAGCGACCACCACGCGCGGCATTTATCCGTAGTCACACGGGGGAACCCATGGTTCCCCCGTGGGCCCCCTCCTCGCCCCCCATGCCAGCCGTCCTCGACGCTACGGCGTGACGCGGTCACGCCTTCGCTCCGCAACGGGATCAATCTAGAGCGACGTTGCTTAGCCTTCGAAGATGATGCCGACGCAGCGCGAAGCCAAAGTCGTCCTTTACCACGCGAGGGGCTGCCACCTCTGTGAGCGCGCGCGAACGATCATCGAGCAGGTCCGACAGGAAGTCGCATTCGAGCTCGCCGAAGTCGACATTGGCGGAGATCCGGAGCTTGAGGCTCTCTACCGAGAGTGGCTTCCGGTCGTCGAGATCGATGGCGAGCGGGCCTTCGTTTATTACGTCGACCCTGACGGGCTGGCACGCAAGCTAGAACGCGCGACCCAACGAACCACCGAGGCTGGAGGCTAACGCGCGCGAAGCAGCGTTAGCCGGAAGCGACCTGACGCGGGCGGTGACGCCTTGGCGCCAGCGCCCGCGCGGCACGACGGGACCGCCAAGAGCAATCTGGGGCCGGAGGCCTTGGCACGCAACCATGCGCCTTGGCGAGGCGAAGGAGGGGGCTCGCGGGGGAACCAGGGGTTCCGC
>DAITAW010000107.1:0-8261 GCA_036824055.1 Gaiellaceae bacterium | reverse complement strand
CGCTCGGCCGCCTCGGCGTGCTCGCGGAGCCGACGTCGATCTGCGAGCGCGCGCTTCGACATGCTCGGACGATCGGCGGCCGGCAGCCTTGGCAGCTCGAGCGCGCGCTGGTCATCGGCGCAGGCGCCATCGGCCTCCTGACGACGTACCTCCTGCGCCTTGCAGACGTCGAAGTGTGGACGGCGTCGCTCGAGCCTGGGAACGAGCTCGTTGAACCGTCCGGCGCTCGCTACGTCTCGACGCGTGACAACGAGCTGTCGGAGCTCGGGAAGTTCGACCTCGTGGTCGAAGCGGCCGGCAACGCGCAGTTGATGGCGCAGACGCTGGGCCTGCTCCGCCGAAGCGGAGTCGCGTGCCTGCTTGGGATCGATCCGCGTGTCCAGACGGTCGAGCTCGACGGCCCGGTGCTGGGCGTGGACACGATCCTCGAGAACCGCGTTCTCTTCGGAAGCGTCAACGCGCACCGCCAGGACTGGCTGGCTGCGGTCGACGACCTCGACCGAGCGCGGGAGCGCTGGCCGGAAGCGCTGGAGCAATTCGTCACGCTACGCGTCCCGCTCGACCGCTTCCAGGAGGCCTTCGAGCATCGCGGCGGCAAGGCGACGCTCGTTCTCTCTGACTAGAGGGAAAGGCCTGCGGCCTCGATTGCTTGCCGCGCAAGCGCCTCGTCGACCTCGCCGGGCAAGCCGCTCACACCGACGGCACCGATCCGTGTCTCGCCCACGAAGGCGGCGAGCCCGCCGACGAAGAACGTGAAGAACGGGTCGAAGCTCTCGCGCTCGGCAGCGTCCTCGCGCACCTTCTCCGCCAACTCTCTCGTCGAACGCGCGTCGCTTCGCGCAGCGGTGTACGCCTTCCGCTGTGCGTTCAGGCGCGTGTCCGGTGCCGCCCCATCCATCGTCGCGGCCGCGACGATCTCCCCATGTGCGTCGGCGACGAAGACCGAGACCGGGCTGGACGCCTTTCGAACCACGAAAGCCACGATCGCCTGTGCGTCCTCGAGCTTCACGAGGCGATTCTACGGCCCGGTTGGCCTGCCACCCCCTTCGACGCTCGAGGCGAAACGTGCTGTAGTTCAACTCGATGCGCGTCGATGTCGCCCGCCTCGCACGGCGAGTCCTGGTTCTGGTCGTTGTCTCGGGCCTCCCCGCCTTGGCTATCACAGCCTCCTCGGGCTGGCCTTCTGGCGCAAAGGTCGCGAGTCACGCCTCGAGCTCCGGCTTCGAGGGGATTCGCTTGCAGAACGTCGCCAGTCGCGTCGGACTCGACTTGCGTCAAGGCGCGTTTCGCTTCGGTGTCTCGCCCGACCCGGCGGCGATGACCGGAGGCGGGCTGTGTGCTCTCGACTACAACAACGACGGCTGGGTCGATCTGTTCGTCGTGAACTCGTATTCGCAAGCCGACGTCGATCGCTGGCATCAGCACGGCGGCCTGCCTCGGAGCGCGCTCTTCCGCAACACGAGGGGCCGCTTCACCAATGTGAGCCGCCGCTCGAGAGCCGACCTCGCCGTCCGTGGCGAGGGCTGCGTGGCAGCAGACTTCAACGGAGA
This sequence comes from Gaiellaceae bacterium, assembly GCA_036824055.1. Taxonomy (GTDB): domain Bacteria; phylum Actinomycetota; class Thermoleophilia; order Gaiellales; family Gaiellaceae; genus 3-1-20CM-4-69-9. Next base: position 6,711 of record DAITAW010000107.1, on the reverse strand, counting down.
CGGCTACACGGATCTCTACGTGACGACTGACGGCTACGACAAGCTGCTCTGGAACAACGGCGCGGCACGTTCACGGAAGGTGCCCGCGCCGCGGGAATCCGTAGCTACGGGTGGCACGCGGGAGCCGCGGTCGCAGACGTGAACGGCGACGGCCGGCCTGACCTGTACGTCGCGGGCTACGCCGACCCCAGGGTCCCCGTTCCCGGTTCCGCTGCGGGGTTCCCTAACAACGTCTCCGGTGTCCGCGATCTCCTGTACCTCAACGTCGGGCGTGACCGCCATGGACACTCGAAGTTTCGCGAGGTCGGCGTCCAGGCAGGGCTCGAAGCCGCGCGGTTCGATCACAGCCTCGGTGCGGTCTTCTCCGATTTCGACGGCGACGGGCGGCCCGACCTCTTCGTCGCCAACGACGGCGACCCGAACCGGCTGTACCAGAACGTCGCCTGGCCGGGCGGGAAGAAGGCCGATCCGGCCGGGCTCGGCTTCCGCTTCGAGGAGCGCGCAGCCAGCGCGGGCGTGGCCGATCCGAATGCGGGAATGGGCGTCGCGGCTGCGGACTTCAACGGTGACGGGCGGACCGACTTATTCGTCTCGAACTCGCGCGGCCAGGGCCATGCGGTTTACACCGGGCAGCAACCGATCGCGTCCGGATCGTCGTTCAGCGACGTTCGGGCGGCCTTCGCGCCCGCGTTCGGCAAGACGTTCACCGGCTGGGGCGCTGCCTGGGTCGACCTCGACCTGGACGGCCATGTCGACCTCGTGCTCACCAACGGCGGCATCCCGGTGACGAATCTCGCGCGGAACGCGCAGCCGATCCAGGTGCTCGAAAACATGGGAGCGCCCCCGGAGTCTGCACCCCAATTCACGGACGGGACCGCACTCGTCGGCGGGAACGACCTTCCTCGCGTCGTCGGCCGCGGCCTCACGACAGCCGACTTCAACAACGATGGCCGCATGGACATCGCCATCAACACGATCGGCGGGAAGCTGGAGCTCTTGCGTCCGACGGGAGCGGTCGGCCACTGGCTCGCGGTGCGGCTCGCCAGGTTCTCTCCCGGAGCGGTCGTGACTGCAGTCCTTCCGGACGGTCGCCGGCTCGTGCGCGAGGTGCAGGCAGGCGGGAGCTATCTGTCATCGCAGGACCCCCGAGTGCACTTCGGACTGGGCGCGGCGACGAGTGTGAGTCAGCTCATCGTTCGCTACCCGGGCGGTCACATCGTCGAGCGCGACAACGTTCCGGCCGATCGCATCGTCCTCATCCGCCGCCAAACGGGGAGCGCCACAGCTGCACGATCGGCCGCGCTCGTGCAGCCAGGCCGAAGTGAGACTGCGCCGTACCTGATCGACGGGTGCACACGGGCCGACCTAAAAGGGCACTCGGTCGCCCGCGTGTGGGACGAAGCGATGCTCGACGCCATCAGGCGGGACCTCCCGGCGCCGACCACCCACGCGCGGAACCTCTTCGACGTCTCGGCGGCGATGTGGGATGCCTGGGCGGCCTACGACCCCAAGGCGGACGGCTACTTCGTCACCGAGAAGGACAAGGCTCCCGACGTCGAGGCTGCCCGGGAGACCGCGATGAGCTACGCGGCCTACCGCGTCCTGCTCTGGCGCTACGCGTACGGCGCCAATATTCGCGTGACGTTCGACGAGCTCACCCAGACACTGCGCTCGCTCTGCTACCGGCTGGACTTCACGAGCACGAAGGGTGACTCGCCGGCCGCACTCGGCAATCGCATCGCGGCGGCGGTGATCCGGTCTGGAAGGCGCGACGGCTCGCTCGAACGACTCCACTATGCCGACGAGAGCTACGTCCCCGTGAACACGCCGCTGGTCGTGAAGCAGCCCGGGACGGCTATGCACGACCCCACCCTCTGGCAGCCGCTCGCACTCGACCAGACCGTGGCCCAGAACGGGCTCGCCGTGCCGGGCAAAGTGCAGACCTTCATCGGCGCGCAGTGGGGCCATGTGCGGGGGTTCGCGCTGCCGGCGTCGAAGAATGGCGTCCCGATCGACCCTGGCCCACCGCCGATCGGCACGCCCAAGGATGCGGCCTACAAGCAAGCCGCCGTCGACGTCATCCGCAAGAGCGCCGCGCTCGACCCCGCCGACGGGCAGACGATCGACATCGGGCTCGACGTGTTCGGCAACAACCCGCTCGGCACGAACGACGGCCACGGCTACTCGGTGAATCCGGTGACGGGTAAGCCGTATCAGCCCGAGCGCGTTCTCAAGGCCGACTACGCCCGCGTGCTGGCCGAGTTCTGGGCCGACGGCCCCAACTCGGAGACCCCGCCCGGCCACTGGAACGTGATCGCCAACACCGTCTCGGACTCGCCGCTGATGACGTCGCGGATCGGTCCGGGAGCAGCGAACCGCCTGCGCTGGGACGTGCAGATGTACTTCGCTCTCAACGGCGCCGTGCACGACGCCGCGATCGCGGCGTGGGGGTTGAAGCGCAAATATCAGTCGGTTCGCCCGATCTCGATGATCCGCTACATGGCCCAGCACGGCCAGTCGAGCGATCCCAAGCTCCCCTCGTACGATCCGGAAGGCCTGCCGTTGATCCCGGGCCTGATCGAGCTGATCACGAAGGAATCGAGCGCGCCGGGACAGCGCCACGCCGCCCTTGCCGATCACGTCGGCGAGATCGCCATTCGCGCCTGGCGCGGAAATCCGAAAGACCCGAATCAGGTGAGCGGCGTCGGCTGGATTCTCGGCGAGCGGTGGGTGCCGTATCAAAAGGCGACCTTCGTCACCCCGGCCTTCCCGGGCTTCGTGTCCGGCCACAGCACGTTCAGCCGTGCGGCAGCCGAGGTCCTCGCCGCATACACCGGCAGCCCCTATTTCCCCGGCGGAGAGTTCACGCAGACCTTCTCCCCGGGCTACCTCAAATTCGAGCACGGGCCGAGCAAGCCGCTGACGCTCCAGTGGGCGACGTACTACGACGCGGCCGACCAGGCGGGCAGCTCACGTCTTTACGGCGGCATCCACATCGCCGCGGACGACTTTGCCGGCCGCCGGATCGGGTCGAGGGTCGGCAAAGAGGCGTGGGCGCTCGCCGAGCGCTACTTCGCCGGCACTGCTCGCTGAACGGTCAGCGGCCGGACCGAACCTGCAGCCGCCGGGCGACCGTGTCCAGCGTGACAGCGAGCAAGAGGATCACGCCGGTGACGATGTAGATCGTCCCGGTCTTGTAGCCCGCCGTGTCCAGACCATTCGAGACCGTCGCGATTACGAGCGCCCCGATGAGGGCGCTGCGCACCTCACCGCGACCGCCGAACAGGCTCGTGCCTCCGATCACGGCCGCGGAGATCGCGTCGAGCAGGAGCGTGCCACCCCCGACGTTGAGGTCGACGGAGTTCAATCGCGCCGCCAGGATCACGCCCCCCACCCCGGCCATGCCGCCGGAGATCATGAAGACGATGATGCGGATGCGGGCGACGTTGATCCCGGCGCGACGAGCCGCCTCGGCGTTGCCGCCGACCGCGTAGACGTGACGGCCGAACGGCGTGCGCTTGGCCAGGAAGGTCAAGCCGACCAGGAACACGACGACGAGAACTCCCGCGAGCGGTAGCCCCTTCGGGACGCTGGCGTGGTTGGAGACCGCGACTGTGCCGAAGCAGGCGATAGCGACGCCAACGAGCTTGGCGACAAGGAGCACCGGTCTTCGGATGGCCACGCCCGCGCGGCGTTTGCCGATTACGCCGCCCAGCGTGCCCAGGCCGTAGATGCCGGTGACGACGGCCGCAATGATCCAACCCGCATTGGCTTTGAAGTAGTAGTTGGCGAGATTGTTGATCAAGTTGCTCTGGATCACGATTACGCCTTTGATCTCGAGCACCTGCAGGATGACTCCCTGCCAGATCAAGAGGCCTGCGAGCGTGACGACGAACGAGGGGACACCGACGAAGGCCACGACCGAGCCCTGGACCCCGCCGATAAACGCACACAGGCCCACCGCGATCGCGATCGCGACGAGCCCGGGATACGCATGGCCGCTACCTGGCAGCTGGAACTCGGCGACGGCTAGCGCCGCGATCCCGCTCAGATACCCGATCGAAAGATCGATCTCGCCGAGCAGGAGGACGAAGACCACTCCGAGGGCAAGCATGGTCAAGCCGGCCATCTGGACGATGATGTTGTTGAAGTTGTCGGCGGTGAAGAAGTTCGTCGCCTTGAAGCTGAAGAAGACGACGATCAGGGCCAGACCGATGACGATCGGGAGGACCCCGAGATTGCCCGTCTTCAGGTTGTCGACCGCGCGGCCCCACAACCCGCGCTCCTCCTCGCCTTCCTGCTCTTCGGGCAGACCGATCCCCGGTGCGGCGATGTCGACTTCCGAGCTCACGACGCCAGCTCCGGCGCTGTCTGCGGGATGCCCGCGACCTTGGTGGGAATCCCGGCGGTGATCGCCTGCACGACCTCCTGCTGGGTCGTCTTCTCTCGCTCGTAGACACCGACGTCACGGCCGAGGCGCAGCACGGTGATGCGCGTGGCAACCTCGAAGACGTCGTGCAGGTTGTGCGAGATGAGCACGACCGCCAGGCCCTGCTCGGCGAGGCGCTTGACGAGCTCGAGCACCTGGCGCGTCTGCGCGACGCCGAGCGCGGCGGTGGGCTCGTCGAGAATGACGAGCTTGGAGTTCCACTGCACGGCCTTGGCGACGGCGACCGACTGCCGCTGGCCGCCCGACAGCGAGGCCACCGGCTGACGGATCGAGCGGATGGTCGTGACAGACAACGACCTGAGGGTCTCGGCCGTGCGCTGCTCCATGAGCGGCTCTTTCAAGCGCCAGAGCCAGTCGCGCTCCTCGCGGCCCAGGTACATGTTCTGGACCACGTCGAGGTTGTCGCACAGTGCGAGGTCCTGGTAGACGATCTCGATTCCCAGCTTGCCCGCGTCCTTCGGGCTGTGGATGTGAACGGGCTTCCCCTCGAAGAGGATCTCGCCGCTGTCCACATCGTGGATGCCGGCCACGCACTTGATCAGGGTCGACTTGCCGGCGCCGTTGTCGCCGACGAGCGCCATGATCTCTCCGCTGCGCACCTCGAAGTCGACGTCGGTGAGTGCCTGCACCGACCCGAACGATTTCGAGATGCCCCGGAGTTGGAGGATCGGCGTCTCGCTCACGGTGTCGGGTTTCCTACCACAAAGGCGGTGGAGACGCCCGCCCGGGCGTCTCCACCTGTCGGTCCTGTTTGGCTACGAGCAGAACTGCGCGAACTCGCCGATGCACACGTCGCTCTTCTTCAGGAACTTGTCCTTGAAGAGCCTCGTGTAGTTGGCCTTGGTGATCGAGATCACCGGCAGACGAACGGTCGGCTCCTTCTTGCTGCCGTTCTTGCGGAACCCGTTGATCCCGGGCACCTTCTTGTGCGCGAGCAGGGCGACGACCGCCTTGGCGGAAGCATTGACCTCGTTGGGCACGTACTTGTAGACGGTCATCGACTGCCAGCCAGAGATGATGTTTTGCACTCCCTGGACGGTCGCGTCCTGTCCCGACAGGGCGATCGGCTTCAGCTTCTTCGCCTTCAGGGCGGCGACCACGGCGCCGGCGATGTTGTCGTTCGCCGCGATGGCGCCGTCGATCTTGTTGTTCGTCGTGAGCAGCATCTGCTCGAAGATCGGCTGGGCGTTGGTCGCCAGCCAGAGCGGCACGAACTGCTGCGGGCCCTTGGTCAGCTTGCCGCTCTTGTAAAGCGGGTTCAGAACGGCGTCGTTTCCGCTCTTGAACCAGAACGCGTTCTGGTCCGTCGGGCCGCCCCAGAGCTCGGCGACGACGGGCTTCGACTTGCCCTTCAGTGCGTTGACCACACCCTTGGCCTGGGCCGCGCCGACGGCTTTACCGTCGAAGGTGACGTAGACCTTCGCGATACCGCCCACCACCTGACGGTCGTAGTCGATCGACTGACCGCCGGCCGCTGCGAACTTCTTCTCGATCGCGATCGACGTGCCTTGGGCGATGTCCGTCACGACGGCGATCTTCGCTCCGCGGGACAGGCACGAATCGGCCTGCGACACCATCTTCTGCGGGTCGTTCAACGCGTTTGTGATCGAGTAGGTCAGGTGGGCCTTCTTCAGGGCCTTGGCCCAGTCCGGTGCGTCGAACTGCACCCAGCGGACGGATGACTTCGTATCCGGAAGCAGGACGCAGACCTTGATGTTCGCGGAGCTCCTGGCGACGGCGCCGGTAGCCGCGATCGCAACAAAGACGCCGGCTAGCACTACGATGAGGCCCGCTGGCGCCCATCGGCGAGAGAATCGTTTCACTGCAGCCTCCTAGGTGATGAGATTTGGAGACTCTAGTATGAATTCACGGGCTTTTCAGATCGACTCCTCCCCCAAGCCCACATTGTGACCTGGGGAACAAAATCCTCACAGAACGGCTGAGCCCGCCTTTCTGAAACCCGCGTACTATCGCGCCAGTGGCAGAGATCGGCGTTGGCATGCTCGGCTACGCATTCATGGGGAAGGCGCACTCGAACGCGTTCCACAAGCTCGAGTATCTGGCGTGGCCGCCGCCGCTCGTGCCACGACTCGTCGCGATCGCCGGCCGGAATCAGGAGGCCGTCGCCGACGCGGCGAGCCGATACGGCTACGAGCGGTGGACGACCGACTGGCACGACATCGTCACCGACGAGCGGATCGGGCTCTTCGACAACGGCGGCCCGAACTCGCTCCATGCCGAGCCGACGATCGCCGCCGCCG
>DAITAW010000106.1:0-8341 GCA_036824055.1 Gaiellaceae bacterium | reverse complement strand
GAGCGCGGCGGTGCCACGGCGGTGGGGATCCTCGGCCTCGTGCGCATGCTTCCCGCTGCGCTGGCGACGCCGTTCACGGCGGCGCTCGCGGACCGCTACGAGCGGGAGCGCGCCCTGGTCGTCGTCACGTTGCTGTCGGCGGTCGCCCTCGCGGCGGCCACGGCGCTGTTCTATTTCGGCCGGAACGAAGCCGCCATCTTCGCGTTCGCCGCGGCGCATGCCGTCGTGTCGACTCTCTGCCGCCCGGCCGTTTCGGCGTTGCTGCCCTCGCTGGCGGCGACTCCGCAGCAGCTGGTCGCCGCGAACGGGGTGTCCCTCACACTCGAGGGCTTCGGAACGCTTGTGGGGCCGTTGATCGCCGGCGTGATGATCGCGACGACCGGCGTCGGCGTTGTCTTCGCGTTCGGAGCCGTGGCCTACGTCGCGGCGGCCGTGGCGGTGGCGGCGATCCACGTCGAAGGCCGGATTCGGTTCGCGCGTCACCGTGACGCAGGCGATCTCACGGCCGGTTTTCGCCTGTTGGCTCGCGAGCCTCATCCTCGTCTGATCGTTGCGCTCTTCGTCGCGCAGACGGTCATCCGCGGCGCGCTGAACGTGCTCATCGTCGTGATCGCGTTCCGGCTCCTGCACGTCGGGGGAGGCTGGGTGGGTTTCCTCTCGGGCGCCGTCGGCGCGGGAATGTTGGTGGGCGGATTCGCGTCGATGGCGCTGGCAGGCCGCAAGCTCGCGGTGCCGTTCGGCATCGGCCTGCTGCTGTGGGGGATCCCGATTGCGCTGATCGCGGCAGCGCCCTATCGGCTGACGGCGTTGTTGCTTTTGGCGGTGGTCGGCTTCGGCAACTCCCTCGAAGATGTCGCGGGCGAGACCCTCCTGCAACGTCTGATCAGTGACGATCTCCTCGGCCGCGTGTTGGGCGTGATGTTCGGAGGCGCGACCTTGGGGATGGGAATCGGGGCGATCATCACTCCCGGGTTGATCAGCGTGCTCGGCACCCGTGGTGCCCTGATCGTGGTCGGTGCGTTCCTACCGGCACTCGTCTTCTTGTCGTGGCGTGGACTGCGTGCGATCGATGCAGCCGCCGTCGCGCCGGGGCGAGAGCTCGCGTTGCTCGACTCCGTCCCGATGTTCGCGCCGCTCGCGGTCGCTGCGAAGGAGCAGGTGGCGAAGAGCCTGATCCGGATCAGCCAGCCCGCGGGTCAGGAGATCGTCAAGGAAGGCGACGTGGGGGACCGGTTCTACATCGTTGCGAGCGGGACCGCGGAGGTGACGCAGGACGGCCGCCACCTCCGTGACTGCGGCCCGGGTGACTACTTCGGAGAGATCGCGCTGCTCCGCGACGTCCCGCGCACGGCGTCGGTCACGGCCACCGACGACATGGAGCTCTACGCACTCGAGCGCGCTGCCTTCGTCGACGCCGCGACGGGCCACGCCGCCGGCCGTGAGGCGGCTGAAGGGATCGTGAGCAAGCACCTGGCCCAGGCGACGCCCTGACTGCAAACCGCCGGCAGGCAATCCGGGTAGCAGGGGATACCCATATCGATCGGAGGACGAATGCGTGCTCGCGTACTCGTCGTCTGCCTGGTCGGCCTGCTGTGCATTCCAGCGCTTGCACTAGCGGCCGCTTCGGCGGCGACCAAGACGTTCACGACAACGCTGCTCGGCAGCAACGAAGTGCCGAAAGGCGCCCCTAAGGGATCCGGCAAGGCAGTGATCACGCTCAACGCCGGCACGGGCAAGGTCTGCTGGACCTTCTCGGCCATCAAGGGAATCAGCAAGGTGAACGCCTCCCATATCCACAAGGCGCCGAAAGGAAAGTCCGGCCCCGTCCTTGTCGCCTTCTTCACCGGCGCTTTGAAGACGAAGGGCTGCGTCAAGGCATCGAAGTCCGTGATCAGGGCAATCGAGAAAACGCCCAGCGCCTACTACGTCAACATCCACACGGCGAAATACCCGGCCGGAGCGATCCGCGGCCAGCTGTAACTAGGACGACCGTTCCGCTTCCGCGAGGCCGCCGAGCGACGGCCCTGCGGAAGTCGGGACGTGCCCTCTAGAGCGACGTCTTGGTGTCGGACACTGTCACGAGACTGTGACGCACGTTCCACAGGGAGCCGGAGGCTGGTATACTCGCTGTATGACAACTCAGGTCCCAGTTCGTCTGACAGAATCGGACCTGGCCGCACTGGATGCCGCGATCGCGCGTGGACGGTTTGCGAACCGCAGCGACGCGCTGCGCTCAGGACTCGAACGAATCCTGCACGAGGAGCGCCAACACGAGATCGACCAGATGTATGCCGCGGGCTATGGAAAGCACCCGCAGGAAGAGTGGGTCGGGGAGCTCGGCTTGGCGGGCTTGGCCGCGTTCGACAAGGCCGAGGGCGGCGCGCCGCTCTGAACCGCGGCGAGATCTACGACGTCGAGCTCGGCGGACGTCGTCGCCCCGTCGTCATTCTCACGCGCGACCGGGCGATTCCGATCCTCGCAAACGTCACGGTCGCAGCGGTAACCGGGACAATCCGAGGCCTTCCCACCGAAGTGCCGCTTGGCCGAGAGCACGGGCTTGCGCGGGAATGCGTTGCGAACTGCGACAACCTGTTCACGATCCCGAAACAGGCGGTGGGCCGTCGTCGCGGTGAGCTCGATCCTGAGTCAGTCGCGCGCGTCCGCATAGCGTTGCTGATCGCGCTCGACCTCGAGCAGCCTTAAGCTCAGGAAACCAGCGCTGAATCAAGACCGAGCGCCAGCGCGCAAGCCTCGTCGAGCGTCAACGCTCGCCCGTTTTCGTAATGCATCGCGTACGTGTTCGTGTCGAGATGCGCGAGCGTTCTCGCGAGCCAGCGGTCGTAGAGAATCTGGTGGTCGGGCTGACGCTTCGCGCCGATCGACGCACGGGCTGCGTCGCTCGCGCCGAACAGCTTCGCGGCTCTCTCGACCTCGCCGACGGTTGCCGCGAGGCCGGCGAAGGTGTCGAGACAAACCGCGATGCCGTGCGGCTCGCCGAGCTCGCGCGCTAGCGCGAGGCTCTCGGCGAGGAGGCTCGTGGCCTCGGCACCGTTTCCGAGCTCGATCATCGCCGCAGCGAGCGAACGCGAAGCGGCCCCGATCTCCCGGTCGTCTCCCACTTCGCGCGCCTGCTCGAGCGCGGCCGTCAGCCACGTCACCGCCTCCGCAACGTCACCCGCCGTCAGAGCCATCAGCCCGACGTTCTCCTTCGCCAGCGCCTGCCCACGAATGTCGCCGAGAGAGGCGAAGTACGCGATGCTCTCCTTGTACAGATCACGCGCCGCGTCGAGCTCGCCTCCGAAGAAGGAGAGGGTGCCGAGGTTCACGAGCGCAGACGAGATGACGCGCGTCGCGCCCACAGCATGGGCGTAGTCGAGCGCGGCCTCGAACCGTGCACGGGCTGTATCGAACTCTCCCTGTTCTCCGGCCAGGATCCCGGACATGTTGAGTGCGTTCGCGCGGAGCTCCGACGGCACGTCCGGCGTGGCGGCGAGCGCAGACTCCAGAGCCTGACGGCCCTCGACCAGATAGCCATGGATCTGCCAGAACCTGCGGACTCCGACTGCGAGCCGCAGCGCGGACGACGAGTCATCGCTCTCGAGCGCGAACGCGAGAGCGGCGCGGAGATTGTCGTGCTCGTCCTCGAGGCGCGCAAACCAGGCGATCTGGTCGCGGTCGGCCAGCTTCGGCTCGGCCTCTTCCGCCAACGAGACGAAGTGTTCGAGGTGCCGGCGGCGTGTCGCGTCACCGTCGCCCGATCCGGAGAGCCGCTCGAGCGCATACTCACGCACGATCTCGAGCATCGAAAAGCGAGGCTCGTCGGCGTCGGTCTCGCGCTGACGGACGAGGCTCTCGTCGACGAGAGTCGAGAGTCCTTCGAGAACCGACCCGTCACCGCCGCAGACGGCCTCGGCCGACGAAAGCGTGCAACCGCCTGCGAACACGGCGAGTCGCGCAAAGAGCCGTTGCGCATCGGGCTCGAGCAAGTCGTAGCTCCAGTCGAGTGTCATGCGAAGCGTCTGCTGGTGCTGGGGCGCGTCACGTTTCCCGCCGGTAAGCAACTCGAGCCTGTTCCCCAGCCGCGACAGCAGCGCAACGGGTGGTAGAAGCCTCGTTCGTGCCGCGGCGAGCTCGATAGCGAGCGGCAAGCCTTCGAGGCGTGCGCAGATCTCGGCAACGGCACCGGCGTTCCGCTCGCTCAGCTCGAAGTCCGGATTGCCGGCCTGCGCGCGGACGATGAACAGCTCCGCCGCCTCGTCGTCGGCGAGCGGCGGCACCGGGAACTCGTACTCCGCGGCGACGCGTAGAGGCGCGCGGCTCGTCACGATCACCTTCAGCCCGGACGTCGCATCGAGCAGGCGCGCGATCGTCCCGGCGGCCGGCAACACCTGTTCGAAGTTGTCGACGAGGAGAAGCAACTCGGTGCCTTGCAGCTCCGCGATCAAGACCTCTTCCGGATCTGGGCCGACTTCGGGAATCACGAGCGTCTCGAGAATCGTCCGCGCAACCAACGCCGAGTCGCGCAAAGTCGCAAGCGTCACCACGGCCGACCCATGCTGAAACTCGGGCGCGAGTCGCCGGACGAGCTCGAAGGCCAGCCGCGTCTTGCCGATGCCGCCGATCCCGGTGAGCGTGACCAGCCGCGCGTCTTCCCTCCTGACCAGACCGGCGAGCACAGCGAGCTCCTGTTCACGGCCGAGGAGCGGCGTCGGCGGCGTCGGAACTTGCCGCGGCGACGGCGGACCCGTCTGCGGGACGTTCAGCGACAGAGAGGGGTCGTGAGCAAGGATCGCCCGCTCGAGTTGCTTGAGCGACTCGCTCGGCTCGAGCCCGAGCTCGTCGACCAACGTTCGCCGCGCGCGCTGATAGAGCGCGAGCGCGTCCGCCTGTCGTCCCGAGCGATAGAGCGCCAGCATCAGTTGCGCGCGCAGCCGTTCCCTGAGCGGGTGCTCGGCGACCAGCTGCTCGAGCTCGCCGATGAGCTGCCCATGGCGGCCGAGCGCGAGATCGGCGTCGATGCGATCTTCGAGCGCCGCCAACCGAAGCTCCTCCAGCCGGACGATCTCAGCCTGCGCAAACGGCTCCCAGGCGAGATCGGCGAGCGCCGCGCCACGCCAGAGCGCGAGCGCCGCCCGCAAGATCTCTGCCCCACCTGAAGCATCCCCGGACCCGAGCGCGGCCCGTCCCTCTTCGCTGAGCCGAACGAACTCGAAGAGGTCGACGCTGGCGGGCTCGACGACAAGCCGGTAGCCCGGCGGTGCCGTCTCGAGCACCCCAGGCAGGAGCTTTCTCAGCTGTGAGATGTAGACCTGGATCGTGTTCGGAGCCGTCTCGGGCGGCTCCTCCCCCCAGAGCGCGTCGATGAGCCGATCGCGCGAGACGACGCTGTTCGCGTCGAGGAGCAGAACCGCGAGCAGCGCGCGTCGCTTCTGCCCCCCGAGCGCGACCGGTGTTCCGTCGCTGCTGACAGAGAGGGGGCCGAGGAGACCGAACTGTTGACGGGCCGACGTCATCACTCCTTCCCGCGTGGGTCTTAGCACGATTTCAGCCGGGCTTCAGCGATCCTTCAGCGGCCGGCGCAAGGATCGCTGCCATGACCTCGCCGCTGCCTAGTAGCCAGCAGAGCACTGCGGAAGGCGCGCCGGTATGCCGTCAGGCCGGCCGCGCCGGGGTCACGGGCTGGGACGGCCCACGCCGTCGGGTCGTCCCAATGCCCAAACGGGGAGGGGCCATGCATAGCCGAGCCGAGGGGCGCGCCGCAGCGTCTCTCGGCTCGGCGATCAGCTGGCTCCCCTGACGTTGCTGCTCTAACTGCCACTCCAGAGTTGGAACGGCTCTCGTTCGAGCCGTACGCTCTACGGATGAGCGCTTGCCCTTCGTGCGGCCACGAAAACGCCGCGACGTCAAAATTCTGCTCGGAATGTGGCGCGGCGCTCGCTGCCTCAGCTCCGGCCGCCCGCACCGAGCGGAAGATCCTCACTGTCCTGTTCGCGGATCTCGTCGGCTTCACGTCGCGCGCGGAACAGCTCGATCCGGAGGACGTGCAGGCGGTGCTGGCGCCGTATCACGAGCGCCTCCGTTACGAGCTCGAGCGTTGGGGCGGGACCGTGGAGAAGTTCATCGGCGACGCGGTGATGGCGCTGTTCGGCGCGCCCGTGTCGCGCGAGGACGATCCGGAACGCGCGGTCCGGGCCGCGCTGGCTATTCGCGACTGGATCGTGGAGGAGGGTGAGCTGCAGGTGCGGATCGCCGTGAACACCGGCGAGGCACTCGTGAATCTCGCCGCGCGGCCCGAAGCGGGCGAAGGCATGGCCGCGGGCGACGTCGTCAACACGGCGGCGCGCCTGCAGTCCTCGGCGCCCGTGAACGGGATCCTCGTCGGTGAAATGACCTATCGCGCGACGGCGGAGACGATCGACTACTACGAGCTCCCTGCAGTGGAAGCGAAGGGGAAGGAGGCGCCGATCCCCGTCTGGGAGGTCGTGCAGGCGCGGGCGCGGTTCGGCGTCGACCTCACTCCCGAAGCGCGAACGCAGCTCGTCGGCCGTGAACGCGAAGTGGAACAGCTCGTCGGCGCGCTCGAACGCGCCCGTCGCCAGCGTTCGACGGAACTGGTCACGGTCGCCGGCGTGCCGGGCATCGGCAAGAGCAGGATGGTCGGCGAGCTGTTCCAGTCGATCGAGCGCGGCGGAGAGATGACGTACTGGCGGCAGGGACGATGCCTGCCGTACGGACAGGGCGTCAGCTACTGGGCGCTCGCCGAGATGGTGAAAGCGCAGGCCTCCATTCTCGATTCCGATAGCGACGACGAGGTCGAGGCGAAGCTGACGCGCACGGTCGAGCCGCTGATCGACGACGACGCGGAGTGGGTGCTGGCGCATCTGCGTCCGCTCGTGGGGCAGGCGAGCGACGGTGCTTCAGGCTCGCAGGAGGAAGCGTTCGCGGCGTGGCGGCGTTTCTTCGAGGCGCTCGCCGAGCAGCGTCCGATCGTCCTCGTCTTCGAGGACATCCAGTGGGCGGACGACGGCCTGCTCGACTTCATCGAGCACCTGGTCGACTGGGCCCGGGACGTGCCCATGCTGATCCTGTGCACCGCGCGGCTCGAGTTGCTCGAGCGGCGGTCGGCGTGGGGCGGGGGCAAGCTGAACGCCGCAATCATCCCGCTCGCGCCGCTGTCCAACGAAGAGACGGCGAAGCTGATCGCGTCGCTGAGTGAGCGCGCGCTCCTCGAGGCCGAGACGCAGTCGGTGCTGCTCGAACGCGCCGGCGGCAATCCGCTGTACGCGGAGCAGTTCGTGCGGATGCTCGCCGAGCGGGGATCGGCAGAGGAGTTGCCGTTGCCGGAGACCGTCCAGGGAATCATCGCGGCGCGGCTCGATTCACTTGCTTCGGACGAGAAGGCGCTGCTCCAGGACGCGGCGGTGATCGGAAAGGTGTTCTGGCTGGGAGTGCTCGACGCCACGGAACAGCAACTGCAGCCGCTCAGGCAGAAGGAGTTCGTGCAGCGTGCTCGTCGAAGCTCTGTTGAAGGCGAGACGGAGTACGCGTTCAAGCACGCGCTCGTCCGCGATGTCGCGTACGGCCAGATTCCGCGGGCGGAGCGATCGCGGAAACACCTACGCGCCGCTGAATGGATCGAGTCGCTCGGTCGACCCGAGGATCACGCGGAGATGGTCGCGCACCACTACGTCAACGCACTCGAGCTCGCGCGTGCGTCCGGGCAGGACGACGCGGCGCTCGTCGATCGTGTTCGGGCGGCGCTTCGTGACGCCGGCGACCGGGCGATGACGCTGAACGCTCTGCCGCAAGCGGAGGCCTATTTCCGCCAGGCACTTGACCTGAGCTCCAAGGAAGATCCGGAACGGCCTGCGTTGCTGCTGCGGTGCGGCCGAGCTCTGTATCGGCAAGCTGTGGAGGGCGCCGCCGAGTTGAGCGAAGCGCGCAGGGGACTCTTGGCGGCGGGTGACCGCGAGTCGGCCGCCGAAGCCTTGCTGATGCTCGCGGACATCGCCTGGAGTCAAGGCCTTCGCGACGAGATGGTCGGCCACCTCGAGGAGGCCCGGGCGTTGGTAGAGGGGACGTCGCGATCACGTATACGGGTTGCCGTGCTCTGCGAGGTGGCTCGCTACGAGATGCTGGCCGATCGCCTCGAGACCGCGCGCGAGCTCGGTGGCGAGGCGTTGAGGCTGGCCGAGGAGCTCGGGTTCGACGATCTCCGAGCGCATGTCCTGAACACCATCGGCTCGGCCCGAGCGGAGCTCGGCGATCGCGAGGGGTTCGCCGAGCTGGAGGAGAGCATCGCCCTCGCGACCCGACTCAATTCCATTCCCGACATGCTGCG
>DAITAW010000105.1:0-8342 GCA_036824055.1 Gaiellaceae bacterium | reverse complement strand
GTCGCCGTCCGCAAGCCGGACGGGGACATCGCGGAGGTGCACCAGCCGATCAAGTCTCCGATGGCGCGGCACCTGATCTTCCGGCTCCCCGTGATTCGCGGGGTGATTGCGCTCGGCGAGTCGCTGGCGATTGGCTTTCGAGCACTGGCCATCTCCGCGAACTATGCGGCGGCCGCCGAGGCGAAGGAGGGCGAAGAGAGTGAGGAAGTCGCAACCGAACTGACGCGCGCGCAGTTGATCTTCGCCTTCGCGATTGCGATCGGGTTCGCGGTTCTGCTGTTCAAGGTTTCCCCCGCGCTGATCACGGACTGGATCGGGATCAAGCGCACGGGTTGGTTCGTCCTCGTCGAGGGCGGGATCCGCGTGACGATCTTCGTCCTCTACCTCTCTGTCATCTCGCTCTTCCCCGATCTGCGGCGTGTGTTCCAGTACCACGCGGCGGAGCACAAGGCGATCAACGCCTACGAAGCCGGGGAGGAGCTGAAGCCCGAGATCGTTCAGCGTTTCAGCCAGATCCATCCCCGCTGCGGCACCGCCTTCCTGCTGTGGGTGATGGTGATCGCGATCTTCGTGTTCGCGTTCTTCGGCCGCCCTCACTGGTACTGGCTGATCGCGACCAGGATCCTTCTGCTGCCCGTGATCGCAGGACTCGCCTACGAACTGATCCGCTTTGCCGGCAAGCATCAGGACAACCGGATCCTGATGTCACTCCTCGCACCGGGAATGTGGCTGCAGCGGCTCACGACGCGCGAGCCGTCGCTCGACCAGATCGAGGTGTCGATCCGCGCGCTCAAGGAAGTCCTGCTGCTCGAGTCCACAGACCCGAACGCGCGGAAAGTCGAAGTGATGGCGTAGGCTCGCGCGCGCGTGTAACAGGAACAGAGGGAAGGGAGAAATCAGTGGCGACCGATCGCAAGGCAGAAGTGACGTGGCATGGAGACCTCCTGAGCGGCACCGGCCGCGTCGACTCCGTGACAAGCGGTGCGTTTGGCGGCCTCGACGTGAGCTGGGCGGCGCGCTCCGAGGAGCCGAACGGCCTGACGAGCCCGGAAGAGCTGATCGCCGCGGCGCACGCGGCGTGTCTCTCGATGGCGCTGTCAGGCGGCCTCGCAAAGGAAGGCCATGCCCCGGAAGAGCTGAAGACGTCGGCAACCGTCACGTTCCAGCCGGGCGAGGGCATCACAAAGATCGCGCTCGACGTCGCCGGACGGGTCCCGGGGATGGATGAAGACGCCTTCAAGCAAGCAGCCGAGCAGGCGAAGGAGAACTGTCCGGTCTCCAAAGCGCTCGCAGGCGTCCCGGAAATCAGCCTGACCACACGATTACAGGGCTAACCTAGACCGGCGATGGCCGGCAACCTGGAACCGCTGCTCGACGAGCTCGAACGCTCCTACCAAGAGGCGCAGGAGCGCATGTCCGACCCTGCCGTCTACAACGACCATCGCGAGGCAGCCGGGGCGGGCCGAAAGCTGAAGGAGCTCGAAGGCCCCTACCGTCTTGCCCAACGCTGGCGCGAAGCCCGCGCCGATTTGGACGACGCGCTCGACGACAGCGATCTGCGTGAGCTCGTGGCGGAGCTCCAGGAACGGCTGCTCTCGCTCGAGGAGGAGCTGAAGTTCGCGCTCGTCGAGACCGATCCGGCCGACAGCAAGGACGTCATCATCGAGATCCGTCAGGGCGTCGGCGGGGACGAGGCCGCCCTGTGGGCCGCCGACCTCCACCGCGCTTTGACGCGGTACGCGGAACGCCGGGGCTTCACAGTCGAGCACCTCGGGTCGAGCCCGAACGAGGCGGGCGGCTTCAAGGAGATCACCTTCGGGATCAAGGGAGAGGGCGCCTATTCGGTGTTCAAATGGGAGGGGGGGACGCACCGCGTCCAACGCGTGCCGGAAACGGAATCGCAGGGACGCATCCACACGTCAACCGCCACGGTCGCGGTCATGCCGGAGGCCGAGGAGGTCGAGGTCGAAGTCGATCCGAACGACCTGAAGATCGACGTGTACCGGTCAACGGGCCCCGGGGGGCAGAGCGTGAACACGACGGACTCGGCCGTCCGCATCACACACCTGCCGACCGGCCTCGTCGTGGCGATGCAGGACGAGAAGAGCCAGCTGCAAAACCGGCAGAAGGCACTGCGCGTCCTGCGGGCGCGCCTCTACGAGCACGAGCGTGCGAAGCAGCGCGCAGAGCTCGATGCGACGCGGCGGTCGCAGATCGGCTCCGGCGAGCGTGCCGAGAAGATCCGCACCTACAACTATCCCGAGAACCGCGTCACCGACCACCGGATCAAGCTCACCGTGCACCAGCTCGACAAGGTCCTCCAGGGCGAGCTCGACGAGTTCACCGAGGCGCTCGGTGCGGAAGAGCGCCGGCGCGCGCTCGAGCAGTGACGGTCGCGGAGGCCCTCCGGTTCGCCGAAGAACGGCTTGGTGAGGTGGGCGTCGACACCCCACGGGTCGATGCCGAGTTGCTCCTCGCGCACGTCCTCGGAACTTCGCGCACCGGCGTGCACGAACGCGCCGACCAGCAAGTGCCGGACGAGTTCGACGTGCTGTTGGAACGCCGCAGGCAGCGCGAGCCCCTGGCCTACGTCCTCGGCGAATGGGGCTTCCGCAGGCTCGTTCTGACCACGGACGCGCGTGCGCTCGTGCCGCGCCCCGAGACGGAGATCGTCGTCGAGCGTTGCCTCGCTCTGCTGCGTGACGAGCCCGACCCACGCGTTCTCGATCTCGGCACCGGCTCGGGTGCGATCGCGCTCGCGATCGCGGACGAGCGTCCCGACGCCCGGGTGACGGCAGTCGATTCGGCGCCGACTGCCGTCGCGCTGGCGCGTGAGAACGCCGAGCGGCTTGACCTGCACGTGGAAGTTCGAGAAGGCGACCTCGAAGCCGCGGCTGAAGGCTGGGATCTCGTCGTCTCGAACCCCCCGTACGTCTCGCCCGACGATTGGGACTCATTGCAGCCGGAGATCCGCGACTGGGAGCCTCGAGATGCGCTCGTCGGCGAAGGTCTCCACGAGGAGATCGCCAGGCTCGCGAGCACGCGCCTGCTCGTATTCGAGGTCGGGGACGGACAGGCCGACCACGTCGCCGATGCGATGGCTTCGCTCGGCTACGCCGACATCACGATCACACCCGACCTGGCCGAGGAGGACCGCGTGGTCGAGGGGCGACGATGACCGACGCCGGTCAGGCCGTGCGCGACGGCAGACTGATCGTCATGCCGTTCGACACGGTGTACGGGCTCGCCGCAGACCCTCACCGTGAGGAGCCGACGCACCGGCTCTACGAGTTGAAGGGCAGAGATCAATCGGAGCCGAGCGCGCTCGTCGCACGGGACCTCGACCACCTGATGGAGTGCGTGCCGGAGCTCAAGGGCCGGATCGAGTCGTTGGCGCGGTTGCTGCTGCCGGGCCCGGTCACCCTCGTCCTCCCGAATCCCGCGCACCGTTTTCGCTGGCTCACAGGGACGAATCCCGACGCGATCGGCGTGCGTGTTCCCGACTTCGACGGTCCGGGCGCCGAGGTCCTCACCCGCGTGGGGGCTCTTGTTGCCACCAGCGCAAATCATCCCGGCGGGGCGGATCCGAGACGGCTCGACGAGGTGCCCGAGGACATCCGCCGGGGTGCGGCCGCCCTTGTGGACGGCGGCGAGCTGCCCGGCAGTGCGTCGACCGTGATCGACCTCACCGGTGAGGCGCCGCGGATCCTTCGCGAGGGGCCGCTCTCCGCCGAGGAAGCTCTGCGTCGACTGCACGCGGCAGTACGATCAGGCTGACCCCCGGGAGAGGAGAGCCATGGCCGTCGCGCAGCAGACCTTTCAGCAGCTGACCACTGCCGGGCTCGACCAACTCGACCCGGAGATCGCCGATCTGCTGGGCCGCGAGGTCGAGCGCCAGCGGAACCAGATCGAGCTCATCGCCTCGGAAAACTTCACCTGGCCGGCGATCATGGAGGCGATCGGCTCCACGCCGACGAACAAGTACGCGGAGGGCTATCCGGGCAAGCGTTATTACGGCGGCTGCGAGGTGGTGGACGAGATCGAGCAGCTCGCGATCGACCGAGCGAAGGAGCTCTTCGGCGCAGACCATGCGAACGTCCAGCCGCATGCCGGTGCGCAGACCAACATGGCGGTCTACATGGCGGTGTTGCAGCCGGGCGACACGATCCTCTCGCTCGAGCTCGCCCACGGCGGGCACCTGACGCATGGGCTCAAGGTCAACTTCTCCGGGCGGCTCTACACGATCGCTCATTACGGCGTGTCCCGCGAGACGAATGTCGTCGACTACGACGAAGTGCTGGCGAAGGCGCGCGCAGCGCGGCCGAGGTTGATCGTCTGCGGCGGTTCGGCGTATCCACGCACGGTCGACACCGCGAAGTTTCGCGAGATCGCCGATGACGTCGGCGCGCTGCTGCTCTGCGACATGGCCCACTTCGCGGGACTCGTCGCGGCGGGCCTCCACCCGAACCCGGTGGAGCACTGCGACTTCGTCACGTCGACAACGCACAAGACGCTTGCCGGCCCGCGCTCGGGCTTCGTTCTCTGCAGGGCGGAGCACGCACAGGCGGTCGACCGAGCCGTGTTCCCGGGTATGCAGGGCGGGCCGCTCGAGCACACGATCGCCGCCAAGGCGACGTGCTTCAAGATCGCCGCGACGGAGGCTTTCCACGACTACCAGGCGCAGGTTCGGCGCAATGCGGACACCCTCTCGGAGACGCTGATGGAGGGTGGGCTGGACGTCCTCACCGGCGGCACCGACACCCACCTCCTCCAGCTCGACCTGCGGTCGACGGACTGGACCGGCAAGGACGCGGAGGAGCGGCTGCACGACGTGAAGCTGACGGTGAACCGCAACACCGTTCCGTTCGACGAGCGGCCGCCGACGGTCGCAAGCGGGGTCAGGATCGGGACACCGGCGGCGACGATGCGCGGCATGGGCGACGGCGACTTTCGCGAGATCGGCCGCATCATCGTCGAGGCGCTCGGTGACTCTCCCGACCTCGGCGGGCTGCGTTCCCGCACCGAAGCGCTGTGCGCGAGGCGTCCGCTCTACCCGGGCTTTCGCGGCTGGACCAGCTACGTGACGCAGTGACGGTGGCGGCAGCTCGTACCGGCAGCGTCATCGAGGTCAAGCACCCGCTCGTCCAGCACAAGCTCTCCTACCTTCGCGACAGGAATACGCCGACTGTTCACTTCCGCAAACTCGTGAACGAGATCACGCTGCTCCTGACCTACGAGGCGACGAAGGACCTGCCGACCGAGGACGTCGATGTCGAGACACCGCTCGAGATTGGACGGTTCCCGCACATCAGCGGCAAGAAGGTGGCCGTCTGTCCGATCCTGCGCGCCGGCGTCGGCATGCTCGACGGAGTGCTCTCGCTCATCTCGAGCGCGCGGGTCGGCTTCATCGGCATGTACCGGGACGAGGAGACGCTCGAGCCGATCGAGTACTACGCGAAGCTTCCGGCCGACGTCGCCGAACGCGACGTGATCCTGCTCGACCCGATGCTCGCTACCGGCAACTCGACCGCGGCTGCAATCAGAACCGTCAAGGACGCGGGCGCGACCTCCGTCCGGCTGATTGCGATCATCGCCGCGCCGGAAGGGGTCGAGAAGATCACGCGCGAGCATCCCGACGTCCAGATCGTCGTCGCCGCGATCGACCGCGGTCTGAACGAGAAGGGCTTCATCGTGCCCGGCCTCGGCGACGCGGGCGACCGGCTCTACGGCACCAAGTAGCGATGCTGAACACCCTCGCCGATCACCTGGAAATCGTCTGGGGCGCGCTGCTCGCCGCTGCGATCGTCGTCTTGCTGACACCGGCGGTCGGCGGGATGGCCCGCTTGCTCGGCGCCGTCGATCGTCCGGAGGGTCGGCGCCTGAACCGCAGCACCGTGCCGCGGTTGGGAGGCCTCGCCCTCTTCTTCGGGATCTTCGTCCCGGCGCTCGCGTTTCTCGATCTCTCACGCGAGGCGCGTGGACTGCTGCTCGGTGCCGCCGTCGCGACGACAGTCGGCGCGATCGACGACTTCCGCGGCCTGCGCTGGTGGGAGAAGCTCGGCGGCCAGCTCGTGGCGGCTGCGATCCCCGTCGGGTCCGGGATCTGGGTGCACCGGTTCACGTTCCCGATTCTCGGCGTCCACTCGCTCCCGGGTTGGGTCGGAATGCCGCTGTCCGTGCTCTGGATCGTGGCGATCATGAACATGGTCAACTTCCTCGATGGTCTCGACGGGCTCGCCGCGGGGGTCTCGGCGATTTCCGCTTTCACCTTCACGCTGATCGCGCTCTCGCTGCCGCGGCCGGAGATCCAGGCCGCGTTGCTGTCCGCAATCGTCCTCGGTGCGGCAGTCGGGTTCCTGCGTCACAACGTCTATCCGGCGCGGATCTTCATGGGCGATTCGGGTGCGTTGCTACTCGGGTTCGTCCTCGCCACCGTGCCGCTGCAGGGTCTGCTCAAGACGGCGTCGATCGTGACCCTCTTCTTCCCGTTGCTCGTCCTTGCTGTGCCGATTCTCGACACATCGTTCGTGGTGGCCAAGCGGCTGAAGTACAGGCAGCCGGTCTACGTCGCGGACCGGCAGCACCTGCACCATCGCTTCGTGAACATCGGCTTCTCGCAGCGGCGCGCCGCCGGTTACATCTGGCTGTGGTGCGCGACGCTGGCCGCGACCGCCCTGGCCCTCCGCTTCATCCGCCCTCACCAGCACGGCGTCTGGCATCCATGGCGGACCGTGGTCGTCGCCGCCTTCGGGCTGATTGCCCTGGCCGCCTCCGTGTACATGGTGTACCTGCTCGAGATCGTCAAGCTCGCGAACCCGATGATGAAACGACGAGAGGAGCAGGCTCGCGACGAAAAACGCAAGTCGGCGTAGTACAAAGTATGCGGTTTTTGGCTGTTTCAAGCGGTATCGCGTTGTTACAAACTTGGTATGCTCCGGCCAGATGGAGCCCAGGAACCGCCCTTCTGCTCAGTACGCCGAAGCTGGAGGTGTCCTGGTCGGAGTGCTTTTCGCCGCGGCCGCCCTCGGCCTGTTGTTGGGCTGGCTGGCCGGCTCGACGGGCATCGGGCTCCTCATCGGCTCGGTGATCGGGATTCCGCTCTCCGTCTACACGGTCTACTGGCGCTATCGGGACAGTTTCTGACGTTGCGCTCGAGCCTGCTCACGACGCCCCGACCCGAGCCCGGTCACCTCTTGCCGGCCCTGGCCGGATCCCTCGTCATCCTTCTGGCGCTCCCGTTGTTCCTGATCCTCGGTTGGAGGATGTCCGCCTGGGCCCTCGCCGCCGTCCTGTGGCTCGGCATCCACGCGCTCGACTTCATACTGCGGCGCGCGAGGAAGGACACGGGTAACCTCGCGGCCTCCGGAATGCAGGCGTTCGGGTTGCTCTTCAAGACTTTGGGACTCCTCGTGGTCCTCTTCGCCGTCGCGGCGGCGAACCCGCGCCTCGCGCTCGCTGCTGCCCTCGTCTACGCACTCGCCTACACGATGGAGCTCGGGCTCTCGATGTTCGTCTACTTCGGAGCCGGGCCGTGAGGGCGCGCCTGCTCGGCGTCGCGCTCGTCGCGCTTGCATTTCCGCAAGCGGCCTTTGCACGCGGCCAGTTCGATCCGACCAAGGAGTTCGCGCAGCACGATTGGGTCCCGATCCACCTGGGCCCGCTCGACCTCTCGATCACGAAGGCCGTCGCCTATCTCATGCTCGGCACCGTCCTGACGATCCTGCTCGGGATCGGCCTCATGCGTGTCCGCCTCGGCGTGCAGCCGGGGGTCCGGCAGACGATCGGCGAGCAGATCTACGAGGTCGCGCAGACGCAGATAGCCGAGCAGGGTCTGCCGTCGAAGGCGATCCACCGGTGGTTCCCGTACGTCGCCTCGCTCTTCCTCTTCATCTTCGTCGTCAACCTGCTGGGGTTCATCCCGTTACCGTTGACCGGGGAGACGTGGCATGGGATCCCGGTCTGGGGCATCTATGCGGCGACGAGCTCCATCTCGGTCACGCTTGCGCTCGCCTTGCTGACGTTCGTCTTCACCCATGTCGAGGGGATCCGCTGGAACGGGCCGGTCCGGTACTTCAAGAGTTGGATCCCGGAGGCGCCGAAGGTGCTGCTGGGGCTGATCGTCCCGCTCGAGGTCCTCGGTCAGTTCATGCGGCTGATCTCGTTGAGCGTCCGACTCTTCGCCAACATGCTGGCCGGGCACATCCTGATCCTGACCTTCCTCGGGCTCATCTTCATCTTCCAGTCGTGGGCGCTCCTGTTCGTTCTCGCTCCGGCGACGCTGTTCTATGTCTTCGAGGTCGTCATCGTCGTCGGCATCCAGGCGTTCATCTTCGCCGCTCTGT
>DAITAW010000104.1:0-8416 GCA_036824055.1 Gaiellaceae bacterium | reverse complement strand
TGCGGCCGCCGATCGACTTCTTCACGTCCTTGGTCTTCTTCTTCTTGCGACCCTGCCCGTACCCCCGCTCCTCCCACTGCTGCATCCGGCGGAGCTGCTCCTCGAGGCGGGCCTTCTCGCCTTCGTAGACGCCGTAGGCCTCCGTCTGGCGGCGCAAGGCCTGGGCGCGCGCTTGCTCGTACTCGCTCCCCCCTCCTGCGAACTCGATCGCTCGATGTGTCCATTCGTCGAGCTCGACGATGCGTTCGACAGTGCGATCGAGAAAGTCACGATCGTGCGACACGACGACGACCGATCCCGGGAGATTCAACACGAACCGCTCCAGACGGTCGAGCCCGGCAAAGTCGAGATCGTTCGTCGGCTCATCGAGGAGAAAGACGTCGAAACGGGCAAGCAACACGGCGGCGAGCTGAGCGCGCGCGGCTTCTCCTCCCGAGAGCGCCGCGAGCGGCGCATCGAGAGGAGCATTCAGACCTACCTCCGCACAGACCGTGCGGGCGCGTGCGTCGAGATCACCGCCGCCGAGCAGCAGAAAGCGTTCGAGCGCCTCGGCGTGACGCTCGGTCAGCCTCGGGTCTTCGCCGAGCCGTCCCGCGAGCTCGTCCATCTCGAACGCTGCCGCGGCGACGCCGGTTCGACGTGCCAGGTACGCACCGAGTGTCTCAGCGGAATCGGCGTCGCGCTCCTGAGGGAGGTAGCCCACGGAGAGGTCGGCGGGTAGTCGGCGCACGGTCCCGGCATCGGGCTCCTCGAGTCCGCCGAGGATGCGGAGGAGCGTCGACTTCCCCGCGCCGTTCGGCCCGACAAGGCCGATGCGACTGCCCGGCGGCACGACGAGCGTGACACCGCTCAGAGCGAGCTGCGCGGCATGGCGCTTCGTGATTTTGGCTGCGGCGAGAGTGCCGCTCGAGCGTTGCAAGAGAGGACCTCCTCGGAAGGCGGACGGAAAAGGTGTGTGTCTCGCCTAGGCCCTCATAGAGCGGCGCGTGGCGCCGCCGACGATGCTAGCGCAGCGGGAAGGGCTTCCGGGCCAGGGCAGGCAGCACCTGCGACGTCACCCACACCGGCGTGGCTGCGTACTTCCGCGAGTAACGAAAGCTTCCGTCGCCGCGCCGCAGCGCGGCGAGATAGCGGAATGCTCCGGCCGGTGGTTTGACGTGCGCGGCGATAAAGGCCTGAATCGCCCAGGCCGTCGACTGTGCGTCGGAGCCCCGGCCGGCCGTCAGCTCGAAGCCTCCGTCAGAGTTCTGCAGGCGGCGCAAGAAGGCGACCGCGCGTGTGATCGGCCTGCCTCGCACGCCCTGCGTGCGCAGCGCCTGGATCGCCGCTGCGGTGTCGTTCGAGTCCGGCGCGACTCCCGCGATCCAGCCCCATCCCCCGGACCGACGCTGCTGGCGCAGGAGGTACGACACGCGCAGCTTCACCGGCCGTCCGACCTGCGCGTACGCGAGGATGCCCCACGCCGTCGAGTTGATCGCGGGGCCGATGCGACCATCAGGGCGGCGAAGCGCGGCAAGCCGCGCGTACAGCGTCTCCGAGATGCGCCCCGTCGCGGCTTCTGCGATCAGGGCGAGCTCGATGTCAGTTGCCGACTGCAAGCCGCGCTCGTTCGCACTGAGGTAGTCGTAGGCGCTCCCGGTTGGCCGTCCCGCGGACCGAAGACCCAGCATCGCCCACGCCGTCAGACCCGGCGTCGAGGGCGAACCGGTCTCGGCGAAGCCTCCGTCAGCCTGCTGATGCGACGCGACGTACGACGCGGGTGTCACGGCGAGCATCGCGCTGCTCAGGAGAGCGGCTAGACCCATACGACCTCGGTGTGCAGCCGTCGTCCGTACCGATCGAGCAGCCGGCGTAACTCCGGGCCGGCGACGAGCGCGATCACGACGTTTCCGATCGCATGGGCCAGGTCGAACGGGAGGCCGCGTGCATGCACGGCGACGAACGTCTGCCAGGTGTGCTGGTCGTAGAACGCGAGCCAGTTCCAGACGTCCATGTATGCGCTGAAGGCCAGCCCGAGGACGAAGCAAAACGCGGCAAGGGCGACCCGGCGGCGAAGAAGCTTCGGCGCCATTGCGCCGGCGACGCCGCAGGCTCCCCAGCCGAGCATCTGCCAAGGAGTCCACGTGCCCTGTCCGAGGAAGAAGTTCGAGACGAACGCCGCCAGGGCGCCGACTGCGAAGCCACTACGGGCTCCGAGAGCGGCGCCCGCCGCCACGGTCATCACGGTCACCGGCTGCACGCCCGGAATCGCCGCAAAGAGGACGCGCCCCGCCGCAGCCGCCGCTCCCAGTGTCGCGATCAAGGCCAACTCCTTGGCCGAGTCCGGCCCGCGTTCGCGCCAGGCGACGCCACCGGCGAGCAGCGCGAACGCGACGAGCAATAGTGACAGGCCGTCATGAGCCGGATCGGCGGCAGCCCACACAGCGGCGGCAAACGCTCCGCCGGCCGCC
This sequence comes from Gaiellaceae bacterium, assembly GCA_036824055.1. Classification (GTDB taxonomy): domain Bacteria; phylum Actinomycetota; class Thermoleophilia; order Gaiellales; family Gaiellaceae; genus 3-1-20CM-4-69-9. The sequence continues at coordinate 5,966 of DAITAW010000104.1, read as the reverse complement.
ACGAGCAGCGCAGCCCTAGACAAGCAGCGCCTCCAGCCCGAGAGTGATCGACCGATCGGCCACGATGCGGGCGAACTCCTCGTCGTGCGTGACGACGAGTGTGGCGCGATGCTCGGAGCCGGCGCGGAGCAACCGGGCGAGCTCCGCCTTCCGCTGGGGGTCGACGCCGCGCGTCGGCTCGTCCAGCACGAGGATGTCGGGGTCGATCACGAGCACCGAGGCGAGCGCGAGTCGTTCGCGCTCGCCGGTGGAGAGATCGCGCGGATGTCGACTCTCCATTCCTGCGAGCCCCAGTGCCGCGAGCGCGCTGAGCGCACGACGGCGGTCGCCGCGCACGCCGATCGCGACCTCCTCGTCCGCGCGCTCGCGAATGCAGTACCGACTCGGATCCTGAAGGAGCATCGCGGCGCGCCCTCGCAGCTCCGCCGTGCCAGCGTCCGGTTTTAGCAGCCCCGCGGCGAGCTTCGCGATCGTGGTCTTGCCCGTCCCGTTCGCGCCTCCGAGCGCAACGATCTCGCCGCGACGCAGCTCGAGGTCGACGCCGTCCACTACCGGAAGGCCCGCGGAGTACGCGAATCGGACTCCTTCGAGACGGCATATCGGCTCTCCCCGATCTGGCTCGGCCCGACCGTTGCCGGACCCGCCGAGCCAGATGGGCCGGTTCTGTCCCAGCCAGTCCTCTGCGGCGGGCACCGCCGCGTCGAGTCGCACTCTCCCCGCTTCCAGGAAGAGGACGCGGTCGGCGCGTTCGAGAATCCTTTGCGGGCGATGATCGGAGACGAGAACCGCGATGCCGAGCCCGACGACGTGCTCCAGGAACGCGTCCGCGGCGGCAGGATCGAGCTGGGACGTCGGCTCGTCCAGCAAGAGGAGCTTCGGACGCAGCGCAACGGCGGAGGCGAGGCAGACACGTTGCAGCTCTCCGCCCGAGAGCTCGGCGACCGGGCGATCGGCGAGGTGCGCCGAGCCGACCGCGGCGAGGGCCTCGTGCGCGCGGAGGAGGATCTCCTCCGGAGCGGTACCGACGTTCTCGAGCCCGAAGGCAACCTCGCGAATGACGCGCGAGAGGACGATCTGCTCCTCTGGGTCCTGGAAGACGCTGGCGACCGTCCCTGCGAGCTCGGCCGGCCGCACTGACCTCGTGTCGAGACCGTCGATCTCGACGCGGCCTTCGAAGCGCCCGCCGTGAAAGTGTGGAACGAGACCTGCGAATGCGCGCAGCAATGTCGACTTGCCCGAACCGGAAGGGCCGAGGACGGCGACGACCTCTCCCGGTTCGAGCTCGAGCGAAACGTCGCGGAGCGCCGGCGTGTCGGCGTCCGGATAGGTGAAGGTGAGTCGATCGGCGCGCGCTAGAGCCACAACGCTCCCGCCGCGACGATCGCTGCAGCCACGGCAACCGCGATGCTGTCGCGGACGCACCACCGAGGTCGCGGGATGCTCGTCCGCCCAGCCCTCCCGTATCCCCGCGCCTCCATCGCCTCGGCGAGGTTGAGCCCGCGCTCGAGCGCACTCGCGAGCAACGGCGACAACAGGACAGCGCGCCCACGAACGCCGTTCACTTCGACGCCGCGCCCCCGCAACGCCTCGAGGAAACCTGCCGCATCGCGCTCCAGGGTCGGCATCAGCCTCGTCGCGAGGGCGGCGGGGCGCGCAAAGCGAACGGCTTGCAGGAGCGCGTCGTGATCGAGCAAGAGCGCATAGGCCGCGAACGCGAATCCGACTGCGGCTAGACGGAGAGCGTTCACACCCGCGCTCGTGAGCTCTTCGTGCGTGATGTCGATCTGACCCAGCACCGGGACGATCGGGCCGGTCCAGATCGGATGAGACCCGATCGTCTCGATGAACGGAGTCAGCACAAAGAGCGCGCCGGCCGAAACGAGCGTCCCGACCAGGTAGAAGCGTCTCCGATCAGCAGGCGCCCCCAGGCAGACGACGAACAGCAGGAGAGCGAGGACTGCCACGGCGGCGAGGTGTTGGGCGAGCAGCGCGGCCGCGGCGAGAGCGGCGAGCAGCGCGACCGCGGCGCCCGGCCTCACGGGCCCACCCGGTAGCGAAAGCGGCCGATTGGAACTGCGCGCAACAACAGTCCGGGATTGCCGCGGAACGTGAAGACGACGGAGTCTCCCGGCGCTGCGCCTCCGGCCGCTCGCAGCGAAGGTTTCTTCGCGGGGATGAGCAAGAGCACGTTGACGTTGCGGGTCGACACGCCGGCGTCCCGTGTCGCCCGACCGCCGATGAGCCTCGCCAGACGTTCGGCGGCGGCACGTTGTGCGTCGAGCTCGTACACCACGCGGGCCGGCAGGCGTCTGCCTCCGTAACCGTGCAGGAACGGTTCCGGAAACGCGCCGACGACCACCGGCTCGCGCAGCTGCTTTCGCCAGGAGCGGAAGTCCCACCACTCGACGTCCCCGTTCCGGAGCCGATACTCGGCGGCGCTGCGGTCGGCCTCGTAGCCGTTGATGAAGTAGAACCAGTCCTGCCGCGCGTTGAGCGAGCCATTGATCCCGTTGATCGACTGGACGTAACGCCCGGAGTAGCGCGTCGTGATGTTGGTGACGCGATCCAGAGCCTGCATTGCGGTCAATCCCGCCGGGACCTGCCGCTGCACGAGCACATGCGCGCCCTGGTCACGGGTGACCCAGAGCGTCGCGTGTCCGCTCTCCCCGCCGCCACAGCCCGTGAGGACTGTGACGGCGAAGAGAAGGGCAAGACGGCTCACGGCAGCGCATTCGAGCGCACAGCCCCGTCGAGCGTCGCGCGCACGAGCAGGCCTCGATGCGGGCCGACGCATCCGACTGCCGCCTGCGTGGAGCCTTGGGTCTTCACCGTTCGCTTGCCGACGTGCAGGACCGCACCGAGCGCGGGAGTGAGCTTGCCGGCGTCATCCTGGGACAGGACGCGGTAGCACGGCTGTTTCCCGGCTCGGGACAGAACGAGCGTCTTCGGTCCGCCCGCGACCCCGAACTGTGCCCAGTACCAGAGCACGTTGTCTCCCTTCTGCAAGCGCACCTGGTTCGCTCCGACGGGAGGCGAGGCGCCGTTCACCTTGAAGACCCAGCCGGTCTGACCGACGGCGGCATAACGGCCGACCTGGTCCACATACGGACCAAACGAGCTCTGAGTGACGTGGTAGTAGAACTCGCCCAGAACGCTTGCCGTTTCGAGGGCATCCAACGCGTTCTCCGGCAACGCATCCGCGCGAGGTGAAGTGACGTCGATGACCGGAGCGGTGGCTCCGAAGATCGTCCGGTCCTTTCCTTCGACACGAACGTGTACGAGCACGGCGAATGCAGCCGGCACGACGAACAGCGCAGCGACGAGAGCCGTCACGACCACCATGAGTCGGTGAGACACGAATCCTCCCTTCCGCGAGGGGTTCGGGTTTGCCGGCGGCGGAGGTCTTCTGACTCGGGGCTCCCTCCCTCGCCGCCTTCCCAGCCCGTGGGCCAGTGGCATGTGACGCGGGAGCGTCTCCCCTTACAGCGGCGGGACCGTTCCGGACTTGCACCGGATTCCCTTGCCGCTCGCCGGTTTGTGCCCGGAGACTAGCATCGTGCCGCGATGGCTCGATCGCGCCTCCTCACGGTCTGGCTTCCGGTCGTCGTGTGGGCCGCCGTGATCTTCACGTTCTCTTCGATTCTCAACCTCTCGACCGGGCTCGGCACGTGGGACACGATCCTCCGCAAAGGCGCGCACGTGACCGAGTACGCCGTTCTCGGCGGGTTGCTGTACCGCGCGCTGGGCCGTGAGCCGGTCGCGCTCGCAACGGGCATTGCGTACGCGGCGACCGACGAGCTGCACCAACACTTCGTCCGCGGCCGCCATGCTTCGCCCGTCGACGTCGCGATCGACGCGGTCGGAGTCGCTCTGGGGATGCTCGTCTGGCTCCGGCTGCGCGAGCGATGAAGGCCGTGGCGATCAGCCTTTCGGCGCTCGGCGATACGGAACCGCTCTGGCGGGACTGGCTCGAGGACGCGCGCCGCCGCTTCCGCGTCGACGTGGACGCGCTCGACGAGGAGTTGCCGAATTGGCGCGAGCTGCTCGAGCGGTTCGCCGAGGAGCGCGCGCCCGTGTATTTCCGTCGCGACGCCGACGTCAGTACGACACTGCGCCAGCTGCGCGCCAGCGGCACGCGCATCGGTGTCTTCTCCGATGCCCCGGCAGAGCTGGCGCGGATCGCGTTGTCTCATCTGGGCGCGGAGCGGCACGTGGAGGTGCTGGAGAGCGGCCCGGGCGCGCAGGAGCGCGTCTCGGCGGCTCTCGGCGCAGGGGCGCGAGTCATCGACACCCGACAGGAGCTGCTCGCCGTAACATGACCCGGATGGAGCGGCCAGACGTCGGCGACCGCCAACTCGACGCTCTCCTCGAGCGGCTCGACCGTCTCTGCGACGAGATGCACACGCTCAACAGGCGGCTCGATTCCAACGACCAGCTGCTTCGCATCTCGCGCGAGCTGTCGACGCTCAACGAGTCCCTGCAGGCCCTCGCCTATGCGGCGCTCGGGCAACAGGCGCCGGCCGTTCGCCGGCGTCGAACCGGCTGATCAGCCGGCGAGCTTGAAAACGCTGCCGCTGCCCGTCCCGAAGTAGAGCTCGCCTGCGGTGTCCTCGCCGAGAGTCGTCAGGGAGGAGACGCTGAACGGCTCGCGGCGAACATCGACTGCGTTGCCGTCCTGTATGCGCAGGCTCCAGACCATCCCGGAGCAGTAGTCGCCGAAGAAATAGCGGCCGGCGGCCGACGGCACGGCACTGCCGCGGTAGACATAGCCGCCGGTCACCGAGCAGTTGCTGTCCGCATGGCTGTACACGTAGACGGGCGCGACGAGCTGGCCTGGCCCGAGAGCGGTGTTCGAATACCGCGCGCGTCCCTCGAATGCTCTCCAGCCGTAGTTGGCAAGCGTCGAGATCGATGCCCGCGGCCGGTAGTCGATCTCTTCCCAGTTCCCCTGGCCGACGTCCCCGATGTAGAGGTCGCCGTTCGCACGGTCGAATGAGAGGCGCCAGGGGTTGCGCAGACCCAGCCCGATGATCTGCCACTTTGCGCCGCGACGGAGCGGGTCGATCCGCATCAGCTTGCCGAGCCGGTCATTCATGTTCTGGGCGCGATTGCCCGGATCGCCGGCAGAGCCTCCGTCGCCCATGCCGACATAGAGGCGCCCGGCGGAATCGAACTGGAGCTCGCCGCCGTTGTGGTTCGCATAGGGCTGCCGGACGAACAGCAGCTCGCGCGCGGTCGACTTGATCCCCCGCCCATTACGCGAGCGGAACTCGACGACGCGCGTATTACCGCTCTTGTCCGTGTAGTCGACATAGAAGCGGTGCGTGCGGCCGTAGGCGGGAGGGAATGCGATCGACAGCAGCCCCTGCTCGCCGCCGCTGACGACGCGGTCGCGAATGTCGAGAAACGTGCCGCCCGGCTTGCCGTTGACGAGGTAGCGGATCCTGCCGACCTGTTCCACCACGTAGAGCCGACGCGGCTCCGCTTTGTTCGAGGCAATCGCCGTCAACGGCGAGAGCCCGTGTGCGAACGGACGGATCGAGAGCTCTTGCTGAGCCTGAGTCGCGGGCGAGACCAGGGCCACGGCTGCGAGCAGAGGAGCGAGCACTCAGCGCAAACTACCCACGGGCGACCGCGCCCGATCGTTTCTTTACCGAGCTCTTACAGAGGCCTGATGCAAATTCGGCCGGGCCGGATGACGCACCAGACCTCTACTTCTTAAGCAGGATGCGGCGGAGCTCGTCTTCCTTGCCGGGCTGCAGGACGGCAAGCACCTGATCGCCGGGCCTGAGCTCTGTCTTGCCGACGGCGATTTCCGCTTTGCCGTCTCGCGTCACAGAGATGAGCCGCGCGCCTTCCGGAAGCCGGAGCTTCTCAACCGTCGTGCCCGCACACGGCGACGACTTGTCGATCTGCACCTCGACGATCTCCAGGTTCTCCTTCCGGAGCTCCAGCAGATGCACGAG
>DAITAW010000213.1:0-1852 GCA_036824055.1 Gaiellaceae bacterium | reverse complement strand
ACATGACGGTGATCCCGGGCGAGGTCACGCCCGAGGACGTCGTCACCGTTCCGCCGGAGGAGCCTGTGGCTTCCGGCGCGGACGACTCAGACTCCGCCGAGGAATAGCGCGCGGCCCCGCACCGGGGTCCTCTTGAAGTTTCGAGTGGGCGGAGTACGATCGCCTGAGGACCTATTTGGCCACCTACGTGCCGTCGGAGGTGTGACCTATGCGTGCTCCCCTGTCCGAAGAAGACGTTCGGCGTCTTCTGGACGATCGTCCCGATAAGACGCAGACGCATCCTGTTTCGCGTGAAGTGCTCGAACGTGTCCCGCTCGATACGAAGACCGAGCTGCGAACGGTGGATGACGACGAGACCAAGCAGCTCGCCGAGTATCTGGAGGTCGAGGTCTCGGATCTCGACGGCCCCTTCCGGGTCGTCGAGGCGAAGTGCGTGAACTGCGACCGCCAGCTCGCATTCCTCGACTTCGTCAAGACCGCCGTCGACGAGGGCGCGCACGACCGCGAGCAGCTCGTCGAGATCCTGACCGGGCGCGGAGGCGCCTGGATCACGATTCGGGGTCGGGACGGCGGCCGTGCCGTCATCTGCATCGGCTGCGGGCAGCCCGGCCGGCTGTCGGACGGCTACTCGGAGTACTCCTCAAGCAGTTACGCGTACGCCTAGCGGGTCGCGCACCCGCTCACGTAAGGCCGCAGTAACGCCGGAACGCCCGGCAGCTCGCCTTGCTCGACGCCGCTGACGTCGAAGCCCGCTTCGCGGATCGCGTCCAGCGTGCGCCGGTTGGGGTGGCAGCCGTTGGCGACGACTCCCCAGATGGGTTCGAGCCGGTCCTGCCAACGGGCACGCTTCGGATCCTCGGAGCGAACGTGCTCGGAGAACAGGAGCTGACCGTTCGGGCGTAGCACCCTGCGAATCTCCTGCAACGCACGCGGCTGGTCCTCGACGGTGCAGAGAACGAGCATCGAGACGACGGTGTCGAAGGAGTCGTCCGCGAAAGGGAGCTGCTCGGCGGGAGCCTCGACGAAGGTGACGTCGCGACCGGCTTCCGCTGCGCGGCGCCTCGCCCGGCGCAGCATCGGCTCTGACGGGTCGGTCGCGACGAGTTCATCGACGGGCGGGTAGAGCGGGAGGCTCAGGCCGGTGCCGACGCCGATCTCGAGCACGCGGCCTCGTGCGTGTGCGAGCAGCTTGCGGCGTAGTTCCGCGCCGTGCCGTTCCTCCCAGCGCGCGCTGAGGGGGTCGTAGCCCGCGGCAAAGATCCTGTCCCTCAAGGACACGGTTAGAGACGTCCGATCGTGTCCATGCGAGCCATCTTGCCAGCGCTATCATCGGCGCACTATCCGATCTACTCGTCGATGTCCGCGCCATCCGCAAATGGCTCGAAGGGGACGATGAAGAGGAAGAGGATCAAGAGAGATCGTGAGCCCTCTGGGCGAGACCTTGCGCCCATCCCGGAATCAGCTCGGAGACTTCGGGAGCTGTACGCCCGCGGGATGGCGGAGCTCGAGGAGCGCCGGAAGCTCGACCCAGACGCGCGGTAATCGATCACGCTGATCAGGGATGCAGCGACCGCCCGGCAGCGCCGATCTTGGAACCATGGCCGCCATCCTGTTCTTCGTCGCGATCCTCGGTTTGCTCTTCGCGGGACGGACGCAGGCGCAAGCCGCTGACGGAAGCAAGCCGCTCTTCAGCTTCCAGCTCTGGCAGCTCGGGCTCGCGCTCGTACTGCCACTCGTCTGCGCCGCCGCTGACGTTCCGACGATCGCAAAAGTCATAGCCGTTGCCTCAACCGCATCGGCGTTCAGCTTCTCGGTCTTCCGCGCACGCCACGCGCACGACTTCGACGACCTG
>DAITAW010000024.1:0-33294 GCA_036824055.1 Gaiellaceae bacterium | reverse complement strand
CTCTGATACCAGTGCGAGCAGGCGAGCCACAACGGAGACCTCGTCCATGCGATCGAGGCCGGCCGGCTGCAGCGTGGCGACGTCACCGAGCTGGGCAGTGTCCTCGCCGGCGAGGCGGAAGGCCGGCGCGACGACGACGAGGTAACGGTGTTCGACTCGACCGGCCTTGCAATCCAGGACCTCGCCATCGCCCTCGCCGCGATGGAGCGAGCCGATGAGCTGGATCTTCCGACGCTCGAGCTCTAGGACGAAAAGATCCGACTTCGTCGCAGTTTCGACACCATTTTCTCGTCCGAAACGGGCATCCCTAGGGGTCAGACCCGAAAATGTGACGCCCGCGAGGCGAGACTGTGCCGGAACAGCGACATGCCTGACCCGCGGCGCTACTTCGTTACACACTCGGCACAGATTTCCCGTCCGAAACGGGCATCCCTTGGGGTCAGACCCGAAAGCGTGACGCCCGAGGGACGGGACTGTGCCAGAAGTGTGCTTCAGCTACGGAAGTCTTTTCGACGAAAGGAGGCACCATGGCCGGACCGTTCATCTTCATCGCCACCAACCGGCTCAAGCCGGGGAAGCTCGACGACGAGAGGGCACGAGTCCCGGGTCTCGTCGATTTCATCCACGCGAACGAGCCGCGCATGATCGCGTTCAACGAGTACGTCAACGAGGAGGGCACCGAGGTCGCAGTCGTCCAGGTCCACCCGGACGCGGACTCGATGGCGTTTCACATGGAGGTCGTTGCCGAGCGCGCCGCACGCGCGTACGCGGAGACGGTCGATTCGACGACGGGCATCCAGGTCTTTGGTACGCCGAGCAACGCCGTGGTCGAAATATTGCGACGTCAGGCCGGAGCCGGCGTGCCGTTGAGCGTCAAGCCCCACCACCTCGGTGGATTCACGCGTCCAGGCTGAGCCGTTCCATTGCTGCCGCGCAGCACCTGCTGACGAACACGCGAACGAGGTTCCGCTTGTACTCGACCGAGCCGTTGAGGTCGGCTAACGGGGCCACAGCTTCCGCCGCGATCTCGCCGGTCGCTCGCAGCTGATCGCCGCTCGATTCAACGGGAAGGCCGACGAGCGAGCTCTCCGCCTCCGACAGGCGGCCCGGCGTCGCCGAGACCGAGCCGACGGCGACCCGTGCCTCTGTCACGTGGCCGTCCTCGGCACGCAGGAAGCAGGAGACGGTCAAGGCCGGCCGCTCGTGCGTCGCGAATTTCTGGTGCACGAGAGCGGCTCCCGCAGGGAGCACCGGGATGCGAATCTCAGTGAGAAGCTCGCGCGGTTCGAGCGCGGTCTCGTAGGGCCCGCGCACGAACTCGCCGATTGGAATCGTTCGCTCGACAGCACCACGCCGAGAGACGAGCTCGACACCCGAAGCCAGCAGGAACGTGGCGGGATCCGAATGCGGGTCCGAGAAACAGAGGTTGCCGCCAAGCGTGCCGACACTCCGGACGCGAATGTTCGCCACCCGGCTCTCCATCTCGGCGAGCGCTGGAAAACGGTCGTGGACCAGCGGCGAGGACTCCAACTCGCGGTGCGTCACTCCGGCGCCGATGCAGAGCCTGCCGTCGCGCTCCTCGAGCACGCGGAGCTCCGCGATTCCCTTCAGGTCGACGAGATTCGGATAAGCCGCAAGGCCGAGCTTCATCACGAGCAGAAGCTCGGTGCCGCCGCAGTAGACGACCGCCTCGTCACCATGCTGCGCCAGAAGATCGTCCGCTTCGTCGAACGAGCGCGGTCGATGCAGGGCGAACGGAGGTAGGGTCACGCGACCGGCGCCGCCGCTCCCGCCAGGACCTCGAGCGCCGCCTCGACGCCCTCGCCGATCTGCGTCTGCACGCCGAGGTCAGCCAGCGAGCGCCCAAGGGCGGCGACGCCGACGACCGGATAGAGACCCCGCGCGGTCGGCCCCATGTGGCCGATCCGCACGAGGTTCCCTGCGCCCTGGCCGCCCGAGATCATCACGCCGTACTTCTCGCGGACGTGTCCGCGCACCTGGACGTCGGTCAATCCGTCGGGAACCGTGACAGCAGTCACGCACGAGGCAGTGATCTCTTCCGTGCGCGGCCAGAGCTCGAGCCCCAGGCCCCGGATACCGGCGCGGCAGGCGCGCGCCGCCAGCTCGTGCCGCTCGATCGATGCGTCGAGCCCCTCCTCGAGCAGCTGGTCGCAGGCCGCTTCGACCCCATGCACGTCCGAGACGGACGGGGTGAACGGGAACTTGCCGTCCTCGAGCCACTGCTCCTTCCAGTCGAGCAGGGACAGGAACGATGCGCGCGGCGCCGCTGGGTTGTCACGGATGCGCGTCCAGGCCTCCCGGCTCACGCTCATCAGCGACATCCCCGGTGGGCCGCCGAGGCACTTCTGCGGTCCGGCGACACACACGTCGAGCCCCCACTCGTCCGCCTTGAACGGCATGCCGCCGACGGACGAGACGCAATCGACGAGCGTCAGCGCACCATGTGCCTTGGCGATCGGCCCGATCTCGGCAACGGGATTGAGCGTCCCGCTCGGTGTCTCGCAGTGGACGACCGCGACGACCTCGATCTCCGGGTGGCTGTCGAGGAACCGCTCGACCTCGGCAGCTTCGACCGCATCGTTGTACCCGACTTCGAGCTCGTGGACCTCGGCACCGAAGTCCCGGAGCCAGTGGCCCATGCCCTTGCCGAAGATTCCGGACACGAGATTCAGCACGGGTGTCCCTGGTCGTACGAGGGCACGCGCGGCCGCCTCGAGGCCGAGCACGGCCTCGCCCTGCATCAGCACGACGTCTTCAGCCGTCTGCAGGATCTCCGCCACTTTCCGCTCGGTGCGACGGAAGCAGTCGAGGAACGCCGGGTCGTAGTGGTAGGTGATCGGCGAGCCAAGCGCGGCGAGTGTCCGCGCCGAGGCGGTCACCGGTCCCGCGCTCAACGTGAAGTCGGGGTCGTTCATCGGTCTCCTTTCCTGCCGATCCTCGCGAGTCGTTCTGCGATCACGCGGAGGAGCAGCTTGATTCCCGAGATCTGTGGTGCGGTTGCCGCCTGCGCTTCCTGCCCTCTGCCCTCGTCGCCGAGCCGCTGCTCGAGACACGCCGCCATTTCCGCGACGAGGCGCCGCGCGACGTCGTCCACGATCCCGCGTCCCAGCCTGGCCGCCCTGCCGGCAAGCGCCAGCTCCGTGAGCACGTCCACTCGGGACCCCTCTCCGTCGGGTGTCACGTTCATCGTCATCGACGCCTCGAGCGAGCCCTGCGCTCCCGTCTCGTGCGCCTTCGCGCGCAGCACGGCGCGCCTGCCCGAATCGTCCTGCTCCGAGATCCAGAGCGAGCCGCTGTACCCGAGGCGCATCGGCCCCAGCCGCACGGTCACGTTCGCCGGATAGGTGCCGTCCGGGGCAGCGGGCCCGAGCTCGGCGCCCGGAACGCACGGAGCGACCTGTTCGAGGTCGAGGAGAAAGCGATACGCCTCGTCGGCGGGCAGCAGAATCGTGAAGGTCGTGGCGATCTCCATCTACCGGGCACCGCGGACGTAGGGAAGCGCCAGCGCCGGCGGCAGGTAGGAGCGGCGCGCAAACGCGACCAGCGCGACCATGATCGCGATGAACGGGAGCAGGTTGACGACGTCGGTCGAGATGTTGAACCCCGCGAGCTGGAGTGCGGTCGCCACCGACAGCGAGATCCCGAAGAGGAAAGAGCCCATGACAACCCAGAGCGGCTTGCCGCGCGCGAGCATCGCGATCACGATTGCCATGAACCCCTGCCCCTGGGTCATGAACGGTGTGAATGTGCCGGCGCCTACGATCGAGAGGTACGCGCCGCCGAGGCCGGCGAACGCGCCGGTGCAGAGAGCCGCGTAACTCCGGGTCGCGACGACGCTCACGCCCGCTGCGTCGAGCGCCTCCGGCTTTTCGCCCGCTGCGCGCAGGTTGAGACCCGCGTTGGTCCTGCGGAAGACCCACGAGACGACCCCGACGGCTGCGAGACCCAGGTACACGATCAGCGGCTGGTCGAACACGCTCTTCCCCAGGACCGGGATGTCGGAGAGAAGGGGGATCGCCACCGTCGGCGGAGCGCCAAGACGCGGATAGGTCGACCCGAACTGCGTGTCCTGCAAGACACTCGTGATCCCCTCGCCCGCCAGCGTGATCGCGATTCCGACGACGATCTGATCGAGACCCAAGCGGACGCAGAGAACGACCATGAAGAGAGATGCGAACGCGCCTCCGGCGATCCCCGCAGCGAACCCGACCCAGAAGGAGTGGCCGTAATAGGCCCCGACGAACCCGATGTACGCGCCGACGAGCATCATCCCCTCGAGGCCGATGTTCAGCACGCCCGCGCGCTCCGAGATCGTCTCGCCGAGGGCGGTGAACATGAGCGAGACGCCCGCGATCAGTCCGCCCGAGATCAGCGCCGTCAAGAAGGTACGAGTGAGGAGCTCGCTCATGCGGTCGTCTTGCGCCGGAGTCTCGAAGTACGTAGCGCCTGCTGGAGGCCGGGAGTGAGGTAGCTCGCCCCGAGCGCGCGGCGACGGCCCAGGTATTCGATCACCGTCATGAAGAGCAGGATCAGCGCAACGAGCACGAGCAGGAAGTCAGTCGACAGGTTCGCCTGCTGCGTCGCGAGGTCGCCGCCGGTCGAGAGCACGGCGTAGAAGATGACGAACGGGATGAGGGCGAGAGCGTTCAGCCGTGCGAGGAAGACGAACGGGATGACGGTATCGCCGTAGGCCGGGTTCCAGTTCGCGCGGACGTAGCCCCAGGTCCCGAGGATGTCCGCGGCGGCGGCCATCCCGACCAGCAGACCGCTGACGAGGAAGCTCATCACGATCAGACGCGGCACCTTGAGGCCGACGTGCCTGGCGGCGCGCGGGTTCGCTCCGAGTATCTGCAGGCGGAGACCGAAGGAGGTTCGCGTCAGCACGTAATGAACGAGCAGCGCGGCCGCGAGCGCGACGATCACTCCGACATGGATGCGTGTGCCCGGAATCGACGGCAGCATCTTGTTGAGCGGCAGCACGCGCGTTTGCGGGATGTTCACGCTCGGGTCCTGAAACGGTCCCTTGATCAGGATGTTCGCGACACCGACCCCGATGAAGGACATCATCAGAGTCGTGATGATCTCGTTCGTCTCGTAGCGAGCCTTGAGCAGGGCAGGCAACAGTGTCCACGCAGCGCCTGCGCCGCCGGCAACGAGAAACAGCAAGAGCAAGGCGAGCCAACGCGGCTCAGTGGCGACGAGGTGAGGTCCGAGCCCCGAGATGAGGGCCGCGCCGAGCAGGAACTGGCCGTTGTAGCCGAGGTTCCAGATGTTCGCCCTGAACACGACGACCAGGCCGACGGCGATGAGCAGGAGCGGCGCCGCTCGGATCGCGCTGTCCTGCCAGGCGGTCAACTCGATCCCGCCTTTCCACACGTTCGAGTAGAACGTGATCGGGTTGCGGCCGAGCGCGAGCAGGAGGATGGCGCCCGCGCCGAGTGCAAGCAGCACAGGCACGATCGACCGGATGACGACGTCCAGCGCGTCGGTGACGAACTGGCGTGACGGCGCGGCCGGCTCGAGTGGTCGCGTCTCCGGCGCAAGGGCTGTGTCCGTCGTGGCTCCGGTCATACGGCGGCGACGTCCCCGGCTCCGACCATCAGCTCGCCCACCCGCTCGCCCGCGTTCGGGCCGTTCTCGACCTCGCCCACCACACGACCACGTGAGAGCACGAGGATGCGTCCGCAGAGATCCAGCAGCTCATCGAGATCCGTGGAGATGACGAGTGCGGCACCGCCGTCGCGCGCAAGACCCCGGATCAGCTCGCGCACGGTGCTCGTCGTCCGCAGGTCGAGCCCGTACGTCGGCTTGTTGAAGACGACGACCTTCGGGTCGAAGGAAAGCTCGCGGGCGAGCACGACCTTCTGGACGTTGCCACCGGAAAGCGCGCCGGCGCGTGTGGAGACGCCCGGCGTGCGGACGTCGAAGGCCTCGACGAGCGACCGCGCCTCACGCTCGACCGAACGCCGTTCGATCCGCCCGTGTCGCCAGAACGGCCGCTGCCCGATCCGCTTCAGGAACAGGTTCAGGCTGACAGGGAGAGAGGTCACGATGCCCTCGCCCAGCCGATCGTCGGTGACGTACCGCAGGCCGAGCTTTTGCCGAGCCGAGACGTCGAGGCGCTCGACGCGCGCTCCATAGAGATGGATCTCGCCTGCGGACAGCGCACGCTCTCCCGCGATCACTTCCGCCAGCGAACGCTGCCCGTTGCCGTCCATTCCTGCGACACCGAGAATCTCGCCCTCGGCGATCTCCAGCGAGACGTCCTCGAGGCCCGGATCGAAGCCGCCGACGGGACGTGCCGACACACGCGAGAGCGCCAACAGCGGACCTGCGTCCGGCGGCTGATCGTCCACCGTCGCCTGCTCGCCCTCGAGATCGGTCCGCAGCTCGGCCACATCGGCGACCGCGCGAGAGTCCTCGCCGAACATCAGCCGCACGATCCGCGCCTGCACCTCCTCCGCGGAGCTCGCCGCGAGCTCCGCAGTGTCGAGGACACCGACGACCCGACCGGCCCTCAGGATCGTGATCCGGTCGGCCACGGCGAGCGCTTCGTGCAGCTTGTGCGTGATGAAGATGACCGAGATCCCGGTCTCCTTGAGGCGGCGCAGGACCTTCTGCAGCTCTGCCACGCCCTGAGGAGTCAGCATCGACGTCGGCTCGTCGAGGATGAGCACGCGCGAGCCGCGCCAGAGCGCCTTGACGATCTCGACCTGCTGCTGGCGTCCGAGCGCGAGCTCGCCGGCAGGGGCGTCCGCGTCGATCTGGACTCCCAGCGTCGCAGCCACTTCTGCGAGTCGCGCTCGGGCGGCCTCGACGTTCAGCCTCAAGCCGCGGGTCTCGCCCAGGAGAAGATTCTCGAGCACCGTCAGCGCCCGGACGAGCGTCGAATGCTGATACACGGTGCCGATGCCGAGCTCGAGTGCGTCGCGGGGCGAATCGATCGGCGCGACCCTCCCACCCACCCGGATCTCGCCGGCATCCGGCCGGACCATCCCGGACAGAATGCTGATCAGGGTCGATTTGCCGGCGCCGTTCTCGCCGAGCAGGCAGTGCACCTCGCCGTGCTGCACCGTCAACGAGATGTCGTCATTCGCAAGAACCCCGGGAAACTGCTTGGTGATGCCGACGAGCTCGACGGCGGGCGCGTCGGCAGGGTCCTGCACGCTCTCGCGGCCGGACGGAGTGCCTGTCGGGGTGGCCGCTTTGCGACTGAGCGATTCCGTGCGAAGCCTCTCGTGTTGCCGCGGCGGCCGCCCGAAGCGGCCGCCGCGCCTTTGGCCGCGTTCCTCGAACGCGGCTACTTCTGGTTGATCAGTGCCTTGACCTGCGAGGCCTTTGTAGCCAGCGGAACCTTCAGCTTGCCGAGCTGGATCCGCGTCTGTGCAGCCTGGATCTCTCTCCAGACCTTGGCCGAGATGAATTTGGTCTTCAGGAGCGAGATGCCGCCGTTCGCGAGGGTCAGGTTGTACCCGTGCGTTCCGTAGGTTCCCGCGTTGATGTCTGCGAGCGCCTTCTTGAAGGCGTCCGTGAAGTTCCACAGCACCGAGGAAAGCAGCACGTGATGCTTGTCGATCGGCCCCATGTTCCCGATGTCGCCGATGAACCACACCTTGTGCCCCGCCTTGGCGGTCTCGATTCCCTGCAGGTAGCCGAACGAGGCGTTGTCGCCCATCCCGAAGATGACGTCGGCTCCCGTCGCGATCACCTGTGTGACAACCCGCTTGCCGCCCGCGGAATCGTCGTACCCGGCGGCGCTGATGGTCACGAACGAGATCTTGATGTTCTTGTTGACCTTCTTGACGCCGGCGACGAAGCCGCCGCTCATCTTGTACCAGTTGGTGTCCGAAGCGGAGATGACGACACCGACGTGATTGGTCTTGGTCGTCCGCGCGGCGAGGATGCCCGCGAGATACGAGCCCTGCTGACTCGAGGTGGTGATGTTGGAGACGTAATTCTTGGTCAGCTGCGTCGGAATGTCGTAGGTCATGATCGGAACCTTGTACTTGATCGCTATCCGCGAGGCGACCGTGTCGTACCCGCTCGCATGCGCGACGATGAAGCCCGCGCCACCTTGCGCGAGTTGTCGCAATACCGATTCGGTCTTGTCGTAGCCGATGTTCGTCTGCGCGACGAACTTCGCACTGACTGAAGCAGCGGCCGCCTTGGCGGCGTTGTATCCCTGCTGGTTCCAGCCGTAGTCGCTCGGTTTCGCAGGCGTGGCGATCGCAACCTGCTTTACGTCTGCTTTCTTGCCTGCGGTCGCAGCGAACGCGGCCCCCGCCGCGATCACGACCGCAAGCGCAGCGAGAACGGCGAGCACGCTTACCGGAAGACGCCTATGCATCTGGTGAGACCCTCCTCTCATCGAACCTTCCCGAGTTGTCGGATCGACGACTGGGCGCCGCGCCTGGTGCGCGCCGGCACGACCGTCGAGTGCTAGACGAACCGAGTCTCACCGGTCCGGCGAGGGCGAGCGTGGAGTCCTTGATCGCCTCGTTCATAGGATGGTAAGGTCGGCTGGTAACTGTTAACAATCCGCGCGCGAAGCGACCCTACCGCTTTGGCGAGAAGGATGCAATGGCACCTGAGGCAACGGTTCAGAGCAACCAGAGCAACGACGTTCCGCGGCTCGAGAACCTCACCCTCTCCCAGCGCGCGCACACGTTCTTGCGCGAGGAGATTCTCTCCAACCGGTTGCCGCCCGGCACGGAGCTGCAAGAGGTCGCGCTCTCTCAGCAACTCGGGACGAGCCGCGGCCCGATCCGCGAAGCGATCGGACGCCTGGCGGCCGAGGGCCTGGTGACCGTCCGCCCGCGGCGTGGCGCGGTGGTCCACTCCCTCTCCTCCGGCGAGTTTCTCGAGGCCTACCAGGTGCGCGAGGCGCTCGAGGTCCTGGCAGTCCGACTCGCAGTACCCAGGCTCAGGCCGGAAGGGTTCGCGGAACTGGAGACCCTGACCGACACCATGGCCTCGCAAGCAGCCTCCGGGCACGTGACGGAGTTCTTCGAGGCGAACGCCGTATTTCACGAGACGTTCGTCCAACTGTCGGGCAACGAGAAGCTGCAAGAGGTCTACCGCCGCCTGATCGGCCAGATGCGCCGCTACTGGAGACGTTCCCTCGTTCTCCGCGGCGACCTTCGCCGCTCAGTCTCCGAGCATCGCGCAATCCTGCGCGCGGCGCGTGACCGGGACGCCGACAAGGCGGCCGTGCTGATGGCGGAGCACATCCGGGTACCGCAGGCCCGGCTGCAGGCGATGACCGCCGACGAGTTGCTCGAGGCCGAAGCCTCCTTCGACAGAAAGGTGACCGAATGAGCGACAAGACGCTCCAGTTCGGCGTCAATCTCAACAACAGGGAGCCGCTCATCGCCCCCGACTACGACCTCCAGGCCCTCCTGGACCTCTCGACCGTCGTCGAGGAGTCCGGCTTCGACTCGGTGTGGGTTGGAGACAGCCTCTTCTCGAAGCCGCGGTACGAGCCGCTCGCCTTGCTCGCAGCGATCTCCCAGCGAACCTCTCGCGTTCGCCTCGGCACCGCCTGCCTCGTCACGTCCACGCGCAATCCGCTGTACCTCGCACTGGAATGGGCGACCCTCGACGTCCTCTCCGGCGGCCGAACGATCCTCGGCGCCTGCAAGGGCAACCCGGAGGAGGGCGTCCGGCGAGAGTTCGCCGCCCTCGGCCTCGACTACGCGAAGGCGGGATCGATCTGGGAAGAGGGCCTGCACGTCCTGCGGACTCTCTGGACGGAGGGCGAGATCACTTTTCACGGCAAGCACTTCGACTACGACGGCGTCGCGTTCCATTCCGGAACGGAGATGGCGCCCCTCGGCCCGGTGCAAAAGCCGCCGCCGATCTGGGTTGTCTCGAACCCACGCCTCGTCGGCGACGCGCCCAGCGACGAGATGCGCCGGCGCATGGAGCGTGCCTGCCGCCGAGTGATCCAGTACGGCGACGGCTGGATGACGTGCTGTCGCGCCCAGCATCCAGGGGAGCTGACCGAGCAGATCGGCTACCTGCGTGACGCCGCGGAACGTTACGACGAGGACTTCGACCGTTACGTCGTCTCGTACCAGGTCACCATGAACATCGGTGAGTCCGAGGACGAGGCCCGGACAGCGTTCGACGACTACATCTCGAAGTACTACCCCGAGCTGTCGAAGGCGATGGACCTCTCCAACTGGGGCCCCGTCGGCACTCCGGACCAGATCGGAGCATGGCTGCGCGAGTTCGCCGACCGCGGCGTCAACCATTTCATCTGTCGGTTCGGAGCGATCGACCAGTTCGGGCAGGTCGAACGCTTTGCAAAAGAGGTCCTGCCCGCATTCACCGCCGAGCGAGTGAGGTGAGCTCCATGGCAACCGCTGTCGACACACTGCGCAAGGACGCCGAGTTGGTCGTCGACGTCTGCATGTCCGTCGAGCCGGACGACGTCGTCACGATCATCTGCGACGACGACCACCGCGAGCAGGCCGACGCAGTCGCACACGTGTGCGTCGAGCGCGGCGCGTGGCCGGTGATCATGAACAACGAGGCTCAGGTCGTGCGCGGGCGCGCGGACACGCGCTTCCCCATGGCTCCGCCGCGCAACCTGCACACCGCGATGACGAGCTCGGACGAGGTCATCATCTTGACGAACCTCGAGTGGGCGAACCGCTTCGCACACGTCAACGCCGTCCGGGAGACATGCGCAGCCAACGGCAAGATCGCTTCAGTCGAGGAGGGCATGGGTGACTGGGAGCTGAGCCGCGAGATGATCATGGAAGCGACGCAGCGGGCCCGTGACGCGATGGCCGCGCTCGAGGGCAAGAAGCTCTGCCGCGTCACGTCGGCAAAGGGCACCGACGTGACGGTCTCGATCGAGGGTCGGCCTGCGCTCGAGGTGACGCCGATCAAGAAGCGTGGTCAGATGATGGGCCCCGTGCCGTTGTGGGCGGAGGTTGCATTCGCGGCCGTCGAAGACAAGACGGCCGGCACGATCGTCGTCGACGGCGTCATGCTCGGCATCGGGCTACCGGGACAGGTGGAGAGCCCGATCACGTGGACGCTCGAGAATGGGCGCTGCACCAAAATCGAGGGCGACTCCGAGGCCGATCGCCTTCGCGAGGTGATCGCGGGTGTGGACGGAGCGGAGGTGATCGGCGAGTTCGCGTTCGGAACCAGCGAGCGCTCGCCGTTCGGCTCGCCGTCGGAGAAAGGCCGGCTCGGCACGGTGCACTTCGCCCTCGGCGACAACCACAACGCCTACCCGGGCGGACAGAACGTGAGCTCGCTCCACCTGGACGGCGTCGTCCTCGATGCCAGCCTGCAGATCGTCGACGACGGCACCTGGATCCTCCGGAACGGCGAGTGGGTCCTGTGAGCGACGTCGCGGTCATCTCGCTCGAACAGGTCGATCCGATCGAGCTGCCACATGGAAGCTGGAGCCGAATGCTCGTGACCGACAAGCAGACCGAGGGCAACCGTGCCTCGCTCGGATACTCCGTCTTCACGCCGGGGACCGAGCTCACGCCCGTGAAGCACGAGACCGAGGAGGTGGCCTACGTCGTCAGCGGTCGAGGAGAGCTCCGACTCGACGACAGAGCCGTGCAGTTCGCGCCCGGCGACGCGCTGTACATCCCGGCCGACACGTGGCACGCGGTCGCCAACACCGGGGCCGACGAAGTGATCATGGTCTTCGGCTTTCCGCATCCGGACTACCCGCCCACCGAACGCCGCTAGTGCCCCACCAGTGGTAGCAATCGCGCAGTCGCTACGCGAGCAGGTCGCGTGCGCGTGTCGCATCCTCGCGCTCGAGGGATATGCCGACCTCACGCTCGGCCACGTCAGCGGCCGCATTCCCGGGACTCCCACGATTTACATCAAGCGGAAGGGAATCACGCTAGGCGAAACCGAGCCGGACGACGTCATCGCCTTCGAGCTCGACGATGCCGACGCCCTCGACTCGCCGGAGATGCATCTCGAGGCTGTGCTCCATACGGAGGTCTACCGGTTGCGGCCCGACATCGGCGCCGTCGTGCACGGGCATCCGCCCCATGCCACCGCCCTTTCGGCGACCGGTGCGTCCCTCGAGCTGCTCACACACGACGCCGTGCTCTTCGTCGACGGGCTGCCCGTGTACGACGAGACCGCCGAGCTGATCACGCAGACCGATCAGGGTCAGGCGGTGGCGGCCGCACTCGGCGATCGCAACGCGGTCTTGCTTCGAAACCACGGTGTGCTCGCGGTCGGGCGCGACGTGCCTTGGGCCGTACTCGTGGCGTGCACGCTCGAGCGCGCGGTCCGCCTGCAGACGGTCGCATCGGCGCTCGGCGACCTGCGCCCGATCGACGAGGAGCTCGCACGCCGGATGTATCCGGCCAAGTACCACGACGGCCTGGTCGAGGAGTACTGGCAGGCGTGGCTCAGGAAGCTGGAGCGCCGGGCCGATGAGGCACCGTCGGGCTCGTGATCGTCGAGCTGCAGCTGAACGGCCGCGCTGTTCGCGACGACGTCGCCCCCCAGGCTCTCCTGCTCGACTACCTGCGTGAACAGCACGGGCTCACCGGCGCGAAACGGTCGTGCGACGTCCAGGTGTGCGGAACCTGCACTGTGCTCGTCGACGGCCTCCCGGTGAGCTCGTGCTGCACGCTCGTTGCGGATGTCGACGGTCGGGACGTCCTCACGATCGAGGGCTTCGCCGAGCTGCCGGAGTTCGAGCGGTTCGAGCGCGCGTTCGTCGACCATGCCGCACTCCAGTGCGGCTTCTGCACGGGCGGGATGCTGTTGACGACGAAGTTCCTACTCGCTGAAAGACGGCCGACGACGAACGAGGAGATCCGGCGCGGCCTCTCGGGCAATCTCTGCCGCTGCACGGGCTATCACGGGATCGTCGAGGCCGTGGCCGAGCTCGCGGGCGTGGATCAATGAGCATTCTCGAGCGGACGCCGCTCAAGCAGGTCGGGCGCTCCGTGCCGCGGCGCGATGCGCACGAAAAGCTCAGAGGCGCGGCGCAGTTCGTCGGCGACTTCGTGGTGCCGCGGATGACGCACGGAAAGGTGCTGCGGTCGCCCTTCGCCCACGCCAGGGTGGTGGCAGTCGACGCGAGCGAGGCGGAGTCCCTGCCCGGCGTCGTCTGCGTCCTCACCGGTGACGACCTCGCCGACCTCGACCCCTACTGGGGCCACGCGATCAAGGACCGCCCGATCGTCGCGCTCGACCGGGTGCGCTTCGCCGGCGAGCCGGTGGCGGCAGTCGCCGCCGAGGACGAAGCGACGGCAACTGCGGCCCTGAACGCGATCCGTGTCGAGTACGAGCAGCTTCCGATCGCCGGCACGATCGAGCAGGCGCTCGCCGACGACGCGCCGATGCTGCACGACGGCCCGCTCCGGCCGGGCCTTTTCCACGGGCTCGGCGAGCTGCCGCCCCGAGACGGCAACGTCTGTTACCGCTATCGAATCGACCGCGGCGAGCTGCAGTCGGTGTTCGCGCGAGCGGACCTCGTCGTCGAGGGCGACTACTTCTTCCCGGCCGTCTACCAGTACGCGATGGAGACGCATACGGTCGTCGCACAGGTCGAAGGTGAGGAGATCACGGTTTGGTCGACGTGCCAGCATCCGTTCCTCGTCCGTGCGGAGCTCGCCGATCTGTTCGCGGTTCCGCTTGCGAAGGTCCGCGTGGTCGTCCCGTACCTCGGAGGCGGCTTCGGCTCGAAGTCGTATACGAAGATGGAGCCGCTGACGGTCGCGCTTGCGCGCAAGGCCGGGCGGCCGGTGCGGATCCAGAATCGCGTCGACGAATCGATGGTGACGACACGGCGGCACGGCATGCATTGCCGGATGCGCACCGCGATGACGAACGAGGGCACTCTGCTCGCCCGCGAGGTGGACTGCTGGTTCGACACCGGCGGGTACGCGGACAACGGCCCGCGCGTGACTGCGACTGCCGGAGACGCCGCGCCCGGGCCGTACCGGTGGCACGCCTACCGTGTCGACGCGCGCTGCGTCTACACCAACACCGGTCCCGCAGGCTCCTACCGGGCGTTCGGCGCGACACACCTTCAATGGATCGGCGAGTCGCAGATCGACGAGCTCGCACGGCGTGCAGGCCTGGATCCGTTGGCCGTGCGACGCGAGAATCTCTGCCGGCCCGGAGACGAGCTGCGCAGCGGTGCCAAGCCGCTCGACGCAGATCTCGTCGGCGACGTCGAGAAGGCCGCCGCCGCAGTCGGTTGGTCCGAGCCGAAGGCCGCGTACGTCGGCCGCGGCGTCTCGGTCGGCCTGCTCGCGGCGGGCGCACATCCGGTCTCGACGGCGATCGTGCGCCTGGAGGCCGACGGCCAGGTGGTCGTGCTCGTCGGGACGACCGAGGTCGGGCAGGGGCCGCGCACCGTCTTTGCGCAGATCGCAGCGGAGGAGCTCGGCGTTCGCGTCGAGCAAGTCACCGTGCGCGGGACCGACACGAGCTTTACGCCCTACGACCGCTCGACCGGAGCGAGCCGCTCGACCACGATCGCGGGGCTCGCCGTGCAGCGCGCCGCCAGGCAGGTGCGCAATCAGCTGGAGGAGCTCGCAGCGGGAGATCCACTCGACCCCGCGGCCTACCCGGAGCTGCTGCGCCGCCATTTCGGGCTCGCCGGCGGCGAGCTGATCGGTAGCGGCGAGGTCGCGCCGAGCGGCTCGGGCTCGTACGCCGAAGGCCCCGTCTTCTGGGAGGTCTGCGTCGGCGCCGCGGAGGTCGAGGTCGACGCGGAGACGGGGGTCGTGCGCGTTCGGCGCACCGCGACCGTTGCCGACGTCGGACGCGCGATCAACCCTCAGCTCGTTCAGCGCCAGGACGAGGGGGCGACGCTGCAGGGGCTCGGCAACGCGCTCTTCGAGGAGATGGTGTTCGAGGACGGCCAGCTGCTCAACGACACCTTGCTCGATTACCGCGTGCCGAGCTTCGAAGATCTCCCCGACGAGATGACGTGCGTCATCGTCGAGAACGAGGACGGGCCCGGACCGTACGGGGCCAAGGGCTGTGGAGAGGGCGCCCTCGCTGCAGTCCCTGCGGCCGTGGTGAACGCACTGGCCGACATCGGCGTTCCAATGCAAGAGCTGCCGCTGACCCCGGAACGGGTCTGGCGGCGAATCCAGACACTGACAGAGGAGGGGAAATGGCCACGGTAGAACAGGCGGCCGCCGAGGACGCGGCCAACGGCCGGCCTGCGGTGCGACGCGCCGCGGTGATCGGAACCGGAACGATGGGACCGGGAATGGGCGCGGTGCTGGCGCGTGCAGGCATCGCGGTGGCGATGTACGACGTCAGCGAGGAGGCACTCGACCGGTCAAAGGCCGGCGTCGGCGTGGCCGAAGGCGTGCTCGACCAGCTGGAGACGCCGCGCGTCGACGGAGGCTCGGTCCGGTACACCGCCGACCTGGCCGACGCGCTCGGGGACGTCGACTTCGTGTTCGAGGCCGTGCCCGAGAAGCTCGAGATCAAGCACGAGGTCTTCCGGGACCTCGAACGCCACGTCGCCGCCGACACGATCCTCGCCTCGAACACGTCCGGGCTTCCGATCACGAAGATCGCCGAAGGGTGCGAACACCCGGAGCGTGTCCTGGGAACGCACTGGTCGAACCCGCCGCACCTGATCCCGATGATCGAAGTGATCCCGGGCGAGCGGACGAGCCAAGAGACCGTCGACGCAGCAGTCGCCCTCGTCGAGCGCGTCGGCTACGAGGCGGTCGTCGAGCGAGAAGTCCCGGGCTTCGTCGAGAACAGGATCCTGTACGCGATCATGCGCGAGGCGGTCGACCTCGTCGACCGGGGCATCATCGACGCCGACGGCATGGACCGGTGCGTGCGCTGGGGCATCGGCTACAAGCTCGCCGTGATCGGCCCGATGGAGCTGCTCGACATGGCCGGGCTCGACATCTACCAGGCGGTCGGCAGCTATCTGAACCAGGACCTCTGCAACTCGACAGACGTGTCGAAGACCATCACCGATCGCACCGCCGAGGGCAAGCTCGGCATGAAGACGGGCGGAGGCCTCTACGAATACACCCCCGAACGGGTCGATCAACTGCGGGCCGAGCGGGCGCGCAAGCTCGTCGGCGTCCGCAAGGCGCTCTCCTAGGAGGCCGGCCGAGATGAAGATCTCCCTCCTGGACAACGGTTCGATCGTGATCGACCACGCTCAGCTGATGTGGAACATCGGCGGCGGAACGCCGGTGCGCATTCCGTCCTACGGCCTACTGATCGAGCACGACGACGGCCTCTTCGTGTTCGACACGGGCTTCGATCTGGAGCACACGAACGCGGTGCTCCCGTTCGAGCTTCCCGAGCAGACGCCCGAGCAGACGATCCCGGCTCAGCTCCGCGCCTGCGGCTTCGAGCCGGGCGACGTCACGACGCTCGTGAACTCGCATCTCCACTTCGACCACGTCGGCGGCAACAAGCACCTGCCGGGCGCAACGGTCGTCGTGCACGAGCGGGAACTGGAGCAGGCGCGGAACTTCCAGCCGTTCGAGCGGTTCGGCTACTCCGACCGCTCCTGGGACTACGAGGGCGCGACCTTCCGGACGATCTCCGGTGACACCGAGCTTGCGCGAGGCCTGTGGCTCTTCGAGACGCCCGGCCACACCATCGGTCACTACTCGCTGCTCGTGACGCCGGACTCGGGCCCACCGATGGTCTTCGCATTCGATGTCGTCTACACCGCCGAAGCGCTCGAAAAGGGAGTGCAGCCGGGCTTCCACTACGACCCGGTCGCGGGTGTGGCGTCGGTCGAGCGCGTGAAGCGGGTCGCCGCGGAGAACGAGGCCGAGATCTTCTTCTCGCACGACATGGACGCCTGGAAGGGCTACAAGCACGCGCCGGACTTCTACGAGGGTTAGGAGGCAGAAAGATGAAGCTGCAGGATCGAGTCGCGATCGTCACCGGCGCGGCGCAGGGAATCGGCAAGGCGGTCGCCGACAAGCTCGCCGCCGAAGGCGCCAAGGTCGTCGCGGTCGACGTGAACGGCGAGGGCGCTGAACGAACGGCCGAGGGCGTCGACGGAACCGCGGTGCAGGCTGATATCTCGAAGCCCGAAGACGTTCAGCGCATGGTCGACGAGACCGTCTCGCAGCACGGAAAGGTGGACGTGCTCGCAAACGTCGCGGCCATCGTCCCCTTCACGGCCTGGGACGACATCACCTTCGACGAGTGGCGGCGGATCATGTCCGTCAACCTCGACGGGCTGTTCCTGACGATGAAGGCGGTCGAGAAGCCGATGCGCGCTGCGGGTTACGGCCGGATCGTCAACGTCACCTCGAACGTGATCCTGGCCGGGACGCCGAACCTCGCTCACTACGTCGCGTCGAAAGGCGGGGTGTGGGCGTTCACACGCGCTGCTGCCCGCGAGCTCGGCAAGTACGGGATCACGGTCAATTCGGTCGCACCCGGGCTCACCGCGACCGAGGGAGTGATGGCCAGCCCGCACGCAGAGGCTTTCGAGTTCGTCCAAATGCTCCAGTGCATCCCGCGCCGCGGCGAGGCGGCCGACATCGCCCCTTCGGTCGCGTTCCTCGCTTCGGAGGAGGCCGGCTGGGTCACGGGCCAACTCCTCGTCGCCGATGCAGGCATGACGCACAATTGATGGCGCGGGTTCCCGCCACGCGCGCGGGCGCGATCCTGGCGGTCTCCGACTTCGAGGCCTCGCTCGCCTTCTATCGCGACCGGCTTGGGCTCGAGCTCGTCGCGACCTACGACGATCCGCCTTACGCAACGTTCCTGGCAGCGCAGGCGCGCATCTCGCTTGCCGAGGAGGGTCATCAGGCAGAGGACCGTCCCGGCGTTACGATGAGCGCACCGAAGGATCCGACGCAGGCGAACATCGTCCTCGTGCTCGAGGTCGAAGATGCGCGCGCCGTCCATCGCGAGCTCGCCGCGGAGGGAGTCCGCTTCCTCGCGGACCCGTACGAGCCGCCCTGGGGTGGATCCCGCTTCTTCTGCGTCGATCCCGACGGCTATCTGATCGAGATCGAGCAGCTGGCGTGAAGGCGGTCGTGCTCGCAGGCGTCGGCGACGTGCACGTGGAGGAGGTTGCGGACGCCGGGATCGTCGACGAGACCGACGCGGTCGTCGAGGTTCACCGCACGGCCATCTGCGGCGCCGACCTGTTCCCGTTCCACGGTATGACCCCGGGCTTCGAGACGGGGACGATCCTCGGTCACGAGTTCGCGGGGAGAGTCACAGAGGTGGGCTCGGCCGTCGACGGCGTGAAGCCGGGGCAACGCGTGGTCTGCACGAGCACGATCTCCGATGGCACGTGCGCGCACTGCCGCGCGGGACGTCCTTCCCAATGCCTGGGGCGCGCGCTGTTCGGTTATTCCGGTGTCTACCCGCGTCTCGACGGCGGCCAGGCCGAATACGTTCGCGTTCCGCATGCCGATCGTTGTCTCCTCGTGCTGCCCGACGAGGTCGACGATGAGACCGCGATCTTCCTCGCCGACATCCTCCCGACCGGCTTCGGCTCGGTGACTCGCGGCGACGTCGGTGTCGGGGACGTGGTGGTCGTGGTCGGCTGCGGACCGGTCGGGTTGATGGCCGTGCTCTGCGCCGCGAAGGTGGCGGGCACGCTCCTTGCCGTCGACGGCGTTGCGGAGCGCCGGGCGCTCGCCACGAATCTCGGCGCCCACGCGGTCGCCCCGGACGCGGCAGAGGCCGCGGTTGCGGACGCGACCGGCGGTCTCGGCGCCGACGTCGTGATCGAGGCCGCCGGGTCCCCCGGCGCTCTCGACCTCGCGCTCCACCTCGCGCGCGGCCGTGGAACCGTCTCCGTCGTCGGCGCGCACTTCGAGCCCGACTATCCCCTCGACAACGGGCTCATGTTCGAGCGCGAACTGACGCTGCGGTTCACGATCGGCGATCCCGTTCGGGATCGCGAACGTCTGCTCGGTCTGATCGCGACCCGCCGGCTCGAGCCGGCGCAGATCATCACGCACCGGCTGCCGCTCGAGGACGCAACCGAGGCCTACCGGCTCTTCGACAGCCGGGAAGCGACGAAGGTGGTGCTGACGCCGTGACGCCGCGCAGACGGAAGGCCCTGATCGGTGTCGCCGTTCTCGCTGCGGCTGCAATCGCGGCGACGGTGCTCGCGACCCGCAGCAGCGACGGCGCGAGCACTGCTCGAACCACCACGCCCGCCGCGGTACGCGCTGCGCTGATCACGCGGCTGAAGGCCAGCCACCTGACGTACCGCTGGGTGGCTTGCGTCCGCACGGGCCGCGTCTTCCGGAAGCACGCAGTCGTGCGGTGCAACGTCAACTTCGGCGACCCGCACATCGAGGCGTACTGCTCGATCGTCGACCGCGGCCGTCTTGTGACCAATCACGAGACGCCCTCGTTCGCCTGCCCCGCTGATCTACGGGGCTGGACCACGACAGTCGTCACCGGCCCATAAGCAGGAGCTTCGGCCGCAGAGGCCCTAGATGGGAAGCGTGTCTGGCGCGTCGTGATCGCGCGCGCGCGTCGGCGGCGCTGGGGGACGAGGCATCAAGCCGAATCTCGAGAGCGCGTAGGGCAGATCTCCATGTGCGGTCATTTCCGTGGTGTGGCCCCATTTGCCGACAAACTGACTCACCGGGGCAGCCGGATTGAAACGCTTGATGTCACGGTAGAGCAGGCCGGACTCGTCTTTCTGATCGCTGACGGTCCTGTCGCGCGTGCTCCACCAAATCTGAAGCGGCACGCCGGCCAACGCGATCTTCCTCGCATACTCGAGTGGGCTGCGGGCTTCGTAGCCACCGGGATCCGTAGCAGGTGTGCCGCCGATCTCTCGCTGCGCGAGCCTCTGGAGACTGTCGCCGAAAGGAAGGAGATCGAAAGCCCGGTAGCGCGCCGCCATGTTCGTCGGTGCATCGAAAGCCGCCGCGCCGGCAAGCAAGCGCGGGAAACGGGCGACCATCAGGAGCGTCTCCTGCCCCCCCATGCTCCCCCCGAACGCGTAGACGCGATGACGGTCGATCCTCAGCCAGGGGAGCGCCTGCTCCGCGATCTGGGGCATCCGCGCAAGGTCGCGAATCTCGCCGGGGTCGCCCCAGGAGAAGAGCGTCAACCTGCGGCCCTGTCCCTCGGGATTGATGACGGCGAAGCCACCGCGCGCCGGCAGGTCACCCCAGCGGCGAATGTTCAACCGCCCACCCACTCCGCGGCCGTGCGGGGAAATCACGAGCGGTATCGCTGGATGGTTCTTCGGTCCGTACCAGGCCGGCAGGATCAGGTAGGCCCGACGAGAGAGACCGTCGTGAGCCCGGTAGGAGAACGCGACGACCCGGACCGCCGGGGCCGGCGAACGTGCGAAGGCGCCGGCGGGAAGCACCGCGGCGAGCGCGGCAAAGGCGGCGCCCATGATCGCCACGCGTCTGATCTTGCTCATCGGAGTAGAACCTAGGCGCGCGCCGGGACGTTGTCATGACCCGCAACAGATGCTTAACGGAACGACAAACGAGGGAACACGTCCAGCGCTCAGCCGGGCACGAGCAACCGGGCCGGAGCGAAGAGCTCGAGCGGAACGTCATTCCCTGCGAGGACCGCCGACGCGACGAGCTCGCCGGACATGTAGCCGAGAACGTTGCCGTGGCCCGAATAGCCGGCGGCGATCCACGTGCCGTCGTGACCGGGAACTCTCCCGACGAGCGGAAGCAGGTCCTGCGTCAGTCCGAAGATTCCCGCCCAGCGGTGCGTGACCGCCGGTAGGTAACCGAGTAGTTCGACGAGGAACGCGTCGAGCGCGTCCTGGATCGGCTCGGTCGTCTTCTCGTCGTCCGTCATCTCCGTGAGGATGGAGAAGTCGCGGAAGCCGCCGAGGACGATGCGTCCGTCCGCGAGCTGCTGCCAGTAGTCGAACCCGTGACGCGCGTAGTGCGGACAGTCGAAGAGCCGTTCGCCCAACGGCTCCGTCGTGACCACCTGGCCGCGCGCGGGCCAGACGGCGTCGTCGAGCTCGGGCAGGAGGCCGCGCCCCGATCCGTCGGTGGCGATGACGATCTGCTCGGCGTCGAGCTCGTCGAGTGCAGCGACCCGCTGGTGCTCGCGGAACGCGACACCTTCCGCGGCAGCCTGCTCGGCGAGACGACGGACGAACCGCCCCGGCTGCAACGAGCCGTCAGGCGGATGGAAGATCGCGCCGCGGAACTCTGGGCGCAGGTGTTGCAGTTCGTCGCGCCATTCCGCAGCGAATCCGTCCTCGCGGAGAGCTTCGTACTCCAGCAGAATCTCGCCTCGCTCTTCGTCGTCGGCCGCAAGCCGAAGGCTTCCCGTTCGTCGAAACGCATCCCCCGCGACCGCTTCGAGCCGGTCGACCGCCGCTTCGGTGCGCTGCCAGAGGTCCTTGGCTGCATCGGCGCCGTACGTCTCACGCGCGACGTCGTACCGGGCCGCACCGCCGCGGAGGGCGAAGCCCCCGTTGCGGCCACTGGCGCCCTCGGCGATTCCGCGCGCGTCGTGGACACGCACGCGTAGGCCGCCGCGGGCGAGCGCAAGCGCGCACGACACGCCGGTTATACCGGCCCCAATCACAGCCACATCGACTTCGTCCTGCGTTCCCGAGTCGACGGCGCGCGACGGTTCGTCGAGCCAGAAGGGCGTAACCACGAAGCCGATGCTACGTGAGGGGACGCTCAGGGCTGCCGCGGCTGGACGACACCGGCGTCGTACGCGGCGATGACGGCCTGGACGCGATCGCGAACGCCGAGCTTGCGCAGGAGGTTCGAGACGTGCGTCTTCACGGTCGTCTCGCTCACGACGAGCGTCGCGGCGATTTCGGCATTCGAAAGGCCATTGGCAAGAAGTCGGAGAATTTCCGCTTCGCGATCGGTCAGCGATCCGACCGCAACCATGTCCAGCGGTCGTTCGTCGACGGGAGCGGAGAATTGCCGGAGCAGTCGGTCGACTGCGGTCGGACCGAGCAGGGCGTTCCCGCTCGCGACCACGCGGATCGCGTCCACGAGCTCGCCGGGGCGCACGTCCTTGAGGAGGAAGCCGCTCGCGCCCGCTCGAATCGCTCCGTACACGTATTCGTCGAGATCGAAGGTCGTGAGCACGAGGATCCGTGTGCTGCTGCCCGAGGCGACGATCTGCTTGGTGGCCTCGATCCCGTCGAGGTTCGGCATGCGGATGTCGAGCAGGATCACGTCGGGGTCGAGCTCTTCGACGAGCGCGACAGCCTGCTCACCGTCCTCGGCCTCCCCGACGACCTCGAGGTCCGGCCTCGCATCGACGATCAGACGAAAGCCGCTGCGAACGAGGGCCTGGTCATCGGCGATCACGATTCGAGTCTTCATCCGGCCTCGCCGATCGGGATCTCGGCGGCGACGCGGTAGCCGCCGCCGCGGACGGGGCCGGCCGAGAGGACGCCGCCGAGGAGCGCAACGCGCTCGCGCAGCCCGACCAGGCCGTTTCCGCCCGCGCGGGCTCCGCTGCTCTCGTCGCCGTGTCCGTCGTCGCGGATCTCGAGCTCGAGCTTCTCGCCGTAGCGGATCCGGACGCGCACGTGCTCCGCGGCAGCGTGCTTGAGGCTGTTCGTCAGAGCTTCCTGGACGATCCGGAACGCTGAGAGCTCGACCGCGGCCGGCAGCGTTCGCAGCGAGCCCTCGATTTCGAGCGAGACGTCGAGACCGGTCGCACGAACACGATCGATCAGCCGGTCGAGCTGGTCGAGCCGAGGTTGTGGCTCGTACTCCGCAGAGTCCTGGAGAATTCCGAGCACGCGGCGAAGGTCGCCGAGCGCGGCACGGGCAGCGGAGTCGACCGCACGGATCGGTTCGCGCGCCCGCGCAGGATCGAGCTCGAACGCGTCATCGGCCGCGCCTGCCTGGACGATGATGACGCTGAGCGCATGCGCCACGATGTCGTGCAGCTCGCGGGCGATGCGCGCCTGCTCCTCGGCGGCGATCCGTCGCGCCTCGCTTTCGCGCTCTCGCTCGAGCCGGTCCGCCTTCTCCTCGATCTCACGGACGTAGGCACGGCGCGACCGGATGCTGTCCCCGAGCAGCGCCGCTGCGATCAGAAACACGACGCGGGCCGCGCCGGCGCCGAACTCGATGCCGCCGACGGAAAGAACGGTGATCGCGACCGCGACGATCGCGGCGAGGCCGACAGCGCGCTCGCCACGCTGCTCACGAACGGACGTGAGCGTGTAGAGAGCAACGCCGAGCTGCAGCGGCAGAACCCAGACACCCGCGGCGACCATCGCGACCACCACGGCTGTGACAACGACCACCACGGCAACCGGATAGCGGCGGCGAAAGAGCAGCGGCGCTGTCTCGGCGACACTGAGCACGACTCCCGTCGCCCCGTTGTCGTTTCTGATCGTCGCGCCGATGCCGAGAACGAGAAGGAGCCCGACGATCGAGACATCGACGAGCCGCGGGTGGCGGTGGAGCCAACTCCAGATCATCGCGGCTCCACCGTAACCTCCACCGAGCCGGTGTGCTCTGCGCCGCCGCTAGGCGTCGCGGCGCACGAGCAACACCGCTGCCACTGCGACCGCGAGGGCGCAGTAGCCGAGCATCAGCAGGCCGCCCATGGTGGGCGAGAGGGAATGAGCCCCCTGATGCAAGGAGAAGAGCTGCCGGCCCGCCTCACTCGGCAAGTACTGGCTGATCGCGTTGTTCCAGCTCAACGGCAGGATGTTCATCAGCGGGGGAATGACGAAGAAGATTCCGGCGAAGGTCGCGATCCCTCCGGCGGTGTTCCGGACGATCGCGCCAATGCCGAGCGCGAAGATCCCCACCAGCATCACGTAGAGGGCACCGCCGAGCAATGACCGCGCAACTCCCGGATCTCCGAACGAGATCTGCAGGATGTGGTGACGTGAGAGAACGGCCTGGCTCGCGAAGAACCCGATGATCACGGCCGGCACGGTCAGGATGAACGACGCCGCCGCGTAGACGCCGATCTTCGCCCAGAGCACTGGGAGCCGCTTGGGCACCGCGATCAGGGACGAGCGGATCATCCCGGTCGAATACTCACCGGTGATCACGAGGACGCCGAGCACCGCGATCGCGAGCTGCGCGACGTTCACTCCGGCCAGAGCGATGTCGAGTGGGTTGCGACCGGCTCGTTCCCCCGCCGACATATGCGCCCAGTGCGACGCCGTGACGGCGCCGAACACGATCGGCAGGGCGATCGTGAGCAGGAGCCCGACTCCGAGCGACCAGCGTGTCGACCGAAGCGAGACGAACTTCGTCCACTCGGACAGTGCAACCCGCGCCTGCGTCACGCGGCTCCGCTGAGCAAGACGGGGTAGCGAAATGGATGCGATTGCGCTGCTCATGCTGCGAGCTCCTCACCTTCCGCGAGATCGTTCCCGGCGGATTTGAACTCCACTTCGTCACGTGTCAATTCCATGAATGCTTCCTCCAATGAGGCCTGGACAGGGGTCAGTTCGTGCAGGACGATCTGGTGCGAAGCAGCGACTTCGCCTACCTGCTCGGCCGTCATCCCCTCCACCTCGATCACACTCGACTCGCTGCTCGACACGGAGACGTGAGGACCGAGCACCAACTCCCGCAGGCGCGTCGCCTGAGGAGAACGCACGCGCACCCGCTTACCGGACGCCTTCTGCACGAACTCGTCGACGCTCATGTCGGCGATCAGCTGGCCTCGCCCGATCACGATCAAATGATCCGCTGTGACCGCCATCTCGCTCATCAGATGCGAGGAGACGAATACGGTGCGACCTTCGGCCGCGAGTTGCTTGAGCAGATGGCGAATCCAGTGGACGCCTTCCGGGTCGAGCCCGTTCACCGGCTCGTCGAGCATCACTGTCGCCGGATCGCCGAGCAGCGCCGTCGCAATCCCGAGCCGCTGCCCCATGCCGAGCGAGAACTGCCCGGCCCGCTTCCGCGCCACGTCGTGAAGACCGACGAAGTCGATCACCTCGTTCACGCGCTGACGCCGAATGCCATGCGTCTGCGCGAGTGCGAGCAAATGGTTGTACGCCGACCGGCCCGTATGGACGGAACGCGCCTCGAGCAGCGCCCCGACCTCGTGCAGCGGTGCTGCGTGGTCGCGGTAATGCTTGCCGTTGACATGCACGTCGCCGGACGTCGGAGCATCCAGCCCGAGAATCAGTCGCATCGTCGTCGACTTTCCCGAGCCGTTCGGCCCGAGAAAGCCCGTCACGATGCCGGGGCGAACCGCGAACGAGATGTCGGTCACAGCACGCTTCTCACCGTAGTCCTTCGTTAGGTTTGTCGCTTCGATCATGAAGCTAACGGTACGGGCGCGTTGCGGTCTGCGCCTCGGCCGCAAGGACGAACTTCGTCTCCTACAAAAGTCGGAACTTCGCTACGCAAGCCTGCGGTAGATGCCGTCTCCTTCCGCCGCCAGGCCAGCGATGTCGAGCTCGGCGAGGGCGGCAATCACCTCTCCGACGGCTAGCCCGGTCTTCTGCACGAGCTCGTCCGCAGTCGCGGGCAGAAGGTCGAGGAGCGGATTCGCCGCGACCGCTCGATCCGGTGGAGATTGGATTCCGAGCGATTCGAGGACGTCAGCGGCCGCTGTGAGCGGCGTCGCGCCGAGCCGTAAGAGCGCGTTCGTCCCTGCGGACAGTGCTGACGTGATCTCGCCGGGGACGGCGAACACCTCTCTGCCCTCCTCGAGCGCGAAGTCGGCGGTGATCAGGGCCCCGCTCCGCTCGCGTGCCTCGACGACGACGGTTGCGGCGCAAAGGCCGGCGATGATTCGGTTGCGTGCGGGGAAGCGCCACGGCGCAGGTTCCACCCCGACCTCGTACTCCGACACGATGAGCGACCGCTCGCCGATCGAGCGCGCGAGCGCCGCGTGCGCCGCGGGATAGTCGCGATCGATGCCACAGCCGAGCACGGCGACCGTGTGCCCGCCCCCGGCAAGCGCACCGCGGTGCGCTTCGCCGGCGATCCCGCGCGCCAGTCCGCTCACCACCACGACACCGGCCGCCGCAAGCTCGCGCCCGAGCATGCGAGCGACCTGAGCCCCGTAGGGCGAGCACGCGCGGGCGCCGACGATCGCGACCGCGGGCTCCGAGAGCAGCGTCACTTCAGCGTCACCTCGCAGGTAGAGCCGAGCCGGTGGATCGTGGATCGCGCGCAGCAGCGGCGGCAGTTCGCGCCTGCGCAAGACTCTCATGGTGTCGCAAGCTCCGACGGCGCGCGATACGCGAGCGCCTCGGCAACGTGCTCCGGCAGGACGGCATCGAGTCGGCGAGTGCGGCGATCGTGCGCGAGACGCCGGCGACCTTCGCGCGACCACGGCCCGAGAGCGGCAGCCGCTCGACGGCCCGCGTCAGGAGCTCGTCGGCGGCGGCGATTCGTTTCGGTGCGGCCTCCGCAAGTCGCAGCCGCGCGGCGACGACGCGGGAGCGCACGAGATCCGACGCCTCTCCCGGACCGCCCTGAAGCTCGAGCGCGCGTGCTCGCGGGATCGTGACGACCAGGTCGAAGCGGTCGAGCAGCGCCCGCGAGAGCTTGTCTCGATAGCGCTCCAGTCTCTGAGCCGAGCAAGAGCATTGCGCGCCCGGATCGCCGCGGGCGCCGCACGGGCACAGGTTCATCGTTCCGATCAGCTGGAACCGAGCCGGAAAGCGGACGCTGCCTGCCGCGCGTGCGACGACGAGCTCCCCGTCCTCGAGCGGCTGCCGCAGCGCCTCGAGTGCGGGCCGCTGAAACTCCGCCAGCTCGTCCAGCAGCAAGACGCCTCGATGCGCGAGGCTCGCCTCGCCCGGCCTCAATCTCGGTCCCCCGCCCACGATCGCCGCCGTTGAGGCGCTGTGGTGCGGCGCGCGAAACGGCGCGTAGCCGATCAACGGGTGATCCGGGTCGACGAGACCCGCGACCGAATGGATGCGCGTCACCTCGAGTGCCTGCTCCTCCTCCAGCGGCGGCAGGATTCCCGGCAGGCGGCGGGCGAGCATCGTCTTGCCCGTGCCCGGCGGCCCTCCGAGCAAGAGGTTGTGACGGCCCGCGGCTGCCAACTCGAGGGCGCGCCGGCCGCGTTCCTGACCGCGAACATCGGCGAGATCCAGCGGGCGCCGTCGTGGCTTGCCGTCGCCGACGACGTATTCCGGTGGCTCGAGCTCGCCGCGGAGATACGCGACCGCATCTGCCAGGTGACGCACGCCCACCGGCTCGACGCCGGCCAGGGCAGCCTCGGCGCACGCCTCGTACGGGCAGATGATCCGCTCGAGCTCCGCGCGCCGCGCACCTTCGGCCACCGCGAGCACACCGCCGACACGGCGCAGTCGCCCGTCGAGCGCAAGTTCGCCGCATGACGCGTGCTCGGCGAGACGCGCGCGGGGAAGCTGGTGCGACGCCGCGAGAAGAGCTAGGGCGATCGGCAGATCGAAGCCGGAGCCTTCCTTCTTCAGCTCAGCCGGCGCCAGATTCACCGTGATGCGACTGCCCGGCCACTCGAGCTCCGCGGAGAGAATCCCGCTGCGAACTCGCTGCTTCGCTTCCTGACAGGCGCGATCCGCGAGCCCGACGATCGTCAGCGAAGGCACCTTGCTGCCCTGGATGTGCGCCTCCACCTCTACCCGGCGCGGCTCCAGGCCGACGAGGGCAAAGGTGACCGCGCGCGCGAGCACGCTCCGACGCTACGCGGAGAGTTGTGACGCGTGTGTGCCGACTCAGCGCGCGATCAACACGTCTTCGAAGTACTCCCCCGCGCGTCGTCCGGTCCGGCGATTCACGTGACGGCGCAGACGCTCTTCGAGCCGAAGGCCGGCGCGATCCAGGATCTCCGGATACAGCTCGCGGCGATCGTTGACCACGATCACGATCGGCGCGCCTCGCCGCAGCACGGACTTCGCGTTGAGCAGCGCCTCGACGATCCCATCGGAATACGCGACAAGAGCCGAACGGGAATTGCCCGCGGCGGCCGCGCCGACCTCGAGCTCGCGGCGGTCGTCGAGGCCGAGCAGCTCGTACGCGTAGCGATGCTGCTCGTGGTAGTCGATCAACCCCGGGTAAGGAGGCGACGTGAGCACACCGTCGTAGCGGCCCGGCAGCTGCTCAACGCGCACGTCGCCGTGGATGACCGAGGCAACTCGGCCGCGTCCCCGGACCCGCGAGAACTCCTTCAGCCGCGCGAGCGTGTCGAGTGTGTAACGGCGCAGGAACTGCGAGGCGGTCTCAACGGGGCGGCACTCCCGCCGGTGCTTGTGACACCAGTAGGGCTCGAGCTGAGGCGCACGCGGAGACTCGAGATCGAAGTGGGTCGTGCGGCGCGCGGATCGGGCTGCGCGAGCGAGGACGACGCGGAGCACGTCTGCGTGCTCGTACTCGTCGACCAGAGCCCGGAAACCGAGCAGCTCGCGGGCGGCCTGTGGAGCGAACCACCGGCGGACGTATGCCGAGGGACGGTCGGTGGTGATTTCTCCGATGCGGGCGTGCGCTGCGCGCAGCTCCTGTTCGAGGACGAAGGGGTTGTACGAGCGAGTCTTGACCTCCATGAGCAGGCAGTTGAAGGCCGCCACGTCGACGCCGGTGGCATCGAGACCGCTCTCGAGTGCCTGCACGAGCGTCGTCCCCGAGCCCGCGAACGGATCGAGCACCTGCCGGCCCGGACGGAAATATCGTTCCAACAGGATCTCCACGAGCTGCGGGATGAACTTGCCCAGGTAGGGGTGCAGCCGGTGGACATGCTTCGTCCGCTCCCGTTCGGGGAGGTCGCGCTCGGACCAGGAAAGGGCCAGATCGAGCTCGGCGTAGAGAGCATCTTGCGTCGGGGCCACCCGCGCCAGTTCGACGTCGGAGTCAGAAAGCCTCGGCCACCCGCTCCAGTTGGCCGCTGCGGACGGCCATCACGTCGAAGGAGACCTCGAGCCCAGCTGTTTCGGGATGGCGTGCGAGCCAGGCATCGGCGGCGAGCCTGAGACGACGCTGCTTCTCGTCGTCGACCATCTCGAGCGGATCGCCGAACCGCGCGCCCAGCTTCTCCTTCACCTCGCTGAAGATCAGCCGCCGGCCCCGGCGAACGACGATGTCGAGCTCGTAGCCGGCAACCCACGCGTTCGTCGCGAGGATTCTGTACCCGCGCAAGCGGTACCACCAGACGGCGCGTTGTTCGGCGCGCTTGCGGGGACGCAACGACACACGTCGAGGTTACGTCGTGCGGCTGCGCAGGTCTGTCACAAGACTCGAACTTAGGTGCTCTTCGTTAGGAGCGTGTGAATCTCGCGGGTCAGCCCGGCGACCTGCTCCGTGAGCTCCTTGTCCTGCCTGGTCAGGTCGGTGTTCGCCTCGAGCAGCGCCTCGAGCTTGTCCGTTTCCGTCTTCAGCCGAGCAACGCGTTGCTCACCGTTCTTCTCCTCCCGCTCGCGGTGCTGCTCCAACTGGTCGCCTAACACCTTGTCGCGCGAGGCCTGCCTCGTTTGCGCGAGCAGGATCAGCGGCGCGGCATACGCAGCCTGAGTCGAGAAGGCAAGGTTGAGGAGGATGAACGGGTACGGATCCCAGTGCGACATGAGCGCGACCGAGTTGAGTGCGAGCCAGGCAATAACGATGAGCGTCTGCCCGATGATGTATCGCGGCGTTCCGAAGAAGCGCGCAGCCCGTTCCGCGCCGCGGCCGAACGGATCCTCGCCAAAGGCGCTGTGCTCGGTCACGCCGATGAGAGTAGGTCGTCAGGCGGACAGCGCCGCCAGCTCCTCCTCTTTCAAGTAGCACATCGCCTGGAACGAACGACGGTGAATGCGCGACGGTCCACGCTCGCGCACGATCTTCGAATGGCCGGGCGTGATGTAGCCGACGTGCGAGGAGAAGCCGTAGTGCGGGAAGAGCGCGTCCATCTTGCGCATCACCCGGTCGCGTGTCACCTTGGCGACGATCGAGGCTGCGGCGATCGCAGCGCTCTTCTCGTCACCGTCGACGACGGCCCGGTGTGGAGGCGCCGTCGGGCCCAGGCGAAAACCGTCGACGAGACACGCTTCGGCAGGCGGCGACAGCGCGTGCAGGATCTCGCGCATCGCCGCGAGGTTCGACTTGTGCAATCCGTTGCGGTCGATCGCGCCGTGCGGAATCACCCGTACGACGACCTGCTCCGCGCAGCCCAGCACAGCATGGAACAGCTCCTCACGACGCTCCGGCGAGCACTGCTTCGAGTCGTTGAGGTACCCGAGCGGCCGCACCTTGTGATCGCGAAGACAGCCGTAGTCGAGCAGCACGCCGGCGACCACGAGCGGACCCGCGAGACAGCCACGCCCGGCTTCGTCCGTACCCGCGACCAACCGGGCCCCGAGCTGCCGGTCGAACTTCAGGAGCTTCTGGCCTGTCCTCGCGGGCGCCACCCCGCCGAGAGTAGCTGTCTACTCAGATGGGATTGGAAGCTGAGGAGGCAAAGTGTCCCTAGGAGCGGGATGAACGAGGGACGGGCTTTGCCCGTGCCTCCGTCTTACCCCCCAGCCTCGGACCGGTTACGGCCCCTGAGCTTCAGGCTCGCTCTGGGTCTCAGTGACTTCCACGGGCCCAGCGGCCTTTGCGCCCTTAGGTGCGCGGGCGACGTCCTGGCGTAGCTCGCGGATGCGGGCCTTCTTGCCCACCTTCCCACGGAGGTAGTACAGCTTCGCGCGGTTGACGTCTCCGATCGCGGCGACTTCGATCTTCTCGATCTTCGGCGTGTGGAGCGGGAACGTGCGCTCGACGCCGACGCCGAAGGACTGCTTCCGCACGGTGAACGTCTCGCGGGCACCGGCGCCCTGACGCTTGATCACGATCCCCTCGAACACCTGGATGCGCTGCCGCTGGCCCTCGATCACCTTGAAGTGGACCCGGACCGTGTCTCCCGCCTTGAACTGCGGGATGTCGTCGCGCAACTGGGCGCGCTCGAGTGTCTCGATCACCTTGCTCATAAAAGGGGGGACCCGAAGGCCGGGGCGGAATCCTAGCGAAAGAGGGACTTAGTGGCTCAGAGCCACTAAGTCTCGGTCAGATCAGTGGAAGGAGATCCGGCCGGGCGGCCAGTAGGTGGCGAAGACCTTGCCGATCAGGTTCTTCCGCGGCACCAGGCCCCAGCGGCGGGAGTCGCACGAAGAGCTCCGGTTGTCTCCCATCATCAGGTAGTAGTCCTTCGGGATCCGGGTGTACGTGTTCCTGGGCGGGATATCGCTCAGGTTGAGGGTCTGGGAATCGCGCCGCGTAGCTTTGACATACGGCTCGTTCAGCTTCTTCCCGTTGATGTAAACGAAGCCGCTCCGCTCCTCCCACAGGTCGCCCGGGACCCCGATCAGGCGCTTGACGAAGGTGCCCTCGGAACCGCACTCCTGTAGCGCCAGCTTCGGCGTCAGGAAGACGACGATCTCACCACGCTGGGGCCCGCGGAAGTGGTAGATGAAGCGATTCGCCAGCACCCGGTCGGAGGTGCGCGCCTCGCAGCCTTGAGCCGGACGAGCACAGTGCAGCGTCGGTTCCATCGACGAGGATGGGATGCGATACGGGTTCACCACCCAGGCCTTGATCGCCAGGACGATCGCGACGGCGCCCGCGATCGTCACGACCCAGTCGATCGCCACCCGCCAGCCGTGGGGCAGATTCGGGAAAAGGCGGTCGACCGGATTGTGCGTCTTCTTCTGCGGTGTTTTCGGGGGGCCGAATCCGTCCCGCTCGACGTCGTATCTCGCCCGCTCCTCCGGATCGCGCAGGACGTCGTACGCGTCTCTCAGCTCACGCCAGGCGCCGTCCTGATATCCGAGCTGGAGCGCGCCTCGACGGTACGCGGACTCGATCTCTTGCGGCGACGCGTCGGGCCGCACGCCGAGCAACGCGTAGTGGTCGCTCACGTGACGGTCCGCCGCCGGCTCTGTTCCCGTCGCCATTCCTCGATCTTTCCGTGATCGCCCGAGAGGAGGATCTCCGGCACGCGCCAGCCGCGGAAATCCGGGGGGCGCGTGTAGTGGGGATACTCGAGCCCGCCGTCGAGCTCGGAGGAGAAGCTTTCGAACGCCCCGGACTCCTCCTTGATCGCTCCGGGAAGCCTGCGCGCGATCGCGTCGACCAGGACCATCGCCGGCAGGTCGCCGTTCGACAGCACATACGGACCGATCGAGATCGCGTCCGACGCGAGGTGCTGGACGACGCGCTCGTCGAATCCCTCGAAGCGGGCCGACAGCAGCGTGAGCCGGTCCTCGTCCGCCAGCTCCTCGACGACGTCCTGCGTGAGCTGGCGGCCCTGCGGCGTCAATGCGATCACGCGGTGATCGGGCACCCCCGCGTACACGGCGTCGAGCGCAGCCGCGACGACGTCGACCCGCAGCACCATCCCCGCGCCGCCGCCGTAGGGCTCGTCGTCGACCTGCGCGGCGCGGAGCGGCGTCATGTCTCGATACGAGAAGAGCCGGAGATCGAGCTCGGTGCCGAGAACGGTGGCCACAGGCCGCTGCTCGGTCAGCCACGCGAAGGCATGCGGAACGAGGGTGAAGACGTCGAGCTGCACGGGCGAGCGACCCAGGTTAGCTAGCCGCCCCGGAAAACCCCGGGGCGACCGTGATCCGCCCGGCGGAGAGATCGACCGCGCGCACGCAGTCCTCGACCATCGGCAGAGCGATCCCGGAGTCGAGCTCGAGCACGTCGTTCGCCACGCCAGGCACCACGTCCGTCACCGTCCCGAGATCGTCACCGCCCTCCTCCTCGACGCGGAGGCCGACCAGCTG
This sequence comes from Gaiellaceae bacterium, assembly GCA_036824055.1. Lineage (GTDB taxonomy): Bacteria > Actinomycetota > Thermoleophilia > Gaiellales > Gaiellaceae > 3-1-20CM-4-69-9. The sequence continues at coordinate 635 of DAITAW010000024.1, read as the reverse complement.
GAAGACGTAGTACTCGTCCTCACCTACAGGTGCCAGGGCTTCCTGTGGAACCTCCAGCTGCGCTCCTCGAGGCACGCGCCGGTCGAGGCGGATCACCGGACGTCCCCGCGCATGCCTGCGCGCGACGACTTTGGCCGCCGCGCCCTCGACAATCAGCTCGGCGCCCACCTCGAACCGTTCCGGCGCGTCGCTCGCGTTCTCGACGACGAAGGAACCGTCGAGCCCGTGCGACTTGCCGACCCGTCCGACGACGACGGTCTCAGGCCTGCTCACGGGCCTCCGTTCGTTAGTCGACGATCTCGAGCTGCACGCGGCGATGCTCCCGCACGCTGCCCGCGCGGACGATCGTGCGCAACGCGCGCGCAATGCGTCCCTGCCGGCCGATCACCTTGCCGAGATCGTCTTGCGCGACATGCAGGCGAAGCACGACCGAGTCTGCTTCGTCGACTCGCTCGACGCGCACGGCGTCCGGCTCGTCGACGAGCTGCCGCGCCAGGTACTCGAGCAGCTCTGCCACCTCTACCGGTTCAGGTTCCTGATCTTGAGCAGCCTGCCGACGGCCTCCGACGGCAACGCACCTTTGCCGAGCCAGTCCTTCACCTTGTCCTCGTCGAACTCGATCAGCGAGGGATCGT
>DAITAW010000002.1:0-100057 GCA_036824055.1 Gaiellaceae bacterium | reverse complement strand
TTCAGGCGATCGTGACTCTCACAACGGCTGGACCACTTTCAGGGGGTCACGTCAGAGCGCCCTCAGAGTTATCCAAGGCACTTGCCACACGTTCTGTTGCTCCTATCTACTTGGGGTTTGCGACGGCCACGCTGTTTCACGGCCGGAGTCTGGGCTGTCGCAGGATCTCCCTGCGCACCATTTGCGGGCCGTCACGCTTTGTCAGAAAGATCGTCGGCGACGACCGGAGAACGCCGGCCAATCTCCTCGTCCTCCCAATCAATGTCTTCGTCCGGGTTGGCTACGAGAACCACGCGATTCTCGAAGGTCCACTGTTCGCCGGCAGCGTCAGCCTCGGCTACGCCGGGACGACCTATGGCGCGATCACTCAGAAACGTAAGCGTGTCGAGCAAAGACTTGACGTCCGGAACATCTACGAGCGACCGTTTATTGCAGCTCTTGCAGGTAAGCCAAATCTTTTTTGTGAGCTTGGTGGCCTTACCCAACTCCTCCCGAATCTCGTCGTAAAGACCCTCGAAATCTGACGCCATGCGCTCGCGAATCGGCTGCCCGGACACCTTGGATTCGACTTCAGACGCCTTGGATTTAGCCTTGGAACCGGAAACCGACCCCGACGAGGGCTTAAGTGTGCCCCCAGACGACGTGTGCCCCCCTGTACCGTCCCCGTACCGTCGGGTGTGACATCGGGTGTGCCGTCGTCTAGATCGCGGCGAACCTGCGTCACCGAAACATTGAGTGTTTTCGCGATGTCACGTAGCGAACGATGTTCAGCGCGAAGGCGAAGCGCCTCGGCTTTTCGTTCAGCGGGAGTCAACGCGAACACTCCGGCAGTTAGGGCACCAACCGAGCATGTGACCGCCGGGAACGTCATAAACGGCCGGGTGGAAGCAACCAGCCCTAGCAACCAAAGCACGATGCTTGCGAGTGCTGGCCGTCCTCTTGAACCACTGGAAAAGATGCAAGTGTTGTCCTTTCGGGAAGTTGAGATTTTTGGGGATACCCCGTGCTGTGAAACGAGACGAGACACGGATCGTTCGCTAGCCCCCCTGCCCCCGGCCACAACCCCCGTTGAGAAAACGTGCAACGACCCCGATGTCAATGTTTTGGTGTGTTCGGTGTTGTGTGCCTGCCATTGCTTATCTTCGGAGGGTCTCGCGAAAAAGGAGGGTGAGCGATAAGGATGGTCAGGGGTGTTCACTGGCCCGCGGCTGGCCCGCACTCTCGCGATGCCGCTAGCCAAGCCGCTTCTTCACCGGCTTGCGGTTAGCCTAACCGTGGGCCTGTGGCGCTAAGTCTCGCGCGTGGATGGAAGGAGTTCGAGCCGCTCACGCTTCACGATCGGCCCCCTTCCGGACCGACAGCAACCGGACCTCAGAGCGTTACCACTGGTAACTGCTCAACCAGTACCGTTCACCCCGTTCCCCTAATACCCGTAGATGCAACGTTGTGGAAAGAGCCCGTGAAGGGTGGCCGAGATTAGCTCGAGGCCGCTTGCGTAAATCAGAAGCGGCTAGGCCTGACCATGTGTACTCACCGCGCAATTCGTACGCATCGAAAGAATGAGTAGCGGGACTCGACGTCCTTCGTCTAGTGTCGAGCGTGACCAAGCAAATTGCCCCGGCGAACGCTGCGCGCGCTCCCGGGGCCGGACAAGAGGAGTGAACCTCATGTCAGACACGATGGTAGTACCGCTCGGCCCGAGCAGGACTCAGCTCGAGAACCTCGTCCGTAACAACGTCGCGAGGATGGCGGATGCCAAACACCTAAACGAATGGCTCCCCGGAACCGTAAGCGACGTGAGCCGCGTAGAAGTTGGCATCTGGAGATGTGTCCAGGGTGGCGAGAACCGCTGCAACGACCACGACAACCCTGGGCCTGAGTGCTGGTGCGACAAGTGCTGCACGAATGGCGAGCTTTGGGAGAGCCCTCTCAATGGCGACCTAATGACCTGGGAGCCAGAATGTCTCGGGTGTGGCCGGCTGGCCCTCCTCGTGGAAGTCGTTGGCACGATCGACTACACGATGGCTCTCAGCTAGCCCGTTACCATCGGTAACGGTTAAGGCCCTGCCTCACGGTGGGGCCTTTTCCTTTGTGGCGTGGCGGCGCTGATCGCCCGTCTAAAATCGTTAGCCCAATCTCATGTGTACTTTCCCCCACAGAAACGCCCCTCTAATACCCATGCAATTAAATCCGGCGATTTGGGCCTTGGAAGTGTTAAGCGAAAGTTAAACTTTCGGGCTCTCAGTCGTCTTTCCAGCCGGAGAAATGGCTCGAGCTTCATGGCGGGCCATTCGCGCCTTGTTGAAGGGCCAAAACCGGCGTCAAGCTCCCGCCCGCTCACCACGGCGGTTGCTCTGGCGAGCATCCCAAGGCTACGACCAACCTCCGCCACGCTCTGACGAGTCCCAGCCGCGATGTCGCGAAGCTACGCCACCCTCGACTCGTCACGGGGCATTTGCGAGCAGCCAGGTACGCATCGGCGTACGCGCCGCCGTGATACTTGCGAAGCAGGTCAGCGAAGGACGGCTGCGGCCTCTGAATTCCGGCCACCCTCAACCGGCTAACAACCCTTCCACCACAACGATAAGGCCTCTGAAGTAAGTGTGAGTCAAAATCTCGTCGGGGACGCCGCACGAGTCGTCCAGCGGCCTTCAGAGCCGACATAACCCGCCGAGCTACCCGGTAGACGTACTTCCCGGTCGCCTGTCCGCTAGCGAGCATGACGGGCTTCCATCGCCTCGTCAGTCCGCCGGCTGCCTTGGTCCACCAGGCCAGGTCTTCGCCAATCTTCTTGCGGTGAACGTGTCCGGTCTTTGAGCTGGCATGAGTTGTCGGTACGCGGGTCGCAATCTCGATGTGGGACGAGCAGGTTCTCCCGCCCCGGTCAATGCCCTCGAGCAGACCCCTAAGACTTTTGACCTGCCTCTTCGTGGGTCGATAGCCCTGACGTCTTGCATCCGCGACGATCGCCGTCTGTGTGTCTTGCCGAAACTTGACCAGCTTCCGGGCGTCAGGGTCTTTGCGAGCTGCTGCCCTACGAGCCGCCTTCGCCACCCGATAGGCCGAGCGCACAGCAGGGTTGCCGCTGCGCGGCTTAGGCGAGGTCGCTCCTACTGCTATCGTGTTAGGTGGGATAGCGTGTTTGGTATGGGGAGCCTCGGTTGACGCCGGGGCTTCCGCTTGTAAGAGGCTCATCTCACGCGTCCGCGCCTTCCTCGTCCAAAAACTCCGCGACGGCACCCTGTACGCGCTCGTCGTCAGGGAAGCGCATCGCGAGTCGATCGACCGTCTCGCGTACTCGGTCCATCGTCTCGGCGCGCATCTCGGCGATCCGTTCAAAGCGGTCGAAGCGTTCATCGACGTGCGCGATGATGGTTTCGGCTGCGGTCATCTCTTCTTCCTTTCTCTTCGCTCGCCATCTGGCGACGAAAGCTTTGTTCTCTTCGTGGCCGTCTTCCGCCGGCTCCCGGCTCGGAGAGAGTCGTCCTATGTCGCCCTTCGGGAACTGCCTCATGTCGTTCTGTAGCGCGCGACGTTCAGCGGATCTCAGCGGCGGGCTTACTCGCCGCGTCGTAGTGCGCAAGGCCACCTTTCCGTCCAAGCTGAGTGTTGGACGCGAGACGGTCTTGTGTGTCAGTGAAAGCGCCTCTTTCATCTCCTTGCTCTGACCGTGCCGTACCGACCAGGAGCGATGATGAAAAAGCGTCTCTCTTGATTCCAACCTTTGCGCTGTTCTGTCTCGTTCACGCATCGCCCGGAAGCCGAGCCACGACTCCTCGCTTAGAAGGTCGTGCAACGTGATCGTGTTTCCCTCTTCGTCGTGGCCCATCGACATATCCAGCGACAGAGCGGGCTCTGGTTCTTGGCCGGCTTTGTCTAGCTCCTTGCGAAAGAGCCAGGGGAGATGCCAGCGGAGCACGACGTCCCACCCCAAGGTCACGGGGCGGTAGGGCTCGACGTTCTTTGGTCGTCCTTTTCTGTTCGTGCCCTGTGGGCCAAGCGGCTGCGTATCGAGTTGTTCCGAAAGGCCAGCGTGTCGGCCAGGGACACCTTCGACTGCTCGCACTAGCGCTAGGACGTGCTCTGCGTCTCCGTACTTCGTATCCCGATAGTTCATGGCCTCGCGTAGAAGCGAGACGTTCCTCCAGTCGGTTCGACCGGACAGCAGATGCAAAAGGGCTTGCTCGACGGAGCTAAGGTCGAGAGAGTCGAACGTGACTCCCTGCTCGAGCGCCCTAAGGGCTGCATGAGGCGTTGGTGGCCTCCATCGGCGTGCAGAAGTAGGAGACGAGGGAGAGCCCCCAACAAGCCCTCCCCCGCCGTCAAGCTCCCCCTGGCGGACCGGGGGGGTTTGCGCAGTCGCCTTGTCCAAGGGAGACGCGCAAGCTGGTTCTCGATCGTTTGGAAATCTCTCGGACGTGGACATTGGTTGGACAACTCCCTCGGACGGTTGGGGTTGGGTTGGAAGCTAGGTCGCGTTTGTCTCGGGCCTCGCCTGAATCAGCTCCTCGAGTACGCCGCGTAGACATGCGTTGTCCGTCTCGTGCGCTCTCAGCAAGGCGATGAGTTCCCGCAGCTCAGTGGCCGTTAGGTGAATCCCATAGACAAGCTCACCCTCGGCAGGCTCAGGCGGCGCGGCCACACTGGCCTTACTGCTTGCCGCCTCCGCGTCAGGCGTCGGCCGCGGGGTCTCTTCGATGACCTCAAACTCTGCCTCTGTGATTTCGGGCTCGCGTTGTTCTCGTGCAAGCTTGCGCGCCTGTCGTTCGTTCAGAACGACTACTGGGGCGTTACCGTTGGTAGCGGCGGTTTCGTAAAGACCCTGAGTTAGCTTGGCGGCCGCGATGAGCTGCCTGGCGCGTGAGTCGCCGAAGTTCCAACGCTCCTTGCAATATTCCTTGAACGAGGAATGTTCGCCGCGATACAGCTTCCGGTCGCGTATCTCCATCAGAGCTAGACCGACCTCGACGAACGTCTGAAGCCCCTGCTCTATCTTCTCTTCGAGACTGGCGAGCATCGCCTGTTGGCTGATCCCGCCGTAGACCTCGGTCAGTGTCGAGTCCGATTGCTCAGGAAGCGCTAGTCCTACTTCCTCCTCGTCAAGAAGCTCGCCCTCGATCTCGTTGACCGTCATCCGACAGCCCGCCCAGCGTTCCGCTCGAGCCAGCCGGTCAGCTCCGACACGGGGATCAGGATGCGGCGCCCTCGGCGGACGGTCCGAAGCTCGGAGAGGATGTGCCGCTCGAAATGGTCGCGGCTGCAACCCAGCATCTGCGATGCGGGCTCAGGCCCGACGGCGAGGAGCGGGCGAGCCTGTTCTTTGATAGTACGTTTTCGTTCCATGGCTGTATCCTACCATACAGAGCGGATATCTGCTACGGTCTCGGAACGAATCCGCACAAAGGAGTAAAGTGAGCACCGAGAAGCACCCAACGAGCGCGATCGTTGCTCGCCGGCTGAAGGAGATTCGCGAGGATCGCCGGCCCCGGATGACTCAGACCGACCTCGCGCGGCGCGTCCTCGAAGTAATGGGAGTGCCAACCGACGACCCCAAGCGTGTCGAGGTAGCCAGGGTGGGGATCAGCCGCACGGAATCAGGCGCCCGCGCTGTCACGGTCGATGACCTCACTCTGTACGCCGAGGCACTCGAGGTACCGCCAGGAGCACTACTCGAGGGCTCGGGTGGGATCGACAGCGCCTCTGACCTCGAGAAGCGAATAGTCACCATGCTCGAGCAAATACGGGCCGCATCGAAGTTGGAGTCAGAACTACCTAAAGAGAGGAAGCCATGAGCACGGGAATCATCGTCCGACACTCCCGCGGTTGCGTGACGCAGACGAACCGGGATGCGAAATGCACTTGCAAGCCGGGACCGTCCTACAGGGCAGAGGTTTACGACTCTCGCTCGAAGACGAAGCTCCGCAAGACGTTCAACAACCTGAGCGAGGCGAAGGGGTGGCGCCACGACACGGCCTCAGCGTTGAGCAAAGGCACGATGAGCGCGCCAACCAAGCAGACGCTCCGTGGAGCCTGGGAGGAGTTCATCGAAGCAGCCAAGGCCGACCTCGTACGCAAGGTCAACGGTGAGCCCTTCAAACCCTCAACCCTTCGCGGCTACGAGCAGACAATGGACGATCACGTTTTGCCTGAGCTTGGCTCTGAACGGCTCTCCGCTATCCGTCGTCGTGACCTACAGCGACTCGTGAACGAGATGCTCGCCAATGGCAAGGATGCTTCAACGATCAGGAACACGATCGCGCCTGTACGCGTGCTCTATCGCCAGGCCGTAGACGACATACCCGTCAACCCAACCGCCAGGTTGCAGCTTCCATCATCGGCGGGTCGGCGTGACCGGATCGCCTCCCCTGAGGAAGCGGCCGAGTTGATCGACGCACTCTCCAAAGCTGACCGGGCGTTGTGGAGCACTGCGATGTACGCGGGTCTTAGGCGAGGCGAGCTGTTGGCGCTGCGGCTAGAGGACGTCGATCTGCCGGCAGGACTAATCCGCGTTGAACGTTCCTACGATCCACGGGCACGCCAGTTCGTCACTCCGAAGAGTCGTGCCGGTACCAGGGCGGTACCGATCCCGAAGGTTCTCCGTGGCCATCTGAGCGCCCACAAACTCACCCTTGGGCGCAGCGAAGGGCTGATCTTCGGCGCCACGGCTGAACGGCCCTTCACGGGCTCCAACGCCTCACGACGAGCAGAGACGGCCTGGAAGCGGGCAAATAAGGTCCGTGAGCGCGAGGAGCGGCCCTTGCTCGAGCCGATCGGACTGCATGAGTGCCGGCACACGTTCGCGTCCCTGATGATCGCGGCCGGCGTCAACGCCAAGGCGCTATCGACCTACATGGGGCACAGCTCAATCACGATTACCCTCGATCGCTACGGGCACCTGTTCCCCGGCAACGAGGATCAGGCTGCGGCCCTGCTCGACACGTACCTAGAGGCCGAGTGTGGGCCAAGTGCGGGCCAGTCGGCTGGCCCACAAGGCAATCCTTAGCGGTTTCGAGCGGAAACCGGACTAGCACGAGCTAGAGGCGAAGTCCCTGCACAGTCTCAGGTTTTGGCTTGTGCTGAGGAGTGGCCCCGGGAGGAGTCGAACCTCCGCGCACGGATTCGAAGTCCGTCGCTCTATCCGCTGAGCTACGGGGCCGTGCGTCGGAGCGTAGCGGCGTCTAGGGAGAGGAGATGGGAGCTCCAGGGAGTGCTGGAAGCGACCGGAGTTGTCCAGGCGCAGGACGTGAATGCGCGCCCGTGAGCCTGGCCGAGGGTGACGTGGTTACCGTGTTGATCAAGGCGACCGAGGTGATGCTCGGGAAGTAGTCAGGCGAGCGGAACCAGTCGGGTTCCGGTTGCCTTGAAGGTCGCGTAGGCGGTGCCGCCGCGCGCGAGTTCGAGTTTTTCGGCGGAGGCTGCCGTGACTTCGGCGGTGATTGGGCCGATGCGGACGCGGACACGGTTGCCCACGGCGGCGACGGAGCGGATCTCGCCCTGAATCAAGTTCATTGCGGAGTCGTCCTGGTGGAGGCGGCCGATCGAGACTTCCCAGGGGTAGATGACGACGCCCACGTCACCTTCGCCCCATTCCGTTGAGTAAACGAGTTCGCCGCTGTCGAGTTGGACCAGGGTCATGTCGTCGTCGAGTCGGCGGGCCTTCCCTCGCAGCAGGTTGGCGCCGGTAAAGGAGGCGACGAAAGCGTCGGTCGGTCGGTCAACGAGCTCGCTGGGGGTTGCGAACTGGCGTAAGGCTCCGTCGACGATCACGCCGACCAGGTCAGCGAGCGCCGAAGCGTCTTCGAAGTCGTGGGTCACGAGGATCGTCGGGAGCGCAAGCTCGTGCAGGAGTTCTTGCAGTTCCGCGCGGACGGCGCCTTTGGTGTGGGCGTCGAGCGCTGAAAGTGGTTCGTCGAGGAGGATCACGCCCGGACCGCGCGCGAGCGCCCGAGCGAGGGCGACCCGCTGACGCTCTCCCCCGGAAAGCGCCGCCGGCCTGGCCTGCGCGAGATGAGAGATGCGGAATCGTTCGAGATATTCGTCGGCCCGCTCCTTGCCCGAGTAGGCCACGTTTTGGCGGACGGTTAGGTGCGGGAAGAGCGCGTATTCCTGAAAGACGAGCCCGACACGGCGCTCGTCGGGCTTGCGAAATACCCGTCGTCCGGTGTCCAGCCAAACGTCGTCGCCTAGTGCGATCCGGCCTCGGGGCGGGCGGACAAGCCCGGCGATCGCCCGCAGCACCGAGGTCTTACCCGCACCCGACGGCCCGACCAGGGCGACGGTGCGGTCGACCTCGAGCGCTAGCTCCAGCTCAAACGAGCGAAGCGGGAGGGTGAAATCTGCTCGGAGGGCTGCCATAGAGAAGTGAGCTTGAGGGAGATCAGCAGCGCCGCGCTGATCAGAACGAGCAGAGCGCTGATCGCGAGCGTGACGTCGAAGTTGACCTCGAACTCGGCGTAGATCGCCAACGGCAGGGTTTGGGTCACCTTCTGGAGGCTGCCGGCGAACATGATCGTGGCACCGAACTCACCTAGTCCACGCGCAAACGCGAGCGCTTCCCCCGCGGCAAGACTGCCCCGGGCCAAGGGGAGAACGACGCGAAAGAACGTACGGGCGGGACCCGCACCAAGCGTGCGTGAAGCGGCGACGAGGTTGGGGTCAATCGCCTCGAAGGCCGCAATCGCCTGGCGGACATAAAGAGGGCTGGCGACAAATGCCACCGCAATTGTGACCGCGCTCTGCGTAAACGGGAGACTGACCCCCACCGAATGGAGGCTCGATCCGAGGAGTCCGAAACGGCCGAACGCCGCAAGCAGGCCGATGCCGGCGACGGCGGGAGGAAGCACGAGCGGAAGCTCGACGAGCGTGACGCAGAGCGAACGGCCCGGAAAGCGTCGGCTGGCGAGTAGATAGGCCGTCGGCGTGCCGAAGAGCAGCACGAGCGCCTGAGCGATCAAGGTGGTCTTGAAACTGACGATGAGCGCGTCAGTCACAACCGGGTTGGAGACTTGATCGATCAGTCGACCCGGCGGGACGTGGACGAAGATCGCCAGGATCGGCAGGGCTAGAAAAGCCAGCGCAACCGCGGTGGCGACGAAATAGCAAAGGGCGAGCAGAGCTTTGCGCATGGTGTGCCCGCCCTGCGCGCTCTTTAGCGGCCCGACTTCGCCTTCGGGATCGGGAGGAAGCCGGCGGCGAGCATCTTCTTCTGACCGGCCTTGCTCAGCACCTCCTTGATGAATAGTTGCGCGGCCGGCTTGTTGGTACTCGCGGAGACGAGGGCAAGCGCGTACGTCACTTTCGGCTGCGCCCAGGCCGGGATCTTGAACACCTTGACCTTGCCCGGCACCGTCCGCGCATCTGTGGAGTAGACGAACCCGGCGTCCGCCTCACCCAGAGCCACTTTCGAAAGCACGCTGCGAACGTCGGACTCGCGGCTGACAATGTTGGCCAGGACGCTCGTGAGGCCCATCTGCTTGAGGACCTGCAACGTGTAGCTCCCCACCGGAACCGCGGGAGCAGCGATCACCAGCTTTACGCCCGGCTTTTTAAGGTCGTAGACGCTGTGGATCCCGGCCGGATTCGAGGTTGGCACGACGAGCACGAGCCGGTTGCGGGTGAACACAACAGGCTTCTGCACGAGCCCCTTCGCAAAAAGCTGTGCTGGGATCGTCGTATTCGCGGAGGCGAACACATCGGCCGGAGCGCCTTGCGTGATCTGCGCAGCAAGGGTGCTCGACGCGCCGAAGGAATACTTCGGACCGGAGTCGATCTTTGGGAACACGTCGGTCAACGACGCGGCCGCGTAGACGGTGACTCCGGTGACACGGGTCGATGTGTGCGTGGCAGTGCGCGCTGCGGCTCCGCCCGCCGCAAGCAGCGAGAAGAGAAAGGCGCAGAGCGCGGCAAGAACTACCGTCCGCCTAGGCGCTATCCGGTGTTGAGAACCGAACTCCATCCGAAGAACCCCTTTCGTCAGTGCTCGACCATGACGGACGTAGACTTGATCACCGCAACAACGTGGTTGCCTGGCTTGAGCCCGAGCTCTTCAACCGCATCCGCGGTGACGACCGCAGTCAGCACGGCCGGCTCGGTAACCACCATCTCCACCTGGGCCATCAAACCGTCCACCCTCACGTCCCGGACGATGCCGCTGAACCGATTGCGAGCACTCATCTGGTGCGTGGCGTGGGAGTCGCCGCGCAGGCGATCGATCTCCCTCGCGGTCACGATCCTCCGGTTGCTCGAATCGCGCTTCGTCTTGATCCGACCTTGTCGATCCCAGCGGCGAAGCGTGTCCAGGCTGATCCCAAGTGTCTGGGCCGCCTCACTTGCGCTGTAGAACTCCCTCGGCATACCTCACCCCTCGCTAGCTCGTGAACACATCGAGTGCGTTCGAAGCCTCGTCGATCGTGAGCGGCCTCGGCAAGGCGATCCCGATCGGACTGCGCCCGGACAGGCGCATCAAGACGCTCAGGTGCTCAGCCTCATTTGCTGCGATCTGCGCCGCCGGCTGCTTGAGCGCATTTGTCTGCAGGCCGTCGACGGCGCCGAGGTATGCGCCCATGAACGCGGCCTCGAGGCTCAGGCCAAGCTTCGCGATCGACGACTTCGAGGCGAACGCCCTCTTCGGATACGAGAAGTCGAAGTCCGAGGCGACCGCGGGTGTCTGACCGGCGCTGCTGAGGATCTCGGACATCCTCGTGTAGTGCTCCCGCTCGTTGAGGCGCGCCCGCTTCACATAGCCCAGTGCGTCCGGGCCAAGGTGCTTCGACGCGATCGCGCGCGCATAGAAATCTAGAGCGAGAAGCTCAGCACCTACCAGCAACCGAGCGTAGGCAAGATCGCTGTCCGGGATCGTGTCAGCCGCGGCCGAGTCGACCAGCGATCCGGCGAACGAGCCCGCCAGCAGAAAGGCTGCGCCGCCCTTGGCGCCCCGCGAGAACAGTTGACCCCTACTAACCCGCCCCGTCATGGAGAGAGCCTCTTCTCGGCGGAGGTCATCCGAGCTGCCTGTGCAATGCCTATGAGAGCTGCCATGGGGGGAACCTACCAATCCCGACCCGCGGGGGGCGTCTAAGGCCAGATCGAGTCGGCGCGCCCGAGATCGAGCTTGCCGCCCTGGCGGCACTCGGCTGACCGGTAGGCGGGCAGTTCTTCCGCGTAGTGACGCCAATAGGTGCGCACGAGTGCGGCGGCGTACGCGGTGCTCGCGCCGAGCTTGATCGCCGTTCCTCCAGGAGCCGAGCTTCTCCAGCCAGGCCAGTTCGGCAGGAGTGGCCCACGAGCCACTCCGAACACCTGCAGCCAGTACCTGACCCTGGGCGTCGCGACTCGGCATCACGTAGCCAACGGCGAACGAGATCGCGGCCAGGCTGCCAAGTAGGCCGAGCAGAAAGCGAATGAGAAAGCCCTCGGAGCTCACCCTGACCAACGCGAGGAGCCAGAGCCCAGTTACGTCACGAAAGGTGCAAGCGGACGGAAGGGTGGCTGATGGGACTCGAACCCACGACCACCTGGACCACAACCAGGGGCTCTACCAACTGAGCTACAGCCACCGCGCTCAAACTCAGAATAGCTTCGGTTTGGCACTCCCGATCACCAATCAACGAACGCCGCGAGTGCCGGCTTCGCCGGCGCTCGCTACCCAGCGCCCCTAGATGACCCGAACCGCGGCAAATCATCATGGCCGCGCACAGCGCGGCCGGATTTGCCGCGGGAGTGCGCCTGGGAGGATTCGAACCTCCGACCCGCGGCTTAGAAGGCCGCCGCTCTGTCCACTGAGCTACAGGCGCCGGAGGGACAGGGTATCGCGGAGGTGTTCTAGCGCCTGACGCCGAAATCGGCGGTCACGATCGTGACTTCGCGTCCGCCGTACGTGCCAGGTGCCGACTGCGTGTGCACCGCGGCGAGACCGATCTCGCGCCAGCGTGCGGTCAGGAGGATCTTTCTGTGCTCCGGGCTGTTCACCCACATGTCGAGCGCGCTCGAGGCGCTGACGTCGGGAGACGACCAGAGCAGGTTCTCTCCAACCGACCAGTAATGCCTGCCGCCCAGCGAGTAGAAGCGGGCGATCCGCTTGTCGAACGACGTGCCATCCGCGGAGCTGTGGCTGAAGTAGCCACGCTGCGCCATCTCGTTCGAATGCATGCGGGCCGCGGCCGCGAGCTTCGCGGACAGTCGCAGCGCGCCGAGCCCGTGCTGGCGTCGCAGGAGGTTCACGTTCGAGAGGACGTCCTTCTCGAGCGCACCCATGGCGCTGGTCGGGCCCTGGGAAGTCGCACCGGCCGGTACTGCACCGGACCAAAATCCGACGATCGAGAGCCCCAGGGCAAGGAGGAGAAGAGCACGGCGGGCCATGCCCTTGAGATCGGCTTAAGCCTCGAAAACTTTAGGCGCCCCTTGAAATAGGGCTAAATCAGGTCGCGGCGGCAGGCTCCTGGCCGCGTCGGTGGCGCAGCCAGTCGACGATGACGACCTGGAGCGAGCCCGCGACGGGGATTGCGGCGAGCGCACCGAGGACGCCGGCGAGCTCGGCGCCGATCAGCACCGAGATCAACACCACGAGGGGCGAGAGCTGGACGGTGCGCCCGTAGACGATCGGCTGGAGGATGTGGTTCTCGATCTGCTGATACACGACGAAGAAGACGATCACGATGATCCCAGCCGGGATCGAGTGCAGGAACGCCACCGCGCCCACAACGATGGCCGCGATCGTCGCGCCGGCTAATGGGATCAGGTCGAGGATCGCGACGATCAGCCCGAGCGCGACCGCGTAGGGAACGCCGACGATGAGCAGCACGATCGTGGTCAGCCCGCCGGCGATGAGGCTGATCAGAAGATTGCCCGTCACGTAGCCGCCGACCGTCCGGTAGATGTCGTGTCCGACCGCGCGCCACCGTCGCTGTGGCGCCGGCGCGAGCAGTGAGAAGAACGACTCGACCCATTTCCGGCCCTCGAGCAGCATGAAGAGGGTCATGAAGGCGATCGTGATCGTCGCGAGCACTGCGTTGACAACACCTTTTGCCAGGGAGAGCGCGGCACCCGAGACGCCGAACAGCTTGGAGGCGCCGCCCTCTCGCAGCGCCTTTCGGGCCTTGTCGACCAGGTGGTACTTCTCCTGGAGGAAGCCGAGCCGGCCGCGTCCCTTCGTCAGGTCGTGGAGATAGTCCGGCACTTTCCCGGCGAAGTCGTTGACCTGGCTCACGAGTGTCGGGATGAAGAGAAACCCGATCCCGACCACGACGGCGATTGCCGCGATGAAGACGATCCCTGTCGCCACGGCTCGTCGCTTCAACCGCCTTTCGAGACGGTCGACGGCCGGATTGAGTGCCAGCGTGAGAAACAGGGCGATGAAGATCCAGGTGAGCACGTGGCGTGCAATCCACAGCACCTCGAGCACGATCGCCGTCGCGAGCAGGATGCCGACGACGCGGAACACCGTCCGCGGAAGGAACTCGACGACGCGCACAGGGCCGTCCGGCACGACTGCAGCATCGTGGGAGCGCCGGACGGTAGATTCCGGTCCGATGCAGGCGATCATCCAGACGAACCACGGGCCGATCCACGTCGAGCTCTTCCCTGACAGCGCGCCGAAGACCGTCGACAACTTCGTGAAGCTTGCGAACGACGGTTTCTACGACCGGGTCATCTTTCACCGCGTGATCCCCGACTTCATGATCCAGGGCGGCGATCCAACGGGGACCGGCTCCGGCGGCCCGGGCTACAGCTTCGAAGACGAGTTCAACGACCACAAGGTCGAGCGCGGAGCCCTGGCGATGGCGAACGCCGGGCCGAACACGAATGGCAGCCAGTTCTTCATCGTCACCACCGAAGCTGCGCCGTGGCTCGACGGAAAGCACACGGTCTTCGGACGCGTGACCGACGGCATGGAGGTCGTCGACAAGATCTCGGAGCTCCCGCGCGATGCGCGCGACAAGCCGCATGACGACGTCCTCATCGAGGGCGTGTCGGTCTCCGGCGATCCTGAATAGCCGCAACCAGCGGCAGCCCGTACCAGAGCAGTAGGAAGCACGCCGCGATGAATGCGGAGAATGTCGCCGCCCACGTGCGGTGAAAGAGGAAGTCCGTGATCACGAACACGACGCTCGTAATCGCGACCGCGAGGAAGGCGAGCCCGGCGATCGTGAGTACGTTGGAGGTGACGAGCAGTTTCTCCTTGTCGTGCTGCCGCCAGCGGAGGCGGTGATACGAGCTCGGAGCGATCAGCAGCACCGTCGAGACCGCGGTGGCGATGAAGGCGACGAAGAAGATGTCCCGGTCGAACTTGCCGAGTTTGGGGAACCCGTTTGCGAACGGCACGGCGAGGAGGAAAGCGAACAGCACTTGCACGCCGGGGAGCGCCACGCGGAGCTCGTTGAGGAGCTCGATCAGCTCTCGGTTGTGGCGGTCTTCCTTGCTCTCGTCGGCCACAGGCTTCTATTCCAGCCAGGCCACGCGGTCGAAACCGGCGTACTCCTGGATCGAGCCGAAGATGCTCTGCACGACTCGAGTTCGGCACACAGTGACACGCACGGTCCCGTAAGGAAGCCTGTTCGTCCGCTTCCTCTTGCTGTGCTTTGAGTACACGTTCACGTATGACTTGCCGAGCGAGCGCTCCGACAGTTGCGCAACATCGAGCCAAAACTGCTCAATCTCATGCTGCCGGTGAATGTGGTCGGTGAACAGGTTGCACGTAATCCTGATCTCCTCGTCGCGCAGGTCGAAATACTTCTTCAGGAAGACGACAAAAAACCGCACCATCTCGGGGTCCGAGTTGTAGAACCGCAGCGCATTCCGATCCTTCTCACCCTCGGCCCAATAGAGCATGCAGCCGGCGATGTGGCAGCTGTCGCCTCGAAGCGCAAGTCTCCGACCTTGCTCCTGGTAGGCAATTCGTTCTGCCCGCCGATTCGCTGCCTGAACGGCAGTGCCGCTCAGCTGCCGGTTGTACGCCGGATTACGGCGGAGCAACTCTTCCTGCTGGCCTGGAGTTAGCTGGATATCCCGGACCCAACGACTCACCGAAGAGGGCGCGACGCCAACCCGACGCGCGATCTCTTTAATCGGCGCGCCCTCGTCACGCCGGATGATTCGAGCAAGCTCTCGCTCTGCTGTTTTCATTTTAGAAAACATAGCGACCGCGTCGGATGTGCCGAAGCGCCCGGCCGGGCTCGAACCGGCGCCAGGAGCTTGGAAGGCTCCTGTGCTACCACTACACCACGGGCGCGTTCGCCACGTAGCGTAGCGTCGTGGATCCGCATTCGTGGTCGCTGCACTGGGACGTGCTGCTCGCGATCGGCGTCCTCGCGGCCGGCTCTTTCTGGAGCCAACGCCGCTGGCCCGTGGATGCGACGCGCAGGGCCTCCTTCGACCTCGCGATCATCCTCCTGCTCGCGGTCTACGTCACGCCGCTGCACACGATCGCGCTTCACTACCTGCTCTCCGTTCATCTGCTGCAGAACGTCGTGACGGCCGAATGGGCGCCGGGGCTCGTGGTGTTCGCACTCGCGCCGGCGCTTGCGCGCGAGCTCGAACGATTCATCGCGGTCCGCGTCCTCACGCACCCTGTCGTCGCTCTGCCGCTCTGGCTCACGACCTACTTCGTCTGGCATGTCCCCCCGATCTACGACGCGGCGCTCCGTCAGTCCGGCTGGCTCCTTCACTCCGAGCACCTGACGTACTTCGCGGCCGGCGTGCTGATGTGGTGGCCGGTCATCCATGGGCGCTACAGCGACGGCATCAAGGCGCTGTACCTCTTCGGTGCGTTCGTGCTCGCCGCGCCGCTCGGGCTGCTGCTCGCGCTCCTGCCTCGCCCGATCTACCGGTTCTACGAGGACGCCCCGCAGCTCTGGGGGATTTCACACACCACCGACCAGCAGATCGCGGGCGTGACCATGGTGGTCGAGCAAGCTGTCGTGTTCTTCGCCGTGTTCGCCTACTTCTTCCTGCGCTTCCTGCGGACCGAGCACATCGCCGGGGTCTTCAGCGAAAGCTCGAGATGAGCGCGCCGCCGCCGACCACGAGCGCAGCCGCGAGGAGCAACCGCGGGCCGATCCGTTCAGAGCGACGGAGCAACACGATCGAGATGAGGACTGCGAAGAGCGACTCCGTCGCGACCAACGGCGCCACGATCGTGACCCGCCCACGGTCGAACGCCGAGTAGAGACACGCGTAGCTGATGCCGTAGACGAGGCCCGAGGGCACGAATGGGCGTGCTGCGAGGCGGATGCGCTCCCGCGCGTCCGGTCGCGAAAGAACGACGATCACGATCACGAGCGTCGCGGACACGAGCGATGCCGTGGCGGCGACGAGCCCGGGCACGTTGCCGCTGCGCGAAGCCCAGCGGACCAGGTTGTCTCGAATGGAGAACAGCAAGGCCGCGCTGAGGCTGAGCCCGATTCCCAGCGAGAGCATCGCCGCCGGCCCCCCGCGCTCGCTGACGAGCAGCGTCCCGCCCCCGACCACGAACAGCGTCCCCACGACGAGCGCGACGTGCAGCGGTTCGCCGAGAACGGTGACCGCGATCGCAGCCGAAAGCACCGGCGAGATCCCCACTGCGATCGCCGTCCGCGACGGCCCGATGACGCCCACCGAACGGGTGAACAGGATCTGGCTGATTCCCGGGGCGAACAGCCCGGTGAGAAAGAACGGCCACGTATCCCGCCAGGCCACTCCGGAGAAGTCACCGAACGCGAGTGCGAGCAGCGCACAGACGACGCCCGCGATGACGGTGGTGACGAGCGATCCCGCTTCCGCATCGCCTCCGCGGGCGAGCGCGAAACGGATCGTGACGGCGAGGGCGCCGAAGAAGAGCGCCGAGCCCGCAGCAAGGAGGACGACCAAAATCGGGGCGGCGAGATTCGAACTCGCGACTTCTGCCTCCCAAAGGCAGCACTCTAACCAGGCTGAGCTACGCCCCGCCGTGCGCAGAGTACATGTGTAGGTTCGCGCGATGGTCCAGCCACGCCCAGGGCTCGGCTACGTGATGGTCGCCGTCGCGGCGACGCTTTTCGCCGTCAACGGCACGGTCTCGAAGGTGATCCTCGGCTCGGGTATCAGCTCGGGCCAGCTCACGGAAGTGCGTTGCGCCAGCGCGCTCATCGGGCTCACGTTCGTCGCCGTCGCGACGCGCCCGGGGACGTTACGCGTTCGCGCCGACGAGCTCCCGCTCTTGATCGCGCTCGGCATCGGGCTGGCCCTCGTCCAGTGGTCCTACTTCTTCGCGATCCACCGGCTGGACATCGGTATCGCGCTGCTGATCCAGTACGTCGCGCCGATCCTCGTCGCCCTCTGGGCACGGTTCGTCTTTCACGAGCCGGTGCGCCGCCGGATCTGGGCGGCGCTCGTCGTCTCGCTCGCAGGGCTCACGCTCATCGTCGAGGTCTGGCACGGCGGACGCCTCAGCGGTCCCGGCATCGCCGCCTCCGTCCTGGCAGCCGTCAGCTACGCGGCGTACGTCCTCATCGCCGAGCATGGCGTGCGCCGTCGCGATCCCATCTCGCTGTCCGCGTGGGGCTTTCTCTTCGCGACGATCTTCTCGTCCCTGCTCGCGCCGTGGTGGAACTTCCCTGGGCGGCGTGTTGACGCCCATGTCTCCCTGCTCGGGAACCTCGCGTCGACGCACGTTTCCCTGTGGCTGCTCATGCTGTGGATGGTCGTCCTCGGCGGGATCCTCCCGTTCGCTCTGGTCGTGAGCGCCCTTCGTCACATCTCCGCCACCAGGGAGGGAATCACGGCGATGCTGGAGCCCGTCGTGGCCATCGTCGTGGCCTGGGCCTGGCTGGGAGAGTCCCTCCAGCCGGTCCAGCTGTCCGGAGCGGCGCTTACCCTGGTCGGAATCGGGATCGCTCAGACGGCCCGCTGAAAAGGCGCTCTGAGCGAAATCGATCTACCCCTTTTGGGGGAGGCGACCCCGAAACGCCATCCCCAGACTGCCCCGAATGCCAATTAAAAAGAAGATTCTCGTAGCTTTTCTGGCAAGTTTCGCCCTCCTGGGGCCGGCTACCGGGGCTCAAGCCCGGACGCTGAGCAGCTCGGAGGCTTCGCTCCTCCAGAAGATGAACGCCGTTCGGTCGAGCAACCACCTCGCACCCCTGCGACTGGACGTTCGTCTTCTGCGCGCCGCGCGCTCTCACTCCGCCGACATGATGGGTCGGCAGTACTTCGCCCATGGAGCCGTCGCCGGTCGCGCGGTGGCCCGGGGTGCACGAGGGCCCGTGTTCGGCGAGGACCTCGCGTGGGCCACGGGACTGACGGCGCAGTGGGTCGTCGACCATTGGCTCGCCAGCCCTTCGCATCGGGCTGTCCTGCTTCGGCCGGGCTTCCGCCGGGTCGGAATCGGAATCTCCTTCGGCACGTTCGCCGGGCACGGTGGTGCCGGCGTGGTCACTGCCGATTTCGCCGGGCGCTAAAAGTCGTCGGGACAGAGAGGGCACGGGACGCCGTCCGCTGAGACGGCCTCCCTTGCGCTCCTACTCGGACTCCATCAGCGTGCGTAGCTCCGAGAGCTTCTCGGCTCGCAGCTCGTCCCGTTCGCCGCGGTCGAGGCGGTCGAGGAGACCCTGGACGAGCGGGGCAAGCTCGAGCGGGTTGAACGGTTTCGTCACATAGTCGACGCCGCCGATGTCGAGCCCGCGGGTCCGGTCGCGGAACTCTGCGCGCGCGGTGAGGAAGATGATCGGGATGCCGACGGTGCGCTCGTCTTGGATCAGCTGCTCTGCAACCCGCCAACCGTCGAGCCCCGGCATCATCACGTCGAGGAGGATCACGTCCGGTCGCTCTTCACGGGCCTTGTCGACACCGGAGGGGCCGTCAGGAGCCTCGATCACGTCCATGCCTTCTGCTTCCAGGTTCACCCGGCAGAGCAGGCGAATGGGAGCCTCGTCGTCGATTACGAGAACTTTGGTCATGAGAGGGCGGACCCGGCGGTCGCCGCCGCTATACCCGAACCGGCTGTCATCTACTCCCGCGCAGCGGGCAGCTCGAACGAGAAGCTCGAGCCTTCCCCTTCCGTGGAGTCGACCCAGATGCGTCCGCCCATCGCGGTCACCAGCTCTCGGGCAATGAAGAGGCCGAGCCCCGTGCCGGCTGCGCCGTCCCGCGCGGCCGACTCGGCGCGATAGAACTTCCTGAAGATTCGCTCCCGCTCGCCCGCCGGAATCCCGATTCCCTCGTCGGCGATGCTCACCTCGACGCGGTCCTGCCGTCGGCGCGCACCGACGGTGACGGTTCCGCCTCCGGGCGAGTAGCGGAGGGCGTTCTCGACGAGGATGCTGAAGACCTGACGGACCTTGTCGGGATCGGCTTCCGCAGCGAGGGGCTCGTCGGGCAGGTCGATCTCGAAGCGATGACCGTTCATGACGCCGCTCTCCTCGACGGTCTCCACCAGCTCCGAGACGACGGAGCCGACGTCGATGCGGCCGAGCTCGACCTGCAGGTCCCCTGCATCGAGCTGCGCGACGTTCAGGAGCTGATCGACGATCTCGGTGAGCCGCTCGGACTCCGATGCGATGTAGCCGAGGAAGATGCGCCGTTCCTCCTCGCCGAACGGGACGTCCTGTCGAAGGAGCGTCTCGGCGAAACCGTAGATCGACGTCAACGGGGTCCGCAGCTCATGCGAAACGGCGGCGACGAAGTCGGACTTGACCTGCTCGACCATGCGATCGGCGGAGATGTCGCGGAACGCGAAGATGCGTCCTGCGACAGCACCGAGCGGGTCGCGCATGATCGCTTCGCTCAGCGACAGCCAGACCTCCTCCGCTCCGCGCGTGATCGACACGAGCCGCTGCCCCGACGGCGTCTCGCCCTCCGCGGACTCGAGCTGTCGTTGCAGGACCTGTACGGTCGTCCGGCCGATTGCCTCCTCCTGAGGCACGCCGGTGATTTCCTCCGCAGCGGAGTTCCACAGGACGACTTCGCCGTCGCGATCGACCGCCACGATGCCATCTGCGATGTTCGCGAGGATCGCGACGCTTCGTTCCTTCTCCAGAGAGACGCGAGAGTAGAGCTCGGCGTTCGCGAGCGCGGCCGACGTGTTTCCCGCCAGCGCGAGCAGCGCCTCGACCTCCTCGGACCGCCACCGGCGGGGCTTGGTCGCGTAGACCGAGAGCACGCCTGCGAGAGAGCCTTCCGGACCAGCGAGCGGCACGCCGAGGAACGCGGCGTACCCGGCAAGCAGGATCGCGTCGGCCCCGACCAGCCGCTCGTCGACAGTGACGTCTTCGACCGCGACCGGAGAGCGCGACTGGAAGACATCCCCGGACAAGCGTCCCGTCGCAGAGGTTCGACTCCCGACTGCGTCTTCGGCACCCTCGCCCGATGCGGCGCTCACCACGAGCTCGTCGTCCTCGAGCGTGCGGACTGCGCAAGCGTCGGCCTCGAGCAGGACCGGCGCCTGCTGCACGACCTCCTCAAGCACCGCTGCCGGGTCGAGCTCGGTCGCGAGCACGCCGCCGGTGCGCGCAAGCTGCTGCGACAGCGCCCGCGCGGTGCGCTCGGCTTCGAACAGCTCGCTCCGCTCGAGGGCGCCCCGCGCGGCGTCACCGAGATGACGGGCGAGCTCGAGATCGTCGTCGCTGAACTCGCGTTCCGCCGAGAAGAAGACGATCACGAGGCCGGAGTGCTCCGCTCTCGGGCTTGCGGCGGGCACCGCGAGCAGAGAGCGATATCCCGCAGCCTCGGCCTGCTCTGCCCAGGACCGTTCGAAGCGGTTATCGCGCGTGACGTCGGGCGAGGCGAGCGCGCGACCCTCCTCCGCTGCTGCCTGAAGACAGTTCGCCGACTCCGGCAACGCCTCCTCGAGCACTTCCGCGAGCACATGCGGCAGGCCGGCTCCCGCTGCGAGCTCGAGCTTCCCGCCCCGTGGCATCAGAACTGCGGCGAAAGAGCCGCCGAGAGCTTCGTTCGCGGCCTGGGCGAGCGCTTCGAGCGTGTCCGCAAGAGACAGTGACTGGCCGAGGAGCGCAGCGATCCGAAAGAACGATTCCTGACGGGTGATCCGCTGTTCGTTCTCGCGCAGCAGTTGCGCGACGCGCACGGCCAGTCCGATCTCCCGGCCCACCGCCTCGGTCAACGCGATCTCCTCGTCGCTCCAGGGCCCAGGGATGTTGCGGTGCAGAGCCAGGACGCCGATCAGCTCGTCGAAGATCACGACCGGAACGGCCAGGACCGCGCGCGAGCCGAGACCGAGCAGCGCCTCACGGCCCCCGGGCGAAGCATCATCGAGCTCCGGCGCCGTCTCGACATCCTCGAGGGCGACGATCTGGCGGCGCGCCACCGCGAGGTTCGAGACGGCAAGGCGTCTCCCGGTCTTGACCGGAGCCAAGCCGGTGGCCTGCCATTGCGCGGTCGGAATCTCGCCCTGGGCGCCGAGCCGGATCAGGCACCGGTCGGCGCCCAGCGCGTGGCCGGTCTCCTCGACCGCAACGCGCAGCAGCTCGTCGATGTCGAGCTCCGAGCGAACGCGGGCCGAGATTCGCGCGACGAAGCGTTCGCGCTCGAGCGCCTCGGCCAGGTCGGCAGTCGATCGCGCACGATCGAGCGCGAGCGCCGAGTCGCGCGAGATGCTCTGCAGCAGGCCGAGCTCAGCGGCTGTGAAGCCCCGGTGCTTGGAAACCGAACCGGCAACGAGGACCGCGTTGACGCGCTCGTCGAGCAGAAGCGGGATGAATGCGACGCTCTTTGCACCCGTTGCCTCGACTAGACGGCTGCTGACGATCTTCGAGGCTGCAGCGTCGTAGACGGCGAACGGCGCTGCTTCGAACGCAGCCGTCGCAACCCCGGACGGTTCGTTCTCGAGATCGAGGCGCACGTCCGAGAACCACTCCAGGTCCCGCCCGTTCACGCGCCCGACGACACCCTTCCCGACTCTCGTCTCGTCCTCGATGACGAACAGGCAGGCGAGCTCGATGCCGGCGACCTCTTCTGCGTGTTCCAGCAGTGCTCCGGCAATCGTCTCGACATCGTCGCTTCCCGCTGGAGCACGGGCCGCAGTCGCTTCTGGCTCCCGCTTGTGTACGTCAGCGAGGCCGGTAAGACGACCTCCGGCCCTGAGTGCGAGAGCGGCGGGCAAAGCCAGAACGGCGGCGAGTGCCAGGGTCAGCCAGATCCCGCCCGGCGGAGGTTTCCGCTCGATTGCCAGGACGACGCCGTACACAGCGGTCGCGAGCCCAACCGAGGGAAAGACCGCGGTCAATGCGGACTCGAGTTGAGAGCGCGCTCGTTTTCCCCAAAACGCAGGGCTGAGCCGCGCAGCGGCGACGAGGAATGCCGCAGCCACGACGAGCAGCGGCACCGCGTTGAACCACAGAGCTTGTTCGGCTTGTGACACTGGGCGTCCTGATTGTAGGGAGCGGCCGTGGGGCAGTCGAGCCGCCCCGAGGCGCCTGACATGGACGCTTTTCCGCCAGACGAGCCGCTTTCCTCTCGCTTCCAAAGATGGGCCGTTCGGCCTATTGGAAAGGGCCGTAGGACCCGTTAGCGTCAATCCCACTGGGCGATGCGAACCGCGGTGCGTTCCTGGCCTTGCAGTCCGCGGTGAGCACTAGGAAAAGGCCCGTCGCCACCGACCCCCCCGAGCGACGGGCTTTTTCCTGTTTAACCGGCCTCACGCGGGCGCTGGTACCGTGGCCGCCGGTTTGGTTCAGCGGGTCTTGCTTGCATCGCCCCGGGGATATTGCGCCGGAGTAGAGCGTGCCGTGGAAACGGTCGAGCGTGCGCTATCGCTGTACGGTGCCCCCGTCTACGTCCGCAAACAGATCGTCCACAACGCGCACGTCGTCCGCGATCTGGAGGGGCGCGGAGCGGTCTTCGTCGACGACGAGGTGGCCGCCCCGCCCGGAGCGATACTCGTGCTCTCGGCACACGGCGTCGCCCCGTCGGTCTACGAGCGCGCAGCCGTCCGCGGTCAGACCACGATCGACGCCACCTGTCCACTCGTCACGAAGGTGCACGTGCAGGCGCGACGCTATGCGGCGGAAGGACGACGGATCGTCCTGATCGGACACGCCGGACACGAAGAGGTCGTGGGCACATTGGGTGAGGCCCCGGAGGCGACGGTGCTCGTCGAGACCGTCGAGGACGCCGAAGCGCTCGAGCTTCCAACCGGCACTCCGATGGCGTACATCACCCAGACGACGCTCTCGGTCGACGAGACGACCGAGATCATCGACGTCTTGAAGCGCCGTTTCCCGCAGATCCACGGCCCACAGCGCGAGGACATCTGTTACGCGACCTCGAACCGCCAGTGGGCGGTCAAGGAGATGCTCGCCGAGATCGACCTCCTCCTCGTCATCGGTTCTCGCAACTCGTCGAACTCGAACCGCCTCGTCGAAGTGGCGCGTCTCGCAGGCGTCGAGGCACAGCTGATCGACGACGAGACCGAGATCGACGAGCGCTGGCTCGAGGACGTGGAGACCGTCGGCCTCACGTCGGGCGCGTCGGCGCCGGAGCGGCTCGTGGCTCGGGTCTGCGACTGGTTCCGCGCTCAGGGCGTGGGCGAGATCAAGTCGTTCTCGTCCGCTTACGAGGACGTCGTGTTCCGGCTACCCGTCGAGCTGCGTCGAGCAGAGACGTCGGCTGCCTGAGGCGTCGCTTGCCGACGCCTCCATAGGAGGGCGCGCGGGCTTTGCCCGCGGGCCCGTTCAGGAGCAGCAAGGAAGCGCGCAAGCCTCGCCGCTTCCGATTCGCGCAACGAGACCGCGCTCTCGGCGACACCCGTTTCGCTCCACACGCTGAAGCGCACGTGCGGGTCTCGCGTCAGATAGCGCGACACGCGTAACGCCTTCCCCGCGTCGCGCGGGTGCGGCGCGAAGAACTCGACGAGCTTCGTGCGCTGCGGCGACGCGCACCAGGGACAGAAGCGGAAGCGCTCCTCGATGTCCCCTCCGCAGCGCGGGCAGCGCGCCATGCCTCGTAGCCTGCCATAGGCGTCGACTCGGCGACGCCGCCGAGAGGCCGCGTGGGCTTCGGCCCATGGGCCATCCAACGCCCACCCTTGGTCACGGCTGCACCGCGCAGCGCCACGCCAAGCGGCTTAGCATCGTCCGATGCGCGAGGTCCCGGATCGGATTCGGCGGTTGCCGGAGCAGTACTTCACGGCCCTGCTTGCGCAAGTCGCCGCTGCGGCCCTGGCGGGCGGGGAGCCGCTCGTCGACCTCGGGCGCGGAAATCCCGAGGTCGGGCCTCCCGAGCACGTCGTCCGCGCGCTCGCGGAATGCGCCGGGCGCCGCGACGTCCACGGCTACGCGCCGTTCTCGGGATTGCCGGCCCTGAAGGAGGCGATCGCCGCCCGGTACGGCGAGGTCTACGGCGTCCACCTCGATCCCGCCCGCGAGGTCGCGGTCCTCCCGGGAACGAAGACCGGCCTGATGGAATTCGCATTGTGCGCGGTCGAAGGCGGCGGCACGATCGTGCTTCCCGATCCCGGCTATCCCGACTACTTCTCAGCCGTCGCGCTCGCGGGCGCAAGACACATTCCTTTCTCGGGATTCGACGCCGAGGCGGACGCGATGTACCTCAATTTCCCCTCCAACCCAACAGCGGCGACAGCGCCGGCTGGTCTGTTCGAGGAAGCTGTCCAGTGGGCCGAGCGCAGCGAGGCATGGGTTCTGCAGGACTTCGCGTACGGCGACCTGGTCTTCGACGATCGCCGGCCGCAGAGCTTTCTCGCGGTCGACGGCGCGCGTCACGTCGGCATCGAGCTCTTCAGCATGTCGAAGTCCTACGGCATGGCCGGCTGGCGACTCGGCTTCGCGCTGGGAAGCGCCGAGCTCGTGCGCCGCATCGAGCTCCTCCAGGACCATGCTTTCGCCGGGATCTTCCGGCCGATCCAGGAAGCGGGGATCGCCGCGCTCACCGGACCGCAGGACTCGGTCGAGGAGCGTCGCGCAACCTACGAACGCCGTCGCGACCGCGCACTCGCGTCACTCGAGGGGATCGAGGCACGGTCGGAAGGCACGTTCTTCGTCTGGCTCAAGCTGCCGGACGGAATCACGGTCGACGATCTGCTCGTCGAGCACCGTGTCGCCCTCGCGCCCGGCGAGGGCTTCGGCGCGCGTGGTGCGGGCTGGGCGCGCCTGTCGCTCGCGGTCAGCGACGAGATTCTCGACCAGGGCCTCGAGCGCTTGCGCGCAGCGTTCGCTTAGACCTTGTGGATCTGCGGACCCGTCGCGTCTCCGACGACGATCTCCGTCGCGAGGACTTCGTCCTTGATGCGCTTCTCGTACTCGAGCAGCTCTGCGTCGGTCTCCGGGAGTAGCACTCGGATCCGGTCCGTCAGCGCGAGCCCTGCCTCTTTACGCAAGGTGTTCAACTGATGAGTGAGGTCGTAGACGCGCCCCTCTTTCCGCAGCTCGTCGTCGAGCTCCGTCGTCACGGCAACGGTGAGCGCGCCGTCTTCGGCCAGCGCCCAACCCTCGCGCGCACCACGTTCGACGAGCACCTCGTCAGGCGTGAACTCGTGCCCATTCACCAGCACGCCACCGCCGTCCAGTTGCTCGAACTCGCCCGCCTGCAGAGCCGCTCGCACCGCGCCGAGCTCCTTACCGAGCTTCGGCCCGAGGAGCGGAAGATTCGGCTTTACGCGTAGCTCGGTTGCCTCAACCGGGCCGAAGACGACTTCCTTCACACGAAGCTCTTCCGCGATCTCGTCGGCATGGCCCTGCGCCGGCCCAGCGCCCTGCACGACGAGTCGACGCAGGGGCTGGCGCAGCTTCAGGCCTGCGTCACCGCGAGCCTGTCTCCCGAGCTCGACGACCGCACGCACCTCCGCGACCTCGGCGAGCAGCCCGTCGTCCCTTTGACGAACCTCGGGCCAGGGCTCCAGGAAAACAGACTCGGGCGCTGCCTCGGCACGCAACAGGCGCCAGAGGAAGTCGGCCAGAAACGGCATGACCGGCGCGATCGTCTGCACGGACCGCAGGAGCGCGTGCCAGAGCGTCCACAAAGCAACCTCATCGCCCGCCCAGAAGCGCCGCCGCGAGCGGCGGATGTACCAGTTCGAGAGATCGTCGACGAAGGACTCGAACGACCGGATGAGCGCCGGCGTCCAGTAACGCTCGTACGCCTCTGTCATCTCCGCGACGAGTTGCTCGGTGCGTTCGAGCAGCCAGCGGTCGAGGGGCTGAAGTCCAGGCGGCTGCTCGCCGCCGGGCTCGAACCCGTCGATGTTCGCGTAGTCGACGAAGAACTTGACGGAATTCCACAAGGTGAGGAGCCGTCGCTTGATCTCCCCTGCAGGGCCGTAACCGAACTTGAGGTTTTGACTCGGGGCCTGCTCACAGAACATGAACCGAATCACGTCCGCGCCGATGTTCTGCAGCGCCTCGGCCGCGTCGATGGAGTTGCCCCAGGACCTGTGCATCTCGCGGCCGTGCTCGTCGAGCAGCTTCTCGTAGGTCAGTACCGACCTGTACGGCGACCTCCCGGTGAGAGTCACCGACATGAACGACTGCGAGTAGAACCAGAGCCGAATCTGTTCGCGCATTTCGGACACCCAGTCCGCCGGGTACCACTTCTCCCAGTATTCGTGATCTGGGAGATCGGCTCCGGTGACCCCTGCGGCGGCCCCTGTTGCGTACCCGTGCTCCTTCCACTCGGGGTTCTGCCATCCGAGTGTCGAGAAGGGGACGATGCCGGCGTCCAGCCACGCATCACCGACCTCTTGGATGCGGCGCACTTCGGCGCCACATTCACAGGCGATCGGCACCTCGTCGATCCAGGGTCGATGAAGCTCTTTCAGCTGATCGAGGCCACCGGTCGCGCGTTCTCGTAGCTCCTCGAGCGAGCCGATGACCGTCAGTCGTCCGCACGCGTCGCAGGGGTAAAAGGGCAGCGGCAAGCCGAAGTAGCGGCGGCGAGAGATATTCCAGTCGTCCATGTTGCGCAGCCAGTCGTCCATGCGCTTCGAGTAGAAGTCGGGCGTCCACTCGACGGTTGCGTTCGCGTCGAGCATCGGCTGGCGGATCTCGTCAGCGCGGATGAGCCAATCGTCCGCGATGCGAAACACGAGCGGCGTCGCACATCGCCAACAGACGGGGTAGCGATGGATGATCGAGCCGGCTTCGACAAGCAGGCCTCGGCGCTCGAGCTCGATCACCACCGGCTTCTCGGCGTCTTCGGTCGAGCGGCCCTCGAATTCGCCGTAAGGCTCGTAGAAGATCCCGGCCTCGTTGATCGGCATGAGCACCGGCAGGTCATGCACGCGGGAGAGCTCGAAGTCCTCGGCGCCGCACCCGGGCGCGATGTGGACGATCCCCGTGCCTTCGGTCAGCGTGACGTCGTCCCACGGGATCACGCGGTGGACGACACCCTCTTGTGCCGGCAGCGAGTCGAACGGCCCCTCGTACTCGAGCCCGACGAGCTCGTCGCCGCGCACGCGCCGCACGAATGCCGCGTCGGGGTTCCGTTCGACAGCCCACCAGTCCCCTTCCGCCGTCAACCCGTACTCCGCGTCCGGCTTGACGGCGGCTGCGACGTTGGCGGGCAGCGTCCAGGGCGTCGTCGTCCACACGACCAGCGACTCGCCCTCGCGTCCCTTGATGGGGAACCGGACGTACAGCGACGGATGTGTGAGCTCTTCGTACGAGTTGATCAACTCGTGCTGCGAGAGTGACGTTCCGCAGCGGGGGCACCACTCGACGGAGCGGTGTCCCTTGTACAACCAGCCCCGCTCATGGCACTCCTTCAGAAAGCGCCAGATGTACTCGATGTTCGTGTCGGAGAACGTGTAGTAGTCGTTGTCCCAGTCCATCCACATTCCGAGGCGGCGTGACTGCTCGGTGATGACCTCGGCGAACTCCGCGACTCGCTCCTTGCAGCGCTCGTTGAATTCCGCGAGTCCGTATTCCTCGATCTCCCGCTTGGAGTTGAGCCCCAAAGAGCGCTCCACCCCGACCTCCACCCAAAGACCCTGGCAATCGAAGCCGTTCTGGTAGCGCTGGTCGAACCCGCGAATCGCCTTGTACCGCTGGAAGACGTCCTTGAGCGTGCGGCCCCAGCAGTGATGCGCACCCATTGGGTTGTTTGCAGTGATCGGACCGTCCATGAAGCTGAACGTCGGTCCCCCGGTGTTGCGTTCGCGGAGCCGGTCGAACACGGCCTCGTCCTCCCACCAGGTGAGGATCTGCTCCTCGAGGGCCAGGTGGTCCGGATACTGGGTCAGCGGGTCGAACGGCATGGCTTCGATTCTAGGGGTGGAACATTCCGGGGTTCAGAAGCGTTCTGCTAAGGGTACGACCGATAGATTCGCTAGAAAGGAACCGATGACAACTACAGTGACCGAACAGAGTTTCGAAGAGGAAGTGCTCCAGAGCGAGAAGCCGGTGATCGTCGACTTCTGGGCCGAGTGGTGCGGGCCCTGCCACGCCGTCGCACCCGTGCTCGACCGGATCGTCGACGAGCGGAACGGCGACCTCAAGCTCGTGAAGGTGAACATCGACGAGCAGCCGGCCCTGTCGCAGCGCTACGGGGTTCAGTCGATCCCCACGATGATCCTCTTCAAGAACGGCGAGCCCGCAGCGGCGGCGATCGGCGCCCAGCCGAAGCCTGCCCTCGAGCGCGCGCTCGGCCTTGCGGCCGACTCCGCGTAGCTAGGAGCCCTCGGCCTTTTCTTTCTCGGTGTGCGGGATGGGCGAGACCGCCCGTCCCGCCGGCTCACGCAGAAGATTCAGCACGCGCATCCCGTAGACGAAGACGATCGTGCCTCCAAGCCAGCCGCCGAGCGTCATCGAAACGAACCCGATCACCGTCAGCACGTAGGCGCCGCTGCTGACGTTGCCGCGTATGTAGGCGGCATGCCCGAAGATCGCGGCGAGGGCGAAGAAGACGGTCGCGGTGAGCATCGCAATCATGTGTGCAGTCGCCGTCTTCCAGAGCTCCGTGCCCCAGGTGATCGAGAGCCAGTCGAGGAGCCCCGTCAGCGCGGTCGGGACGGTCACGATCAGCCCGAAGATCAAGGCGATCCACCAGCCGTAGGCCCCGGCGCTCTGCGTGATCCCGGTCACCTCGGCGAGACCGGCCACGGTGGCGAACGTGTAGGTCCCGATCGTTGCATCCGTCAGCGGCGGATGGATCGGATGACCAGGAAGCCCCCGCCCGAGATAGCTGAGCTTCATCGCCCTAGAATCTAAGCGATCCCGGACGGAATGTCAGGTCGAGCCTCTACGCCTCTTGCGACTCGAGGAAACTGAGAAAAGCCGCGTGCTTGGCGAGGAGCGCTTCGATTTCGAGGACACCGGCCCCGGCCCAATCCTCGAGCCAGGTTTCGCTGAGGTCGTCCTCGATCTGGTGAAGGCCGCGTTCACTCATGGACATAAATATCGGCAGAGTGGCCGGACGACGCCATGGGCCGAATGGCTCATTCCGGGGGGTCGTGAGTCCCATTATTCTGGCCATCCCTGTCCGCCTTCCTTCTCATCAATCCGAGCTCGGGCTCGGGCTCGCCGACTGCCGACGAGCTCGCCGCCGCGTCGCGGACAGTCGACGTCCAGACGCACGTCCTGCGGCCGGGGGAGGACGCGACAGAGCTGGCACGGGCCACGGCCGAGCTTCTCGGCATGGCAGGAGGGGACGGCTCGCTGGCGGCCATCGCCGACGTTGCGCTCCAGCGCGGCGCCGCTTTCGTCTGCATTCCGTTCGGGACCCGCAACCATTTCGCCCGCGACCTGGGGCTCGACCGCGACGATCCGATCGGGGCGCTACGTGCGTTCGACGCTGGCAGTGAACGGCGCATCGACGTCGGGCGCGCAGACGCGCGTCTCTTCCTGAACAACGTGTCGCTCGGCGTCTATGCGCGGCTCGTGCATCGACGTGAGGCGCACCGACGACGGCGCCACGCGTTCGCGCGAATCCGTGCGTGGTCGATCCTGTTGACGCACCGGCACTCGCTCGGCATCACGATCGACGACGAAGCGGTGGAGACGCGCCTCGTTCTCGTCGCGAACAACGCGTACGCCCTCGAGCTCCCTTCGCTCGGCGAGCGTGAGCGCCTCGACGAAGGGAAGCTGCACCTCTACTCCCCGGGCGCCGATCCGCCGGAGCGCGTCGGGGACCGTTTCGTCGTCGACGCGGCCGAGCACAGGCTCGAAGCGGCGGTCGACGGTGAGCCCGACGTGCTCGAGACGCCGGTGGAGTTTCGAATCGAGCCGCGTGCCTTACGCGTGCTCGTTCCGGATGTTGAGGGCAGCGGACAGGACTGACGGGTAATGCGTGAACGCGAGCTCTGAGGGCGACGGGAGGTCGTCCGGCTCGAACCAGCGCAGCTCGACGAGATCGTCACCGGCCGTCGGGTCGCCCGTCGCCACTGCCGACCACGCCAGGCAGAGCACGATCCGCCCGTCGTAGGGCTCGAGCCAGAAGCCGAGGAAGTCGAGCGGCTCGATCTCGAGCGCGGTCTCCTCGCGGACCTCCCGCCGCAGCCCGTCGAGCGGATGCTCGTTCTCGTGGAGAAACCCTCCGGGCAGATCCCAGAGGCCCTTGCCGGGATCGAAGGCCCTACGTCCGAGGAGGATGCGGCCCTGCTCGTCGAAGCAGACGGCCTCCGCGCCCGGAACCGGATTGGCGTACGCGATGTACCCGCACGCGCGGCACTCGGCGCGATCGTCGACCTTCTCGATAGCCTCGCCGCAGACCGGACAGAAGCGCCAGGAGTCGAGGGCACCCATGGGAGGGACCATGCACCATCGGCCGCAACCGACCGAGGAAGAGCAGGAGTGAGCCCACGGGCCGCCGGGGCGACGCAGCACGAGCTCTCGCGCATCGGATTGCTCGCCACGCTTCCCGGCGAGACGCTTGCGCGGCTGGCGCAGAACATGACGCGCGAGGACATTCCCGCGGGCGCGGGCGTCGTCGTGGAGGGTGAGGAGGGCGATCGCTTCTACGTCGTCCTCAGCGGGATGCTCGCGGTCAGCCAGAGGAGCCGCGGCGCGCAGAGCGTGTTGCGACCGGGCGACTATTTCGGCGAGGTCGCTCTGGCGATGGACATCCCGCGCACCGCGACCGTTCGTGCGCTCACGCCCGTGACGGTGGCGAGCTGCGATCGAGAGACGTTCGACGAATACATCCGTCCGCTGTTCGCCGACGAGATATGAGCGCCTGGCACGATCTCCGCGGTGCGGGCCCGCCCGTCGTGCTCATTCACGCTGGGGTCGCAGATTCTCGTCTCTGGGAGCCTCAGCTGCGCTCCTTTCCGCAGTCGCATTCGGTCCTGCGCGTCGATCTGCCCGGCTTCGGCAAATCGCCGTTCGAGACGAACCCGGTGTCGTTTCGGGGAGCGGTCCGCGATGCAATGGACGCCGAAGGCATCGATCGAGCTGCGCTGGTCGGAGTCTCCCTCGGCGGCAACACCTCGCTGGCGCTCACACTCGAGTCGCCCGAACGCGTCTCCGCTCTCGTGCTCGTGGGCGCCGGGCTCCCGGACCACGAATGGTCGAAGGAGGTGGAGTCGTCCTGGGCCGCGGAGGAGGACGCACTGGCACGTGGCGACCTGGATGCGGCGGTGGCTGCGAACGTACGGATGTGGCTTGCCGGCCCGCGCCGTGATCTCGACGACATCGATCCGGGGTTGCGCGAGCTGGTCGCCGAGATGCAGAAGCAGGCCTTCAGGCAGCAGCAGGGGCACGACGACGTCCGAATGTTGCGCCTCGAGCCGCCCGAATCGGAGCGACTCGGCGAAGTCGGCGTCCCGACTCTCGTTCTGACCGGCGACGAGGACGTCGGCGACATCCACAGCATCGCCGATCGTCTTGCGGGCGGAATCCCCGGCGCCGAGCGCGCGACGATCGCCGACGCTGCCCATCTCCCGAACCTCGAGCGCCCGGATGAGTTCGACCGCATCGTCCTGGATTTCCTCGCCCGCCACGGCGTCTAGTCAGGCGAGACGCTTTCGGGCACGTACCGGAGCCAGCCACTGGTACGAAACGGATACGCGTTTGTCACGCGATCAGCACGCCGTCCGACAAGCGCGGCCAGGCTGCTTTCGCCCAGTCGCCGAAGTCCAGGTTCGTGAGGACTCCGAGGGCCAGGTCGGCTTCGGGATCGACCCAGAGGAACGTGCCGCTGCCGCCGAAGTGACCGAACGTGCGCGGCGAGTTGCGCGAGCCGGTCCAGTGCGGCGACTTGTCGTCGCGGAGCTCGAACCCGAGGCCCCAGTCCATCGGGTCGAAGCGACCGAACTCCGGCAGCACTCCCGCGAGACCCGGGAACTGCACCGTCGTCGCCTCCGCCAGCGTCTCCGGAGCGACGAGGGTCGGGCGCTGCAACTCGCGCGCGAGGTGCGTGAGATCATCGAGCGAGCCGTGCAGATCGGCCGCGGGCGAGCCGCGCAGCTCGGCTTGCATCCCGAGGGGCTGCAGGACACCAGCAGCGAGGTAGTCGGCGAAAGGCATGTCGGCGCGCTCGGCAATGTGATCAGCGAGCGTCTCGAAGCCGACGTTCGAATAGATGCGCCGCCGGCCGGGTTGACCTGTCGGCGCTCCCGGCTCGAACGGGAGACCTGATGCATGCGCGAGCAGGTGCCGCACGGTCGAGCCCTCCGGACCAGCCGGCTCGTCGAGGTCGATCACGCCCTCCTCCGCCGCGACGAGTGCAGCGAGAGCCGTGACGAGCTTCGTCACCGAGGCCCAGCGCAGCACCTCGTCCCGCGCTCCGTGCGTCGCGCCGACCTCGCCACCCCGCAGGACGGCCGCAGCTGCGAACGGTGCAGGCCAGTCGTCGATCTGCCGGAGTGCATCTGCCACGGGCGGGCGATACTAGTTGCGTGGATCGACGTCTCGTCTCTTCCGGCTCGCCCTACGAGACGAAGATCGGGTTCTCGCGGGCTGTGCGCGACGGCCGCCACGTCCTCGTCGCAGGCACGTGCGCCGTGATGCCGGAAGGCGCCGCACCGCCGCCAGACGCGTATGGCCAGGCGAGGCGCTGCCTGGAGATCATCGCCGCCGCCCTCCGCGAGGCAGGGGCCCAACCTGAGCACGTGGTCCGCACTCGCACTTACCTCATCGACGCGAAGGACTCGGACGAGGTCGGCAGAGCACACGGCGAGATGTTCGGCGAGGTGCGGCCCGCGAGCACGATGCTCGTGGTGTCCGGCTTCCTCGATCCACGGTGGTTGGTCGAGATCGAGGCTGACGCGCTGCTCCCCGAGTAGTAAGACTCCCGTATGGAGCGCGACGGCCAGCAGATCTACCCGGCGTCGATCACGGGGAAGGGATCGAGGTTCGCGCCCGGCGGCAGCGTGCTCGACCACGCCTTCGGCAAGAGCGACCCGTACACCCTCGGAGTCGAAGAGGAGTACATGCTGCTCGATGCCGAGACCTTCGATCTCGTGCAGCACATCGACACAGTGCTCGCTGCGGTGGCCGGGCACGAGCTCGAGCCGGTGATCAACGCCGAGCTGATGCAGTCCGTGCTCGAGATCGCGACACCGGTCTGCCACACGACCGGCGAGGTGGCGGAGCAGCTGCGCAAGATCCGCAGCTACGTCGGCGGCATCGCCCGCGAGCAAGGACTGCGCGTCGGCTCCGCCGGCACCCATCCCTTCAGTCTCTTCGAGCGGCAACGGATCACCGCGCGCGATCGTTACCGGTCGCTCGTCGACCAGATGCAATACGTCGCGCGGCGCGAGCTCATCTTCGGGATGCACATCCACGTCGCTGTCGACGATCCCGACAAGGCGATCCAGGTCGTCAACGGGCTGCTTCCCCACATCGGACCACTGCTCGCACTATCCGCGAGCTCGCCATTCTGGCGCGGCGAGCCGACGGGGCTCCGCTCCAGCAGGCAGATGATCTTCGCGGCGTTTCCGCGCTCGGGACCACCGCCGCGCTTCAAGAGCTACGCCGACTACGCGGAGGTCGTCGGCCAGCTGGAGAAGACCGGGTGCATCGCCGACTACACCCACATCTGGTGGGACATCCGCCTCCACCCGCGCCTGGGAACGATCGAGGTGCGCATCTGCGACGCCGTCACCCGCCTCGAGCACGTCGTCGCCATCGTCGCGTACTGCCAGGCAGTCGTGAAGCTCCTGTCGGAGCGCTATGACCGCGGCGAGGAGATCCCCTCCTATCACCGCATCCTGACGACCGAGAACAAGTGGCTCGCGGGACGCTACGGGCTCGAGGCACCGCTGATGGACCTCGCGACGGGCCGGCGCAACCGGGTCGCGGTCGCGCAGCTGATCCGGCGGACGCTGAAGGAGATCGAGCCGCACGCGCGCGAGCTCGGCTCCGACCGCGAGCTCGAGGGCGTGGAGGAGATCCTCCGCAACGGGAACGGCGCCGACCGGCAACTGAGGGTGTTCAACGCGAACCGCGACATCGTCGAAGTCGTCAGCGAGATCGCGGAGGCGACGGAGGTGGCGGCTGTGCCGACATCGGTTTCGTGATCGCGACCTCCGTCGTGGGGAAGGGGCTCCGGGGAAACCGGGAGGTTTTCCCGCCTCGAGATCCCGAGATCGCGGCCGAGCCGCAGCTCGCGAAGTAGGGTCGGCAGTTCGATGCTGGCAATCGGAGACCGCGCGGCCATGGACGCGACCGTCTGGACTGCGCCCAACCAACCGCGCACCCTCGAGGAGCTGCTCGCCGACGGGCCTGCGCTCTTCGTCTTCTATCTCTTCGACTGGTCGTCGACCTGAACGCACGAGATGGAGCTCCTGCGTGACAGGAGCCCGGAGTTCCTGGCGGCGGGCGTTCACCCATTCGGCATCTCCGGCGATTCCGAGTGGACTCACATCGCCTGGGCTCAAGCGCTCGACCTGAACTTTCCGCTGCTCTCAGACTGGAACAAAGAGGCGATGCAGGCGTTCGGCGTCCAGGGCGAGTTCCGCCACCACCGTGGCGTCGCGGATCGAAGCGCGTTCCTCGTCGCGGAGGACGGTACGGTCCGCGGCGCATGGCGCTACGACACGGCCGACGTGCCGGACTTCGACGAGCTACTTCGCGCCGCGCAAGCTTTGTAGCGCTCGGCGCTGCCCTGTACCTCGCTGCCGGCGTGGCCGCGACCTGGCCGGCTGTCCAGCATGCCAGGGCGGACTTCCTCTCAGGCGGCGCGCCGGCGCACGGGGAAGCGTCGCCGGGCGATCACCTGCAGACCCTGTACCACTTCTGGCTCGTCGGCCACCAGCTCGAGCATGGCCGCGCGCCGTGGCGGGACCCCTACACCTTCCGGCCGGAGGCGCAGCCGCAGCCGAACTTCCCGGGCTGGCCCTACGGATTCCTCTTCTGGCCGCTCAGCGCGGTCTTCGGTCTCGTCGGCGGATGGAACGCCCTGCAACTTCTCTTCTACGTGCTGGCGGGTCTCGCCGCGTGCGCGTGGCTACGCGAGCTCGGCCTGCCGCGTAGGCCCGCGCTCGCGGGCGGGCTCGCATTTGCGATCGCGCCCTATCGGGTCGAGCAGAGCGTCGGCCATCTGCTCGGACCGATCTCGATTCTCATCCCGGTCTCGCTCTGGGCCTTCGAACGGGCCCGGCAGGGGAATCGCTGGTGGCTCGCGCTCGCAGCTGCGGCGCTGGCATCGATCCCGCTCTCGGGCCAGGTGCACCTGGCGCTCGGCGCGATTCCGTTCTTTCTCGCCTACGCGCTCTGCCGAACGCGCGACCGGCGTCTCTGGCTGGGCGCCGGGGCCGGTTCGATCGCGGCGATCGCCGGCGGCCTCGTCGTCCGTCAGACCGTGATCGAGCAGTCGACCCAGTCGGGAGGACGCTCACTCAACGAAATCTCGTTCTTTTCCGCGCGCGTCGGTGACTTCGTCTCGCGGCATGTCGACCACGCGCGCAGCGAGCAATTCGTCTTCCTCGGCTGGACGACTCCGCTCGTCGCGCTCGCAGGCCTGTTGCTGCTCATCCGCGCACGCCGGTATGCACTCGCCGCGATTCTCGGACTGGGGACGCTCGTGCCGATCGTGCTCGCGCTCGGAACGCGGACGCCGATCTACGCAGCGCTCTGGCACGCGCTGCCACCCTTCCGCTTCCCACGCGTGCCAGAGCGCCTCCTGCCGATCGCCTCACTGTGCATCGCGGCGCTGTTCGCGTACGCCGTAGCTCAGAGCAGGCGCACGTTCGTCGTCGCGCTCGCGATCGCCTTGTTGTTCGTCGACCTGCACGCGCGCGTCTACGGCAAGTCCGCACCAGGGGATCCGGCCGGAGCGGCGCCGTCGGCTTCCGCCCGCCTACTCGAACTGCCGGTCTTCGATCCCGGCGTCCATTACGGGAGCGTCTATCTCTGGTACGAGACCGCAGCCGAGCGACAGCGCCCCGGCGGCTATTCGACGACCGCCCCCAAACCGGCGAAGCAACTGGCGGACCGGCTCCAGCGTCTCAACTGCGGCGACTGGAGCGGCGACATGGCCGGGGAACTGCGACAACTCGGCGTCGGCTCGATCGCGCTCCATCGAGGGCTTTATGTGCACAGCCCGGCCGTGCCGGGGACCGCCTGGTTCGCCACACGCGGGCTGCTGGGGCACGGCTGGAAGGTGCAGCGCACCGCCGGTCCCGTGTGGCTCTTCGGGCGCGGCGGGATCGGCATCGCGCCCGCGCGTAGAGAGCCCGTACGCACGCAAGCTGTCTTCTGCCAGGGTTGGTTCGGGGAGATCGCCGGCTCGGGCCGCTACATGAGCGAGACGCACGCGCCGTTCTGGATCTACGGCAGCGGCAGGCTGAAGCTCGACTTCGCGCCGTCTACGCTCAAGCAACGCGTGACGATCGACGGCCACCCCGGTGACAAGCTGAAGTCAAAGGGATGGCACCTCGTGACCGTTGACGTCGACCGGTTGCTCGAGGTCGCAGGCCAGAAGCACAGGGTCGGGCTGAGACTGACCCGGGTCGCTACTACATCCCCATAGCGTGGTAGCCGGAGTCGACGTACATCGTCGTCCCCGTGACGTTCTTCGCGTCGTCGGAAAGCAGGTAGGCCGCAGCCGCGCCGACGTCGTCCGCGTCGATGTGCCGATGGAGCGGCGAACGTTCCTCCACGATCGCCTCCATCGTCGGGAAGCCGGCGATCGACCGCGCAGCAAGCGTGCGCACCGGGCCGGCGGAGATCGCATTGACGCGAATATTCTTCTGGCCGAGGTCCCACGCGAGGTAACGCACTGAGGCGTCGAGCGTCGCCTTCGCCACGCCCATCACGTTGTAATGCGGAACGGCGCGCTCGCCGCCGAGATACGTCATCGTGAGGATCGAGCCGCCGCCGCGTGCCTCCAGCAGCGGCTCCGCCGCACGCGCACACGCGACGAGCGAATAGGCGCTCACGTCGAGGGCCATCCAGAAGCGGTCTCGCGGCGTGTCGGTGAAACGGCCTTCGAGATCCTCCGCCGAGGCGAACGCAACCGAGTGCACGAGCAGGTCGAGCCCACCTTCGAATGCTTCACCGACTTCGCGGAAGACCCGGGCGACGTCATCGTCGGACCGGACGTCGCATTCGGTCACGAGCGGGGCCGAGATCGTGTCTGCGAGCTCGCGAACGCTCTTCTCGATGCGCTCTCCCTGATACGTGAACGCGAGCTCGGCCCCCGCGTCCGCCAGCCGCTTCGCGATCGCCCAGGCGATCGACCTCTTGTTCGCCACTCCGAGAACCAAGCCGCGCTTGCCTTCGTAGATTCCAGTCATTGCGCGAGCATAAATTGCTCATTCGCTCGAAGCGGCGGTTCGTGCTGCAGTCAAGACGGTGGCCTGGGCTTCGGCTAGATTGCGATCCCTTGCGCCGTTTCGTGGGTCTCATTGCGGTTGCGGCAGCGCTCGCCTCGGCCGGCCCGGCCGGTGCGTCCTTCGTCCCCATCGGCCGCACCTTCGGCGACCTGACTCTCTCGCGCGTCCGCGCAGGGACGCTGACGATCCCTCCGAACCAGGCCTCCGGCCGCATTCGGGTGATCGTCCGCCTGCAGCTCGCTCCGCTCGCGGCCGCATACGGCCGGAACCTCGCGGGGACCGGATCGACGCGCAAGCTCGACGTCTCGAGCGCAGGCTCGCGCCTCTATCTGGCGCGAGTCGTCGCCGCGCAGCGCGTTGCCGCCGCTCGGCTCCTGCGAGCAATCCCCACGGCACAGATCGGACGGCGGTACCAGGTTGTGCTCGACGGATTCGTCGTCTCGCTGCCGGTCACAAAGCTCCCCCATCTCGCACGCCTGGGCTTCGTGCGGAAGGTCTATCCCAGCATCCGCTATCAGCTCGCCACCGACACGAGCCCGTCCGTGATCGGAGCGACCGAGCTGCAGACGCTCACCGGTGCAAAGGGGGACGGGATCAAGATCGGCATCGTCGACGACGGCGTCGACAGCACGAATCCGTTCCTGAATCCAGCCGGTTACTCGTATCCGCCGGGCTTCCCGAAGGGCGCACGGAAGTGGACCACGCCGAAGGTCATCGTCGCCCGGGCATTTCCCGGGCCGAATTCGGGCCGCAGGGGTCGGCTGCCGATCGACCGCGACGCGTCGTTCCACGCAACCCACGTCGCCGGCATCGCGGCCGGCGACGCCGGAACCTGCTCGCCGGGAGGTCGCGACCATCCCCCGACGTGCGGCCTGTCGGGTGTCGCGCCGCGCGCGTGGATCGGCAACTACCGGGTCTTCAACGTGCCGACGCCGATCGGTGACACCGCCAACACTCCCGAGATCGCGGCAGCGTTCGAGTTCGCCGTGCGCGACGGCATGGACGTGATCAACTTCTCCGGCGGCGGCGCCGAGACCGAGCCCGCGAACGACGCGATGATCGAGGTCATTCGGAACGTTGCGGCGGCCGGCGTCGTCCCTGTCATCTCGGCCGGCAACGATCGCGACCAGTTCGGCATGGGCTCGATCGCCTCGCCGGGAACGGCTCCCGACGCGATCACCGTCGCCGCGGTCTCGAACACGCACGTCTTCTCTCCCACGCTCTCGGTGCGCACGGCGGGAGCCCCCGCCGAATTGCAGAGCATCGCGATCGTCGCCGCCGGCGGAGGCCGCTTCGCCGACACGTTCGGTTTCACAAGCCACCGGCTCGTCGACGTCGGTGCGCTCACGGGCTCGAGCGGCGCGCCGGTCGATCGCAGTCTCTGCGGCCCTGAGGACGATACGAACAATCCCGACAAGTCCCAACTGCGGCCCGGATCGCTGGACGGGGACATCGCCCTCGCGTCCCGCGGTCACTGCACGTTCGTCTCCAAAGCCCTGCGCGCAGTGCGCGCCGGAGCGATCGCACTCGTGCTCGTCGACAACCGGGCCGGCGGCCCGGATGGGATTCCGATCGACCTTCCCTTGCCGGCAGGGATGGTCTCCGACCTCGACGGCGCGCGGCTCCGCACGTATCTCGCCGCGACCGGCGGCGCGACCTCCGTGACGATCGGGAACGCCGTTCAGCGGGTCGAGACCGGCCGTAGCGGCGTCATCACGAGCTTCTCCTCGGGAGGTCCGACCGCCTTCGAGCATCTGCTCAAACCGGATGTCTCCGCACCAGGGGGTCAGATCCTCTCCTCCACCCTCCCGGAATTCACGGGCGGCTCGCCGTTCGCGGTCTTCGACGGCACCAGCATGTCTGCGCCGCACGTCTCGGGAGCCGCGGCACTGCTTCTCGAGCTCCATCCGGGCTGGTCGCCGCAGCAGGTCAAGTCTGCCCTCGTGTCGACGGCAGGCCCGGCCTGGGACGACACGGCGCGCACCAGGGAGGCCGCAGTGACGCTCGAAGGTGGAGGGCTGGTCGATCTGCCGCGTGCAGCGCGTCCCCTCGTATTCACTGAGCCGGCATCGCTCTCGTTTCAGGATCTCGACGTCAACCACGGCAGCGACAGCAGAGCGCTGCTCGTCCGCGTCACGGACGCCGGCAGCGGTGCGGGAATCTGGAACGTGCAACTCGAGCCGCAGGCGACATCGACGGGTGGATCACTCGACGTGCCTCCCGCCCTCGTCGTCCCACCGGGAGGCGAGGCGGACCTCGTGGCGGTGGCGCGAGGCAGCGCGGTCGCAACGGCCGGTGAGGACTACGGATTCATCCTCCTGCGTCGCGGCGACGTCACGCGCAAGATTCCCTACGAGTTCTTCGTGGGCAGGCCGAAGCTCGGACTACTACAGCCCAAGCGGCTCGAGCGCCTCCAGCTCGGAGACACCGTGAATGGACCAAACCGCGTCTCCGCGTACTGCTGTCCGTCCGAGCCGTTCGGACCTTCGCCGGACTACATCGGCGCACCGATGAACGAGACCGGCACGGAGACGCTCTACGTCACGAGCATCAACCAGCCCGTCGCCAACATCGGCGTCGCGATCGAGGGGTCGAGCCCAGGGTCGAGCATCGACCCCTGGTTCCTCGGCTCTGCCAACGAGCGCGATGTGCAGGGATACGCGGGAACGCCGGTCAACGTCAACGCATTGATGTACGACTTCAGCACCGACATCGGCGCAGCCGGCGCGTCGTTCCCGAAGGTTCAGCGTTTCTACGTCTCGGTCGACTCGGGGTCCGACGCCTTCACGCATCGCTCTCTTCCCGGTAGCTACGTGCTTCGCTCGTGGGTCAACGACGTTCGCCCGCCACGAATCCGGCTGCTGACAAAACGCGTCACCGCAGGACGTCCGACGATCGTCGCCCGCGTGACCGACAAAGGCGCCGGCGTCGACCCGCTCTCGCTCGTGATCGCGTACCGAGGCGTCCTCGTCGGCGCGGTGGTCTACGACCCGACCACCGGGGTTGCGGTCTTCCCGTTACCTCGACAGGCGTCAAAGATCCCGAAAGGCCACACACGCGCAGTGATCAGCGCCGCGGACTACCAGGAGTCGAAGAACGTCGATTCGGTCGGCGCCGACATCCTTCCCAACACCGCCTTCAGGCCGGTCGGAATCACCGGCGTCTCCGGGCCGGCGCTCACATGGGTCACCCCGGCCGAGAACGAATGCGTTGCCAGAACCGCCCCGCTAGTGGTCGTCGCAAGCTCGAAGAAGCGGGTGAGATCGGTGCGCTTCCTCGTCGACGGGAAGCAGATCCAGATCGATCGCAAGGGCAGTGCCGACGTCTTCTCGAGCTTGTGGGCGACCCAGGCCGTTCCGGCCGGCAGGCATTTGCTCCGCGCAGTCGCGACGGATGCCGCCGGCCGAGCCTTCGCCGCGACACGTCACGTGAAGGTCTGCCGGTAACCCACGACCGCGTAGCCGTTGTCACCGGCGCGTCGAGTGGGATCGGCGAGGCGATCGCCCGCGCGCTCGCAGCTGAAAGCTGGCAGCTGGTGCTGCTCGCCCGCCGCGAGGACCGACTGCGCGCACTCACCGAGGAGCTCGGAGGCGAGTACGACGTCTGCGACGTCGGTCGCCGGGAAGAGGTCGAGCGTGTGGCGGCAGCGGTGCTGGCACGCCATCCACAGATTCACCTGCTCGTGAACAACGCGGGCATCCCGGGGCGCGCCGGCTTCGCCGCGATCGACCTCGACCGGCTCGAGGAGGTCCTCCGCGTGAACTACCTCGGTGCGGTCTGGACGTTGCGCGCGTTCCTGCCCGGGCTCGAATCCGCGGGACGCTCGGACGTCGTCAACATAGTCTCGGTCGCCGGCACCGTCGCGTTCGCGCCGTCGGGGCCCTACTCGGCCTCGAAGCACGCCGAGCTCGCGTTCTCCCGTTCCACGGCTGTGGAGCTGCGCGGGCGAGGCATCCACGTCCACACCGTCAACCCCGGCTTCGTGGAAACGGAAGGATTCCCGCAGGCGTCAGCCCTGCGGAGCGCGCTTCTGCGGCGACTCGTCGTCGGCCCCGAGCACGTCGCGCGACACGTCCTCGAGGTCCTGGAGCACGACAAGCGGGAGACGTTCGTGCCCCGGTGGTATCGGGCCGCTGCCGTCGCGCAGGCCCTCGCCCCCGGGCTCGTCGCGCGCCTCTCCTCCCGCGGCGGCTACCGCGGCGGCTCCTGAGGCTTGCGGAGGAGGTACCAGCCGCTCTCGGCCACGTAGGCCTGGGGCCCGCCCGGAGAGAGCCGCCGCGCACGCTCGCGTGCGTCGCCTTCGCAGCCCGCGAGATCGAGGTAGTAGTCGAGCTCGCGACGATGCGTCTGGAAATGGGCGCGGATCAGCACGAGGCCGTTGGCCTCGAAGAGCTGGCGGAAATCGACGTCGGGCAGCGTCCGCGTGTGGGAGGGATCACGCGCCTGTTCGAAGCGGTCGAGCTCCAGCGCGTCAAGGGGATCGACAGGAGCGATCTGGTCGTCGACGAACACATGCCCACCCGGCGCGGTGACGCGGACGAGCTCGGCGATGGCGGGCTCAGGGTGCGCAATGTGGTGGAGGGTGCGCCGCGTGCAGGAGAGATCGAACGAGCCCGACTCCAACGGAAGCTTCGTCGCGTCTCCCTCGATGAACGTGACGTTTTCAGGTGCGCCTTTGCGGGCCCGCTCGAGCAACTCGGGGACGATGTCGACGCCGACGACCTCGCGGACGAGCGGCGCCAGCGCTAGTGCAAGCGTCCCTGCCCCCGTCCCGCTGTCGATCGCGCGCTCGTCTCCCCTAGGTGCGACGAATGTACGGAGCTGTTCGCGCACGGTCTCGATCTGTTGACGAGCATGGTCGGCGACGCGCTCCGCCGTTGCGCCGAAGCGGGCACGCACTTCGTCGGCGTTTGCGCTCGGCTCAGGCATCGATCACCGTGCGCCGCGCGCGCAGAGGCCCGCTCTCGATCCCGCAGACGAGCTCGTAGTTGATGGTGTCCGCAACACGTGCGTGCGCCTCGGCGAGCACGCCGTGCCCGAGCAGGACGACCGGTGCGCCGACCGGCAGCTCCCGGTCGAGCTCCACGGCAAAGGAATCCATCGACACCGTCCCGACGACGCGCCGGGTCTCGCCTGCCACGCGTACCTCGGTGCCGGTCAGGTCGCGGCGGAAGCCGTCGGCGTAGCCGACGGGCACGATGCCGATCCAGGT
This sequence comes from Gaiellaceae bacterium, assembly GCA_036824055.1. Lineage (GTDB taxonomy): Bacteria > Actinomycetota > Thermoleophilia > Gaiellales > Gaiellaceae > 3-1-20CM-4-69-9. The sequence continues at coordinate 57,212 of DAITAW010000002.1, read as the reverse complement.
GGGGGTCTTCGCGACGAAGCGCCGGCCGTAGCCGCTGCTCTGGCCCGGCTCGAGCCGCTTGACCTGGGCGAGCGTCGTTTGCCACGACAGCACCGGCTCGAGCCCGTCCTCCTGTGGATCCGTGTTGAACGGCGAGAGACCGTAGATCGCGATCCCGCAGCGGGCCGCGTCGAATCGCGATTCCGGTAGCCGTAGCGCGGCCGCACTGTTCGCAGTGTGTCGCGTGAGGTGGCTGTACTGCTCCGTCGCTGAGCGGAACCGTTCGAGCTGGGCGCGCGCAAAGTCGGCATCGCTGTCCGCTGTCGCCAGATGAGTCATCAGCCCGACGACCTCCGCGGGCGGCGACGGGAGCTCGGAGAGGCCGTAACGGCCCATTCCGGTATCGAGCTTCAGATGTACGCGGACGCCCTCGGGTATCTCACCGTCGGCGATCGCGAGCTCGAGTCCGGCGTCCCGGGCCTGTGCGACCTCCCGGTTCGACCCGGCGGGGCCCATGACGAGAATCCGCTCGGTGCGGTATTCCTGGCGCAGGGCCAGGCCTTCAGGGATGGTCGCGACGCAGAGCGCTGTCGCGCCGGCGCCGAGCGCCGCGCCCGCAACGTCGGTCGCGCCGTGCCCGTAGCCGTCGGCCTTGACCACCGCCCACAGCCGCGAGCCGTCGAGTGCGCGCAAGAGCGTGCGGACGTTGCGTCGAAGCGCGCCGAGGTCGACGGTGATCTCCGAGCGGTGCATCAGTGCCCCTGCCAGTGATACTGCCGAGTCTCTGGGTCGCGAGCAGCAAGCCAGAGGCCGCACTCAACCGCAGCAAGGCTGGTCTGCCTTGCTAAGGGCGAGGGGGGGCTCTGGCGCCGCGTGATCGCGGGCCAGACGCCGGTATGTATTGCTGATAGGGGCACTAAGCCAGCGCGAGTTGCAACGACTCGATCACATCTGACGCAACGAGGCCGACCTGGTGCGGCGCGAGCTCGGCGGCTCGGCCGTGCGCGACAGCACCCGCGGCGGCGGCCAGACGCGCGTCCATTCCCTTCGACAGGAACGCTGCGATCACGCCGGTGAGCACGTCACCGGTTCCGGCCGTCGCCAGCGCGGCCGTCCCGGCGTCGCACACCAGCACGCCCTCCCCGGGTGCGGCCACGAGCGTGCCCGCTCCCTTCAGCAAGACGACGCAGCCGTAGCGATCGACCGCGCGCCGCACAGCTGCGAGCCGATGCGCGTCGACCCAGCTCGATTTCTCACCGAGCAAGTGGCCGAGCTCGCCTGCATGAGGAGTGAGCACCCGTGGTGCCGGCCATTCGGCCGCCTCGAGCTCGAAGAGGGCGTCCGCGTCGACGACTGCCGGCAGTTCCAGGTCCGTCAGCAGGCGGCGCGCGAGCGCGCGGTCCTCGTCGCCGCGACCGAGTCCGGGCCCGACCGCAAATGCGGATGCGCGCTTCGCGAGCTCGTCCACACGTTCGCGCCGCGCCTTCACCGCTTCGATGAGCAATGTCTCGACGACCGGCAACGACTCTTCGGGCACCGCGACCGCCACGTAGCCCGCGTCTGCTCGGAACGCCGCTTCGGCAGCCAGGCAGACGGCGCCCGTCATCCCCGGCGACCCGCCGACGACGAGGACGGATCCTGCGGTGTACTTGGTGTCGCCCGCGCTCCTGCGCGGCACCAACCGGAGGATCGCATCGGTCACGAGGCGGTGCTCCGTGCCCGCGGCATCGAGCCCGATGTCGGCGACCTCGACCTCGCCGGCGTGGAAGCGACCCGGCGCAACGACGAGCCCGACCTTGCGGCCGTGCATGGTCACGGTCACGTCGGCGCGCACGGCGGCGCCGTGGACCTCTCCGGTCGACGCGTCGACGCCCGAAGGGATGTCGACTGCGACGACCGGAACGCCGGCGCCGTTGATCCGCTCGATCAGCAAGGACGCATCCGGACGGGGCTCGCCGCGGAAGCCGGTCCCGAAGAGGGCGTCGATGACGACGTCGGGGTCGCCCTCGAGCTCTTCGCTCGTCTCACGCCCCGAATCGGCAAGCAGCCGGAGCGCGATCCGCCCGTCGCCGCCGTTCGCTCCTTGGCCGCACACCGCCGCGATCCGGCAGGCGTCCGGATAGCGGCGCAGGACGTTGTCCGCGACCGCGCGGCCCGCCCGTTGCATCAATGCGTCGACATCGTGGCCCTGCTCGGCGGCGCGCATCTCGTCCGCCGTGTAGAGCGGCTCGAACATCAGCGGGTCTCGACGACCGCCACCGCGTTCGCCAGCTCGCGGGAGTGCGTCATCGACAGGTCGATCGAACCGGCTCCCATCCGTTCGGCCCAGGCCGCGATGCGGCCGCTGAGCTGCACGGACGGCTTCGGCCGCCCCGCGATCTCGATGTCACGCCAAGCGAACGCGCGCGCAACCCCGAACCCGAGTGCTTTCCCGACCGCCTCCTTGCCCGCGAACCTGCCCGCGTAGCTCTGGGCGGGATTCGGCCGCGAGTCGCAGTACGCGCGCTCGGCCTCGGTGAAGCAGCGTTCGCGGAAGCGTGGATAGCGCTCGAGCGCACGGCGCACGCGCTCGATCTCGATCAGGTCGACACCGACCGTCACAGGCAGCTCACAGATGTTCCTCGAGCCAATCGGGCAGCTGGGCGATCGACGAGATGATCCCGTCCGGTCTCGTTCGGCTCGCCTCCACCTCATCGGGCCTGAACTTTCCCGTCCGGACCAGGATGGTCTTCATTCCGTGCGCCGCCGCGCCGCCGATGTCGGCCTCGAGGTCGTCGCCGACCATCCACGTGAGGTTCGGCTCCGCGTCCAGTGCCTTCAACGCAGCTTCGAAGTAGGGAGTCGAGGGCTTGCCGAGCACGATCGCCTCCGTGTCGGCGGCGTACTCGAGCCCAGCGACGAAGACCCCGGCGTCGAGCAGTGGCCCGTTCTTCGTCTGCCACCACCGGTTCTTGTGCAGTGAGTAGAGCTGCGCCCCGGCCTCCAGCTCGTGGAATGCACGCGCCAGGTTCATGTAGCTGAAGACGAGATTCGTTTCGGGCGTCTCGTCGGCTCCGCCCATGAGGACAGCCTCGGCGTCCTCACCGACGAGCTCGATTCCTTCGAGCTCGCCCACGATCGCGTGCATCGTCAGGGCGAGAACCCGGCGGCCCGCCAGGATCTGCGCAGCCGCCCGAGGCGTCGTCTGCAGCTCTTCGTCGTCGAGCTCGATCCCCATGGCGCGCAGCTCCTCGGCGAGGGTCGCGCGGGCCCGAGTCGTGTTGTTCGTGACGAAGCGAATCCTGTGGCCGTCGGCACGAAGTCGCCGGACCGCATCGGCCCCGCCCGCGATGGGTTCGCCCGAGACGTGGAAGACCCCGTCGACGTCCAGCAGAATTGCGGCCATGGACGGCGAGTCTATTCGGGTGACCCGTTCCGTCGTTCTGCCGCTCGGGGAGATTCAGCTCCGCTTCTCGCGGTCGAGCGGGCCCGGCGGCCAGCATGCGCAGAAGTCCGAAACGCGCGTCGAAGCGATCTTCGACGTCGAGGCCTCGAACGCGCTCACGGACGCCCAAAAGCGCCGCGTCGTCTCGAGAGCAGGGCCCGTGCTCCGCGCGCTGGCACAGGACGAGCGGAGCCAGCTCCGGAACCGCGAGCTCGCCGTCGAGCGACTCGTCGAGCAGCTCCGTCTGGCGCTCAGGGTGGAGCGCCGCCGGGTGCCCACGAAGCCGACCGAGGCCTCCCGCCGGCGCCGGCTCGAGGACAAGCAGCGGCGGTCCCGGACGAAGCAGCTGAGGCGAAAGAAGGCGGACGACTGACGGCCACCCGTATCCATCCGGGCCAGACGGGCGTTTACCGGTTGAAAAGAATGGCGCCGATCTCCGTCACCCTAGCCAGGCGGGACCCGCTGGCAGCCGTCGTCGCGCTCGTCGGGGAGCACGACGCCTACTCCGCTGAGCGGCTCGAGAACGAGCTCGCCGTCCTGCTCGGGGAGGGCCGGCGGATCGTGGTCGACCTACGCGACACCGAGTTCATCGACTCGACGACGCTGAGCGTCCTCCTCCGCGCTCGCCAGCGTGCCGAGCAATCATCCCTCGGCTTTGCGCTCGTGCTGCCCGCTGAGCCGTACTCCCAGGTCAATCAGATCCTGGCTCTGACCGGCCTCGGCCCGACGTTCGCGATCGTCGGCAAGCTCGACGATGCGCTTGCGGCCGTGCGGGCGGGCCGCGTCGCCGGCCGTCCGGTCCGAGCCGCGTAACACGCACCGTCCGACCCTCCCCGTAGCTTCCACCCGCGATGGATCACGACCCGCTCCGGCGTGGCTTCGCCGAGTTCGTCGGCACCTTCGCGCTCATCTTCGTTGGTGCGGGGTCGATCCTCACGATCGCCAAGGCGCTCGCGCCGGCACTGACGAGTGCGCCCGCGGTCGACGTGTACGGCGGGCTCACCCTCGTCGGGATCGCGCTGGCCCACGGGCTCGCGATCGCCGTCATGGCCTCCGCGGTCGGGCACATCTCGGGCGCGCACTTCAACCCTGCGGTCACGCTCGGGTTTCTCATCACCCGCCGAATCGCGCCGTCACTCGCGGCCATGTACTGGGCTATGCAGTTCGCGGGCGCCACGGCGGCTGCTGCGCTTCTGCGCTGGTTCTATCCCGCCACGGCGCGCCGATTGACGCACCTCGGTGCTCCCGGGCTCTCGAGCGGGGTCACAGTGTGGCAAGGGCTCGTGATCGAGCTGGTGCTGACGTTCTTCCTCGTCTGGGTGATCTTCGCGACGGCTGCCGATCCCGGCGGGTCGTTCAAGTCGATCGCCGGACTCGCGATCGGACTGACGGTGGCGATGGGCGTCTTGATGGGCGGCCCGATGACGGGGGCCGCGCTAAATCCGGCTCGAGCGTTCGGCCCGGAGCTGCTGTCACGCCATTGGACGGACGCGTGGGTCTGGTACGTCGGCCCCTTCCTCGGCGGCGCGCTGGCCGCGCTCGCATACGACTACCTCTATCTCCGGCCACCGCGCCCGGTTCCGGTCGGCCCACCCGAGACCGGCGTGCTCGAGCCGCGTCCCGGCGACGCCGCGGTCTCCTAGCTCGAAATAGAGGCGGCGCTACTCGACGGTGACGGTCTTCGCGAGGTTGCGCGGCTGATCGACGTTCAAGCCGCGCAAGCGCGCGATGCGGTACGCGAGCAACTGGAGGGGTAGCACTGCGAGCACCGCCTGCAGGAAGGCCGGCGTACGCGGAATGTAGATGACGTCGTCCGCGTGATGCTGGATGTCTTCGTTCCCATCGGTCGCGATCGCAATCACCTGCGCACCGCGCGCTCTCACTTCCTGAATGTTCGAGACGACCTTGTCGTAGACGACCTTCTGATCGATGGCGATGCAGACGACCGGCGTCTCGGAGTCGAGGAGGGCGATCGGGCCGTGCTTCATCTCCCCAGCCGAATACGCCTCGGTCGGGATGTACGAGATCTCCTTCAGCTTCAGCGCGCCCTCGAGAGCGACCGGGAGCCCGATGTGCCGCCCGAGGTAGAGGAAGAACGGCTTGTTGTAGTGCCGTTGCGCGATCTCCTCGATGGGATGGTCCGCGTCTAGGAACTGCTCCATCTTCTCGGGCAGGTCGAAGAGCTCTTCGAGGATGTATTCAATCTCTTCGGCAGGCAGCGTGCGGCGTATCTGCGCAAGCTTGAGCGCGATCAGCGACAACAGCGCGACCTGTGACGTGAACGTCTTGGTCGCGGCGACGCTGATCTCGAGCCCTGCGCGCGTGTAGAGGACCGCGTCGACCTCGCGCGTGATCTGCGTTCCGAGCTGATTGGTGATTGCGAGTGTTCGCGCGCCTTGCTCCCGGGCAAGGCGCATGGCGGCGATCGTGTCGGCCGTCTCGCCAGACTGCGTGATCCCGATCACCAGCGTGTCCTTCGAAAGAACCGGGTTGCGGTAGCGCCACTCGCTCGCGATGTCGGGCTCGACCGGAACTCGCGCCCACTCCTCGATGATGTAGCGGCCGGTGACGGCAGCGTGGTACGCGGTGCCGCAGGCGACGATCACGATCCGGCGCAGGTTCTGGATCTCCAGCTCGTTGAGCCCGATCCCTTCCAACACGAGCTTCCCGCGTCGCGCGCGGTCGCCGATCGTCTCGCGCACCGCCTCCGGCTGCTCGTAGATCTCCTTGAGCATGAACGTCTCGTAGCCGCCCTTGACGGCGCTCTCGTCGTCCCAGTCGATCGGCTCGACGTCCTTGTGCTCGACCTCACCCTCCTCGGTGAAGAAGCGCGCGCCCGCCGGCGTGATCGCGACGACCTCGTCGTCCTCGATCAACTGCACCTTCCGCGTCTCGCGGAGGAAGGCAGCGATCGACGACGCGAGGAACATCTCCCCGTCCCCGACACCCACGACGAGTGGGCATTGACGACGTGCGCCAACGAGGAGGTCGGGCTGGTCGTGATGGATCACGACGAAGGCGAAGTGACCCTCGAGCTTGCGATACGCAGCTCGAACGGCCTCGATGAGATCGCCGTCGTAATTGTGCTCGACGAGATGCACGACGACTTCCGCATCTGTCTCGGAGCTGAAGCGATGACCCTCGGCCTCGAGCGATTCCTTGAGCTCGCGATAGTTCTCGACGATTCCGTTCAGCACGATCGCGAGCCGGCCATCTTCACAACCCGTGAGCGGGTGCGCGTTCTGCTCGTTGACAGCGCCGTGCGTGGCCCAGCGCGTGTGGCCGAGACCGTGATTCGACTTGGAGCCGTTCGGGCCCGCGGCCTCCTTCAGAAACTGGAGATTGCCGACCGCGCGGACGTACTCGAGGCCGCCGTTCTCGCGCAGGGCGATGCCGGCCGAGTCGTAGCCGCGGTACTCGAGGCGCTCGAGACCGTGGAGCAGAAGCTCCTTCGCAGGTCGGCTACCGACATACCCGATGATCCCGCACACCCGAAGCTCCTCTCTGTTGCCGCCCCGTTTGCCTTCAGAGGTGGATCGAAATGCTGCAGATTGCGGTTGTCCGAAAACGGGCTCTCGAAAACGGGAAAAGCCCGGCCTGAGCATCCGCCCCTTCGCCGAGACGGTCAGCCGAGCTCTCGTCGCACGAGAGCCGCGATCCTACCACAGAGGGCCTCGGCCTCCTGGCCCGTTTCAGCCTCCGCCAGCACCCGAATGACGGGCTCCGTGCCCGATGGTCTGACCAACACGCGGCCTCGATCTCCGAGCTCGGCGTTCAGCCGCGCGACCTCCTCTGCGATGGTCGGGCTCAGCTGTCCATGCGGCTCGAAGGAGACATTCTCCTTCGCCTGCGGGAACCGCGGCATGACAGCGGCGGCCTCTGCAAGCGGACGGCCGTGCAAGGCGCTGCAGAGCAGGAGCGCTGCAACCAGGCCGTCTCCCGTGACATGCCCGTCCAGCCAGATCAGGTGCCCGGATTGCTCACCGCCGAGAATGCCGCCTTCGCGGCGCAACGCCTCGAGCACATAGCGGTCGCCGACGTCGGTGGTGACGGTGCGGATCCCGTTCTCGGCCAGCAGGCGGTGTAGGCCCATGTTCGCCATCACGGTCACGGCAACCAGCTCGACCTCGCGGTCGAGCGCCAACACGGCGAGGATCTGATCGCCGTCGACGACCTCGCCGTTCCCGTCGACGGCCAGCATGCGGTCGCCGTCACCGTCGAAGGCGACGCCGAGATCGAGCCCGAGCTCGGTGACGGTGCGCTGCAGCGCGCGCAGGTCGGTCGCGCCGCAGCCGACGTTGATGTTCGTGCCGTCCGGCTCGTCGCCGATCGCAGTGACCTCCGCGCCGAGCTCCGTAAATGCCTTCGGGGCGAGCCCGGAGTAGGCGCCGTTCGCGCAGTCGACGCCGATCTTCAAACCGCTGAGATCGGAGCCGAATCGTTCGACCACGTGTTCCAGGTAGCTGTCGGTGGCCACGCCGACCTGGTCGATGTCGCCGCCCCCTGTGGCCGGCTCGTCGAGCAGCGCCTCGATCTCTTCTTCTTCCGTGTCGGACAGCTTTTGGCCGTCACGGTCGAAGAACTTGACGCCGTTGTACTCGGGCGGGTTGTGGGAGGCCGTGATGACGCAGCCCAGGTCAAGCGTCAAGAGCGCCACAGCAGGAGTCGGCAGCACACCTGCAACGACCGCGTTGCCGCCCACCGACGCGATCCCGCGCGCGAGCGCATCCTCCAACTCAGGCCCGGACGCGCGCGTGTCGCGTCCGACGAAGATGCGTCCCCGGCCTGACCACAATGTCGCGGCGCGGCCAAGACGCTCCACGAGCTCCGGGGTGAGGTCTCTGCCTACTACGCCACGGACCCCGTCCGTGCCGAAGTATTTCCTCGGCACTACCGCTTACTGAACTGCGGCGCCTTGCGCGCCTTGTGCAGGCCCGCCTTCTTGCGCTCGACGATTCGAGCGTCACGCGTCAGGAAGCCGGCGCGCTTGAGCGGGAGCCGCAACTCGGGATCGGCCTCGACGAGCGCACGGGCGATGCCGTGACGGACGGCTCCTGCCTGGCCGCTCGGGCCGCCGCCGTGGACGCGGACGCGGATGTCGAACGTCCCCTCGACCCCTGCGATCTGGAGTGGCGCCAGCGCGGACGTGCGATGCGCGGCGCGCGGGAAGTAGTCCTCGATCGTGCGGCCGTTGAACCACGTGTTCCCGTCGCCAGGCCGCAGGATCACGCGGGCGACGGAGGTCTTCCGCTTGCCCGTCCCACGGTATTGCGCGATCTGGCTCATCTGTCCTCCCACTTCAGCGGCTGCGGCGCCTGCGGCCCGTGCGGATGCTCGGGCCCAGCGTAGATCTTGAGCTTCGTGATCTGCTGCCGAGCCAGCCGGTTCTTCGGGAGCATCCCCTTCACGGCGGAGCGCAGCACCTCTTCGGGCCGGCGCGCAAGTTGCTCGCGCAGCGTCCGGCTGCGGATTCCGCCCGGGTAACCGGAGTGACGGTAGTAGCGCTTCTGGTCGAGCTTGTTGCCGGTCACCTGGATCTTCTCTGCATTGACGACGATCACGAAGTCGCCGGTGTCCACGTGCGGCGTGTACTCCGGCTTCCCTTTGCCGCGCAGCTGGTCCGCGATGCGGGTCGCCAGCCGGCCGAGCGTCTGCCCGTCGGCGTCGACCACATACCAGTGGCGCGCGATCTCTCCCGGTTTGGCGTTGTAAGTCTTCATTTGAAATCCCGTGCCTGGGTTCAGCCTGCTCGGGCGTACATTCTAAAAAGGCGGACTCTGGCGTCCGCCGGCGCAAAACTGTAGCAGCCCGGTCCGGAATTCCGCCGCTCCGCCATGGGACGGATGGCGGCTGTACGGGGCCTCCGTGACCCTTGCAGCGAGCCTCCCGACGGCGATCAGGCACCGATCCTCGGCCAGCTCCTCGAGGAACGGCCGTGAAGCCACGATCTCCTCTCGGGTCGGCCGCCGGCTCGAGACCTCGGTGCCCGGATGGGTGCGGACGATGTTTCTCTGCCATCGGAGCCGCGCGCCGGCTCCGTCCGACAGAAGTTGAAGGTCGCACCGATGCGAGCGGACGCAAGGCGGGATACGAACCTTTCCGTGTCCATGTCGTCACTATGCTCATGCGGGTGAGAGGACGCACCGCTGCGCTGGTTGCGGCCTGCGCGGCGGTTTGCGTACCTGCCGCGGCCGCGGCACCGCCTCAAGGCATCCAGACGGATGCCGCCTTCGCGGCGAGCTACGCGCAACGGGGGGTCACCAGCGTGCCTGCGACCACTCAACGCGTCAGCTGTTACACGCCGGAGGTCTACTACCAGGGCAGTCTCGAGCCCGGGCAGGGATATCCCGACGGCGGCTCCACGTTGTGCAACGGCGCTGCCACGACCGGCGAGGACGTCGGCCCGTATCCGCTTCAGGACGTGGTCAACCCGCCGCTTCGCGCGAAGGACTTCTCCGAATCGGACCTGCACGTCGATCCGACCAATCCCCGCCACTTGATCGGCATCAGCAAATGGATCGTGAACAGCGAGGGCTACAACCACCTCGCCGGTTTCTTCGAGTCGTTCGACGGAGGCGCGACGTGGCCCCAGCAAGGTCATATTCCGGGTTACGAAGCCTGGACCGACAATTCGGATCCTGTCGGTGCGTTCGACCCGTGGGGGAATTTCTACGCAGTGGTGTTCCCCTACGAGTTCTCGTACATCGCGAGTGGCCAGCACGTCTTCCTGTCGCCAGACGTCAATCCCTCGCTGCCCCGCTCGGGCCTCGGGATCGCCGTCCGCCCCCACGGCGCGGCAACGGCGACGGCGTGGAGCACGACCCGGGGCGGGCAACTGGATCTGATCGCGCGAACGCCGTTCCTGGGGAACGAGATCTTCGACAAGCAGTGGCTGGCGATCGACACGAATCGCCGCAGCCCTCACTTCGGTCGCGTGTATGTCACCTGGGCCGTGGGCAGCCAGGACAGCGACCTGCGGATTTACGGCTCCTACGCGGACGCGCACAAGGACGGGACGCACACGGACTGGTCGCGCCCGCGGCTCGTGCTCCCGCAGGCCCGGCGGATCGGAGACAACGGGTCTCTCCCGCGCGTCGCGCCGGATGGAACCGTCTGGCTGGCGACGTCGAGCTTCGGCAGCTCGAGCGAGCCGTACACGATGTCGTTCACCTCATCGCGGAACGGGGGGCGATCGTGGGCACGCCGCCGTGTGATCGTCCGCCACTTCGTCAACGGCTACGGCAACACGACCTTCCGCGCCGCATTCGGAGAGGCGTTCGACGTCGGCCCGCGAAAGGTCGGGCGCTTCTACCCCCTGTACGCCGCGTACGAGCAGTCCAGTAGCGGGGCTACGACTCTGTTCCTTCGCGGCTCGTTCGACGGGGGGAAGCACTGGTCTCGCGCGATCCAGGTGAGCGACGCGTCCGGCGTCGGCGACGCGTTGCAACCGAATCTCGCGGTTGCTCCCAACGGCACCGTCGCAGTCGCCTTTTACGACCGGCGACTGGCCTGTCCGCAGTCGGACACGTCCGAGGCGACCGTCGCTGGACTGCTCTTCGACCCGCGGGCGCCGCAGGGGCGGGCGAACTACTGCATCAACACTGCGATCCAGTTCTATCGTCCGAAGCTCCGACCGCTCGGCCACAACATCCGTCTGTCCGCCCACACCTGGGATCCACAGCTGTCCTCGCCGCGCTTCGACTGCATCTGCAATTCGGCGAGCTTCATCGGCGACTACTTCGGCGTCGACTCGCGTGGCGGTTACACCTACACCGCGTCGGTCGAGACGTTCAACGCCGCGGGAGAGAACCCCGGCTACCACCAGCAGCAGCTGGTCTCGAAGATCCGAACGCCCTAGCCCCAGTGCTCCCAGTGGACGAGATCGTCCACGCTTCTCCTGGCCTGCGTCAACCTGCTCGAGGTCGCACTCCACTGAGAGTCGTCGGCCGCTTTGCCGATCGTGATGCAACACGCGACGGTGACGTCGTCGGGGATGCGCAACAATTCCTTGAAGGGCTCGGTTGCCCCGGTGAACACCCCGAAGAGCCCGGCGGCGTAACCCTCGTCGATGGCTGCGAGGAGAATCAGCATGGCGGCGGCGCCCGCATCGAAGTGCCAGTACGGGATGGGCCATTGGATCTCGACGCCGTCGATGAGCTTGTCCGCCTTCCGGTAACGGTCGTGGTAGTCGTCCTCGCGAACTCCGACAACGATCAGCACGGGCGCTTTCAGCCACGGCTCGAGCGTCGCCCCTGAGCGCGGCGTGGGGCTGGTCTCTTCGAGGAGGTCGGCGACGCGCTGCCTGGTGTCGGCGTCGGTTACGACGACGAGCCGCTGTCCTTGGCTGAAGCCGGCACTCGGCGCGCGCCGAACCGTTCCGATGATTCGCTCGATCGTCTCTCGCGAGATCGGCTCCGATTCGTAGGCGCGCACCATGCGTCGCCGCCTCAGGATCTCGGTCAAATCCATCTCGGCGAGAATACGACACGTGATCCGACGACGTGTCGTCGTCCACGGCCACGTGCAGGGCGTGTTCTTCCGGGACTCGACCCTTCGAATGGCGCAGCGGCACGGCGTTGCGGGCTGGGTGGCGAACCGTCGTGACGGAGCAGTCGAGGCGGTGTTCGAAGGCGAAGCGGATTCGGTCGACCGGCTCGTCGCCTTCAGCCGCGTAGGCCCGCGAGGCGCACAGGTCGAGTCAGTCGAGGTCAGCGAGGAAGATCCGGAAGATCTCCTCGGTTTCGTCGTGCGTTAGCCGGCTCGCAGGCGTCACAGTTTGGTACCCGTGCCTGGCACCGGTACGTGTCCGAAGGAGACACGCGGTCTACGACGACGCTACTCCCACTCGATCGTGGCGGGGGGTTTGGAGCTGAGGTCGAGAGCGACGCGGTTCACGCCCGGGATCTCGTTGATGATCCGGCTCGAGATCGTCTCCAGGAGGTCGTACGGCAGCCGCGCCCAATCTGCTGTCATCGCATCGTCCGACGTGACCGCGCGGATGACGATCGGATACGCATACGTGCGCTCGTCGCCCTGCACGCCCACCGAGCGGATCGCCGGCAGCACGGCGAACGACTGCCACAGCTCGCGATACAACCCGGCGCGCCGGATCTCCTCCTGCAGGATCGCATCCGCCGAGCGCAGGATCGCGAGCCGCTCCTCGGTGACGTCCCCGATGATGCGGATCGCAAGACCGGGGCCGGGGAACGGCTGGCGCCAGACCATCCGCTCCGGCATGCCCAGCTCCTCGCCGATCCGGCGCACCTCGTCCTTGAACAACAGCCGCAACGGTTCGACGAGATCCATGCGCATGTCCGCGGGCAGCCCGCCCACGTTGTGGTGCGACTTGATCATCGCCGCTACTCCGTCCTCGCCCCCGCCGGACTCGATCACGTCGGAGTAGAGCGTTCCCTGGACGAGGAAGCGAATGTCCCCGAGCTTGGTCGCCTCCTCTTCGAAGACGCGGATGAACTCCTCGCCGACGATCTTTCGCTTCTCCTCCGGATCGTCGACTCTCTCGAGGCGCGACAGGAACCGCTCCTGCGCCTGCACGTGGACCAGCGGGACGCGGAAGTGGCCGTCGAACGTCTCCACGACCTGCTCGGCTTCGTTCTCGCGAAGCAGGCCATGGTCGACGAAGACGCACGTGAGCTGGTCGCCGATCGCCTTGTGCACGAGCAGCGCGGCAACGGCGGAGTCGACACCGCCTGACAACGCGCAGAGAACGCGCTCGCGCCCGACGGCGGCGCGGATCCGTTCCACCTGCTCCTCGATCACGGCCGCCGGCGTCCAGGCCGGGGGCGCGCCCGCGACGTTGTAGAGGAAGTTCTTCAGCAGTTCCGTGCCGTGCGGCGTGTGCACGACCTCCGGATGGAACTGCACGCCGTAGAGCCGCCGCGTCGGATCCTCGAAAGCCGCGACCGGAGTTGATCCCGACGTCGCGACGACGCGCGCTCCGGACGGCGGCGCGGTAACCGTGTCACGGTGAGACATCCAGACGGTCTCCTCTCCAGGCAAGCCCGCGAAGAGCTCCGACTCGACGGCGGTCAGGTCGGTCTTGCCGAACTCGGATGCACCCGTCCGCTCGACCGTTCCACCGAGATCGAGCGCCAGCAGCTGCGCGCCGTAGCAGATGCCGAGGGTCGGGATGCCGAGCTGGAACACTTCGGGGTCGACGTGCGGGGCACCCTCTGCGTACACCGACGCGGGGCCACCGCTGAGGATGAGCGCGTGTGGGTTGCGGGCGCGCACCTGCGCGGCCGTCACGCCGTGGCCCACCAGCTCCGAGTACACGCGGCATTCGCGCACGCGCCGCGCGATCAGCTGTGCGTACTGGCCGCCGAGATCCACCACCAACACGGGCCGCTCTTCCGCGGGCCGTTCAGGCAACGGCAGAACTTCAGCGCCGATAGTTCGGTGCCTCCTTCGTGATCGTCACGTCGTGCGGATGGCTCTCGCGGAGGCCCGCCGCCGTGATGCGGACGAACTGCGCGTCCTTCATCTCCTCGATCGTCGCAGCGCCGCAATAGCCCATCGCCTGACGCACCCCGCCGACGAGCTGGTGCAGGATCGCCGTGACCGGGCCCTTGTACGGAACACGCCCCTCGATCCCTTCCGGAACGAGCTTCTCCACGTCTTCGACGTCGCCCTGGAAATAGCGGTCGCGCGACGACCCGCGCGCGCGCATCGCCCCGAGCGAGCCCATGCCGCGGTATTCCTTGAACCGTTCGCCCTGATGAAGAACCACGTCCCCGGGGCTCTCGTCGGTGCCGGCTAGCAGCGACCCGGCCATCACGGAGTCCGCGCCGGCGGCAATCGCCTTCGCTATGTCGCCCGACGACGTCATGCCGCCGTCTGCGATCAAGGGAACGCCGTGACGCGCCGCTGCGGCGGCGCAGTCGTAGATCGCCGTGATCTGCGGCACGCCGACGCCTGCGACAACGCGCGTCGTGCAAATCGAACCAGGTCCGACGCCGGCCTTCACCGCATCGGCACCCGCCTCGATCAGCGCTTCCGTCGCTTCCGCCGTCGCAACGTTGCCCGCGACGACCTCGACGTCGAGCTCCGACTTGATGCGTCGCACCATCTCCGGCACCGACGCCGAATGGCCGTGGGCCGTGTCGACGACCAGCACGTCGACGCCTGCATCGACAAGCGCCTCGGCGCGCTCCCACGAATCCGGACCGACACCGACCGCGGCACCGACCCGCAAGCGCCCCTGCTCGTCCTTGGTCGCCTTGGGGAACTCGATCCGCTTCTGGATGTCCTTGACGGTGATGAGCCCCTTCAGCCGTCCGTCCGAGTCGACGACCGGGAGCTTCTCGATCTTGTGCCGGTGCAGGATCGCCTCTGCCTCCGCAAGCGTCGTTCCGACCGACGCCGTCACCAGGTCGCGCGACGTCATCAGGGCCGACACCGGCAGCGATGCGTCGGGTGCGAAGCGGAGATCGCGATTCGTCAGGATTCCCACCAGCAGGCCCGTCTCGTCGGTGATCGGCACGCCGGAGATGTGGTATGTCGCCATCAGCTCGAGCGCATCGGAAACGACAGCGTCCCGCGGGAGCGTCACCGGCTCGACGATCATCCCCGACTCCGAGCGCTTGACCTTGTCGACCTCCGCCATCTGGGCGTCGATCGACAGGTTGCGATGGACGATGCCCATCCCGCCCTCACGCGCCAGCGCGATCGCGAGCCGCGCCTCGGTGACCGTGTCCATCGCAGCGGAGACGATCGGAATCTCGATCCTGATGCCTCGCGTCAGCTGGGTCGCGGTGGAGACTTCGTTCGGGAGGACGCGGGATTCGGCCGGAACCAGCAGGACGTCGTCGAAGGTCAGTCCTTCTTTCCCGAATTTCCGGTCGAGCTCGAGGAGCCGCTCGACCTGACCGGGCGCTAGCTCGACTCCCATCGGGTCACGCTAGCACCCCGCCAAGACATCAGCCCGCGACGGGTTCGAGCACCCGCACGTGGACCGAGCTCTGCAGGCGCGAGGCCTCCCGAGGCGCGAAACGGCCGGCACCGACCTCGAGCGTCGAGGCCGCTCCGGCCGCCACCGCGATCTTCAGCGAGTCCTCGAGCGGCTTCTCCGCGACGCGCGCGGAAAGGAAAGCGGCGAGGAGGACGTCTCCCGAGCCGACTGCGGAGACGGGCTCGACGACCGGCGCGTCCGCGCGGAACAGCGTTCGCTTCCGCTCGGCGCGGAAGAGGCCGAAGCTTCGAGTCTCCGCCGTAATGAGCACGTTTCGCGCGCCCATGTCGGCGATCCGGTCGAGCGCCATCATGTAGTCCTCGTCGTCGCCTAGCTCCTGCCCGACGAGTCCCTCGGCTTCACGCTGGTTCGGCGTCACGAGGAAGGCCTCGGCCTCCACGCCCAGACGGAGCGGCGGTCCTTCCGAGTCGAGGACTGCCGGAACGTGGCGCCGGTTGAGATCGCGGATCGCTTCGGCGTAGAAGCCGTCGTCGACGCCTCTGGGCAGCGTGCCGGCGAACACGACCATGTCGGCGCCGCGTGCCAGGTAGCTGATCTTGTCCAGCAGCATCGCGAGCTCCTCCGGCTCCACGTGCGGTCCCCATTCGTTGATCTCCGTGTAGGTCCCCGCCGTCGGGTCGACGACCGCGGTCGAGGTGCGCGACTCGTCCGCGATCCGGACGAAGTCGTTGAGGATCGCCTCGGAGGTCAACTCCTCCACGATGCGCGTTCCGGTGCGGCCGCCCGCGAGCCCTGTCGCGACGACGGGAACGTCGAGCCGCTTCAGCGCCCGCGCGACGTTGATGCCCTTGCCGCCCGCGAGCGTGAGGCCCTGGCTCGCGCGGTGCCGCTGGCCCAGCTGAAAGTTCGGAACGGTCAGGGTCCGATCGATCGCCGCGTTCAAGGTCACGGTGACGATCACGAGAACCAGTCCTTCACGTGGGTCAGGGTTCGCCCCGCGTAGAAGCCGATGCGTCCGCCGAAGCCCGGCTTCGCCACGGAGCGAGCCGCGAGCAGCGGTTGCCGGGCGACGAGCCGGCGTCCCGAGTAGATGCGGATTTCGCCGACACGCTCGCCCCGTTGCACCGGCAGTTCGAGGACGGTCGGCGCGGCGACACGCGCGACGAGCGGCTTGTCGACGCGAACCGGCCGCGCAACCGGTCGTGCGGCGACGATCGGGACCGAGCCTTTCCCGTACCCCACGCTCGCTTCGAGATAGATATGACCGCGAGGCAAGAGCCAGACGGGACGGTAACGCGAGATGCCCCAGCGGAGCAGCGCGGCCAGGTCTGTGTTCCGCTGAGAGCGTGTGGGGCTTCCGAGCACCGTCGTGTACAGCGTGACACCGTTGCGGCGGACCGCGGCGACCTCGCACCAGCCCGCGGTGCTCGTATGCCCGGTCTTGACGCCGTAGAGACCCTTGAACACGCCGAGCAGATCGTTCCAGGTGTGCAAGTGCCGGCCTCCGGGGATGGTGTCGTCTCGCATGCGCACGGTTGCCCGGATCCGCGGATCGCGCATCGCGTACTCCGCAAGCGTCGTCACGTCCTCCGCCGTGGAGTAGTGACCCGGCACGTCCAGCCCGTCCGGCCGGATGAAGTGCGTTCGCTGCAGCCCCAGCTCCCGCGCTTTTGCATTCATCATCGAGACGAACGCCGCGCGGTCTCCGTGGCCGACGTAATCGGCCAGCGCGACGGCGGCGTCGTTCGCGCTCTGGATCAACGCGGCCTTGACGAGATCGCCCACGCGTATGCGCTCGCCGGCGCGGAGGTTGATGGTCGACTCACCGACAGCGGCCGCGTCCGCGCGCACGCGCACGATCGCGTTCCAGCGCGCATGCTCGAGTGCGACGACCACCGTCATCAGCTTGGTGATGCTCGCGATCGGCACGCGTGTCCACGCTCCGTGCTGTGCGAGCACCTCGCCGGTCGCGGGGTTCTCGACGATGAACGCTCGCGCCAGCACGGGCGGCGGTGGCGTCGTTACCGCGGGTGCTGCGGTGACGAAGGCGAGCGCCGCAAGGAAGGCGGCGACCCAGATCCGGAGGATCACGAGCGAGAGGATAGTTACTTGACTCGGACTCGCTGTCCGATGCGGAGCGCGGTCGGGTCGACGCCCGGATTAAGGGTCATCAGGTCGGTGACCGTGGAGCTGTACTTCTGGGCGATGGAGCCGAGCGTGTCGCCGCTCTGCACGACGTAGTACTGCGCCCCCGGAGTCGTCGTTGCCGTCGTTGCCGTCGTCGTCGTCGCGGTGCTCGTCAGCGGAGCCGTCAGAACGAGCTTGTTGGTCGTCGTCACCGCCGTCGTTGCGGTATGGGTCGTGGTCGGGAGCAGGCCGACGGTCGTCGTCGAGCCCGACCCGCCGTTCAAGCCCGACTTGATCAGGATCACGACGATCGTCACGGCCGCGAGGAACGCCGCCGGAGCCCCGTACCGCGTCAGTTCCTGACGCCTGCGCGGATCCATCGTTCGTTCCTTACCAGCCGGAGACTGCCCACACTTCGCGCGCGTACTTCGACGCCTCCGCAGCAGCCGCGCTGCGCCAGTCCATGCCGCTGACGCGGAAGGCGTAGATCACGTCGCGCGAGACGTTCACGAGTGCGCTGGCCGGCCCGCTCGTGAATGCCCGGGCCACGTCTGCAGGCGTCGCGCCCTGGGCGCCGACACCGGGGAGCAACAGGATCGCGCGAGGGAGCAGCCTCCGTGCCTGGCCCACAGCTCGGGGATGCGTCGCGCCGATGACCGCTCCGACCGACGAGAGGCCATGTTCGCCCACCAAATCTGCACCCCATTCGGCAACGAGCTCGGCCACCTGGTGCCACACGTGCCGACCGTCGGAGAGGACGAGATCCTGCACCTCCGCCCCGCCGGCGTTGGAGGTCTTGACGACACAGAAGATGCCTGCCCCGTCGCGTCGGCACGCCGCGAGGAAGGGGTCGAGCGAGTCACGGCCCAGATACGGGTTCACGGTCACGGCGTCGGCCAGTGGCGGCTTGTTGTCGGACGATTCCAGATAGGCAGCTGCGTACGCGCGCGCCGTCGAGCCGATGTCGCCGCGCTTCGCGTCGGCGATCACGTGCAATCCCGCGGCGCGCGTGTACGCGCAGACGTCCTCGAGCGCGCGGAAGCCGTCGGCGCCGAGCGCCTCGAAGAACGCGACCTGCGGCTTGACCGCCACGACGTAGGGTGCCACCGCGTCGACGAGGCCCCGGCAAAAGCGCGCGCAGGCGTCCGCCGCCTGCGGGCGGCCGAGATGGGCCTCGCCCTTCAGCTCGATGGGCAGGAGATCCGGCCGCGGGTCGAGCCCGACGACCAGCTGCGAGCGCTTCCGCTCGACCGCTTCGGCGAGGCGGTCGGCGAAGTTCGTCGTCGCCACGGCGGCCACACTCTGAGACTACTTCGCGCCAAAGACAGCGAAGGCCGCGACTAGTGCGCGGCCTTCGCGAGTTCTCGAGGGAGATCGGGGGCTAGGCGCCGGCCCCGCCGCTCTTGACCGCCGCCTTTAGCTGACTTCCCGCGGAGAACTTCGGCACGGTGGCCGCCGGGATCGTCACTTTCTGCGTCGGATTGCGCGGATTCACGCCCTGGCGCTCTGCGCGCCGCTGGGTGACGAATTTTCCGAAGCCCGTGAAGGCCACTTCTCCGCCGCCCTGCAGCGTGTCGGTGATTGCGTCGAGGAAGGCGTCTACGGCCTTCGCCGCATCGCGACTCGAGAGATCGGCGCGCCTCGCGATCTCGTTAACGAACTCCTGTTTCGTCAAGTCCCACTCCTCCTGTCGACAGTTCGGACCTCGGTGAAAGACCCTAACAGCAGCGTAGGACTGGCTCAACCATGCGGTTTTGCGGGTCTTTTGAGCCGAATCCGACGGCCCTCGGCCCTGTTTTGGCACAAAAAAGGGTCGTCAGACCGCTTGCAGGATCTCGCCGGCACGAAAAATCGGACGCAATCGAACCGCCTGACGAGCGAGCGCATCGGCTCCGCCTTCCTCGCGATCGACGATGCAGATCGCCGTTCGCACGGTCAGGCCGGCGTTGCGCAGAGCCTCGACCGCTTCCAGCAGCGCTCCCCCGGAGGTGACGACGTCCTCGACGAGGCAGACGGTCTCACCCTTGGTGTACACGCCTTCGAGTCGGTTCGACGTGCCGTATTCCTTCGCGGCTTTGCGAACGATCAGAAACGGGAGCCCCGACGCGAGCGACCCCGCGGCGGCGAGCGCAACTGCGCCGAGCTCGGGCCCGGCCAGACGCGTCGCCTCAGGATCGAAGTCGTGCACAGCGATCGCGATCCGTTCGCCGAGCTGCCCAAGGATGTCGGGCCGCGTCTCGAAGCGGTACTTGTCCAGGTAATAGCGCGAGCGCTTTCCCGAGCGCAGGACGAAGTCGCCCTCGAGATAGGCGTGCTCCCGAAGGGCGAGCTTCAGCTCGTCGTCGGTCAAGTACCGCGGGTCTTACGGATGACGTCACGTGCAAGCGGCAGGAGCCGATCTGCTCCCGGCGAGCCGTTCGTGAGCGAGAGCATCGAGCCGTCCTCGAAATAGAGGTCGGCTCGCTCACGATGCGCCCCCTGGCGACGGATGAACGCCGCGCCGGCGAGCATGCCGCCGACCACCCCCAGGAGTGCGGCGACGCTACGACGCATCGTCGGGCTTCTTCCTGGTCGCCGGCTTGCGCGCCGCCGTCTTCTTCTTTGCAGCGGTCGCGGTCTTTTTCTTGGCTGCGGCGGGCCTTTTCGCCGGGGCCGCTTTCGTTGCGGCGGCGGGCTTCGCCTTCACGTTGCGCAAAGCCGACTTGAGGTCGTAGAAGACGAGCCCGGCCGTCGGGTTGCTACCCGTTGTGGCCGCGATGACCGTCTTGCCGTCCCGGACGACGAAGACGCTGCCCTCGCCGGTCGCCACCTCGAGCTGGGTCAGCGCGCTCTCTCCCTTGTTGACCGCTTCCGCGGCGGCAAGCAGCCCACCGGCAGCCTGGGCGAGGTCGTCGGTACGCCGCGCATCTGCGAGCGTCGATCCGGCGACCTTCCCCGTGTCGTCGAACACGACCGCGGCCTGGATCTGAGAGGAGATCTCGGTCAGGTCGGCGAGTGCCTGCTGCGCGTCCATCTCGGCTGAAGCATAGGGATACTTCACCGCTCCCATGCGAGTTCGCCGACGTGACCTGGTGCAGAAGTTCTTCGGCGACCGTGGACCGCATCTGGCCGCGATGATCGCCTACTTCGCGCTGCTCTCCTTCGTCCCGCTGACCTTCCTCTCGCTCGCACTCCTGGGCTTGACCGGGCGCGCGGACGAGTCCTCCTTCCTCGTCCGCGAGATCAAGAAGACCTTGCCGGGGACGCCGATCGACCAGATCGTCAACCTCGTCCATGCCGTCCAGGACAACGCCGCGGCCCTCGGCATCATCGGCGGCCTCGCGTTGCTGTGGACCTCGCTTTCGCTCTTCAGCGTGCTCGAGTCGGCGCTCAACATCGTCTACGGACGCCCGAACCGGTCGTTCCTCCAAGGCAAGGGGCTTGCCTTCCTGCTGATGGTCGGCTCCCTCGTGACCCTGTTCGTCGCGCTGCTCACCGGCTCGCTCGGCGTCACGGCATTGCAGGACTACCTACCGGGCGTCGTCTCGAACGCGGCGACGGCTTACGCGCTCTCGATCGGCGTCTCGCTTCTCGGAGTGTTTCTGTTCCTCCTCTCCTGTTACTACTTTCTGCCGAACGAGGACGATCTGACGCTGCGCGAAGTCCTTCCCGGAGCGATCTTGGCCGCCGTCCTCCTGGAGTCGACGTTCCAGGTGCTCCCGCTCTACCAGCGTTACGCGGACCTCAACCCGGCGCTGCGGGCGTTCGGCGCTCCCGCCATCCTGCTCGTCTGGCTCTACGTGATGGCGAACGTGATCGTGCTCGGCGCAGAGTTGAACTGGTGGCGCGCGCGACGTGCGGCGCAGCGGCAGGACGAGGAGCTAGCGGGTCTCGCGTAGTTCCGCGAGTAGCGCGCGTGCAGCATTGGCGCGGTGAGAATGCTGTCGCTTCCACTCGTTGCCCAACTCGGCAACCGTTTTCTCTTCACCCGCAGGAAGGAAGATCGGGTCGAAGCCAAAGCCTTCGCTGCCGCGTGGCTCGTGGGCGATGCGTCCTTCGAGCATGCCCGTGCCGCGGAGCTCCTCGCCCGCGGGCGAGACGATGACGAGCTCGCTCACGTACCGCGCGTTGCGGTCTTCGACACCGGCCAGCTCACCGATCAGCCAGCCCACCGGATCGTCCCCGCCCGTACGTGCCGACTGGACTCCCGGCCGGCCCCCGAGCGCCGCGACCTCGATGCCGGAATCCTCCCCTAGCCCCCACTCGTCGGGCTCCGCCCGCGTCCGGCCGAAGAGCGCCTTGCCGCGCGCGTTCTCGTAGTACGTCGTGCCGTCCTCGGCCGGGTAGTCGTCCGCTGCGAGCGGCTCGATTCTCCAGTCGGGCAATAGGTGCTCGAGCTCGCGCGCCTTGTTCGCGTTGCGCGAGGCGAGCCGCGCGGTCAGTCCGTCCAACGCACCTCCGCGACATGCTCGAGGTCGGCGATTCGCGCAACGATGCGCGCCGCTGGAATGTCACGCGGCAACACGACATCGAACGCGAGGCGCCTGCGGTCGCCCTCCTGGCTAACCTCGAGCGACGCGATCCGTGCTCCTGTCTTCTCGACCTCGTCGATCACCTCGCCCGGCGGCTGGCCGGCCGGCAGCGCAACCAGCAGCCTCCCGTCCTCCGGACGGAAGCGAACGAGGATTCGGTACGCAACGATTCGCAGCGGCCACAGCGCGAGCAGCACGAGCGCGGTCGTGATCACCGCGACGCTGTAGTACCCGGCGCCCGAAGCAAGACCGACTGCTGCGACGACCCAGAGCGTCGCCGCCGTGGTCAGGCCCCGCACCGACAGTCCCTGGCGGATGATCGCGCCCGCTCCGAGAAAGCCGATGCCGGTGACGATCTGTGCTGCGATACGCGTCGGGTCCGCGCGCACGACGCTCGCGCCGGAATCGAGGAAGGCCTGGAACCCGTAGGCGCCGACGATCGTGAAGAGGGCGGAGCCCAGCGAGACGAGGAGGTGCGTGCGCAGACCGGCTTCCCGCTCGCGCAGCTCGCGCTCGACTCCGATCAGGCCGCCGAGCAGCGCGGCGAGCGCAAGCCGGAGCAGCGACTCGTCCCAGTTGAGAGTCGGAAGGTGGCTAGACGCGAGCAGCAGCAACTGCGCCTTCCTGTACAAGGGCCAGCTCTTCGATCCCTCCCGCTGCGAGCTCGAGGAGATCGTCGAGCCGGGCTCGCGTGAAGGGCGTCTTCTCGGCCGTGGCCTGCACCTCGACCAGCGTGCCGTCGCCTGTCATGACGACGTTCATGTCGACCTCGGCCTGCGAGTCCTCGGAGTAGTCGAGGTCGAGCAACGCGTCGCCGCCGACGATCCCGACCGAGACGGCAGCGACCGAGCCGGAAAGCGCTTTCGAGAGGCCGAACTTCTCGAGCGCCCGCCGCGCCGCGACGTACGCCCCGGTGATCGCAGCGCACCGGGTTCCGCCATCGGCCTGCAGCACGTCACAGTCGATCCAGAGCGTGCGCTCGCCGAGCGCCTCGAAGTCCGTGACCGAACGAATCGACCGGCCGATCAATCGCTGGATCTCGATCGTGCGGCCACCTTGCTTCCCGCGCGAGGCCTCGCGGTCGGTGCGGTCTCCGGTTGAGGCCGGTAGCAGCGAGTACTCGGCGGTGAGCCAGCCGCGGCCCTTGCCGTACAGCCAACGCGGCACGCCTTCCTGGATCGACGCAGTGCAGAGGACTTTCGTCTTCCCCTGCGCGTAGAGAACCGACCCGTGCGGCTGCTCGAGGAAATCCGGGATCAGCTCGAGCGGACGGAGCTCATCTGTCCTACGGCCGTCGCTCCTCGCCGTCATGCCGCGGCACCGAGTGCAGCCAGCTCCACGTGCTCGACCTCGGCGACCGGCACCTGCAGGAACCGCGCGCCCATCTCGCGGAACGCTTCGGGGTCGCCGGTGGTCAGGAAACGGTACGAGCCTTCGCGCCGGGGATCGTTCTCGTAGCCCTTCCGCGCCAGGGTCTGCGCGACCTCGCGCGCGGTCTCTTCGGCGGAGAACACGAGAGTCACGTCGCGGCCGAACACGCGCTGGAAGATCGGCCTGATCAACGGATAGTGCGTACAGCCGAGGATGACCGTGTCGACGTCGGCGTCCTTGAGCGGCGCGGCGTATTCTCGCACCGCTTCCGTCGTCACGGCGCCGAACGGGTCCTCGCTCTCGATCAGCTGCACGAGGCGCGGGCATGCGACTGGCACGAGCTCCACACCGGCGTCGAGAGCGTGCACGAGCTCCGCGTACCTACCGGCGGCGACCGTGCCTTCCGTCGCGAGCAAGCCGATGCGGCGGTTACGCGTCGCCTGAACGGCAGCGTGAGCCTCCGGAGTGATCACACCCACGACGGGAACGTCCAGATCCTCCTGTAACTGCGGAAGCGCCGCGGACGTTGCGGTGTTGCAAGCGTTGACGACGAGCTTGACGCCCCGGTTCTGGAGATAGGCCCCGATCTCGCGCGCGAACTGCCGCACCTCCTCGAGAGGCCTGGGCCCGTAAGGCAGACGCGCATGGTCGCCGAGATAGACGAAGTCCTCGTGCGGCATGGTCACCAGACACTCGTGCAGGACGGTCAGGCCGCCCACGCCCGAGTCGAACACACCAACCGGCCGCGAATCCACACGGCGATCGTATAGCCGGGATACGCTGTGCACCTGGTGCGCCGCCTTCTTGCGCTTGCCTGCCTCCTGGCCTTTGCGCTCGTTGCGCCGGCCCTCGCACACGCGGCAGAGGTGTCGCTGACCATGGACGACGGCGTTCACATCGACGCCTCCCTGCTCGTTCCCGACGGGGTACCGCCCGCAGGAGGATGGCCGGCGATCATGCTGTTCCACGGCCTCGGCGGCAACCACAGGGAACTGGTCGCAGGGCTCGCCCCGCCCTACCTGAGCAAGGGATACGCAGTGTTCGCGCCCGATGCGCGAGGACACGGCACGTCAGGCGGTTACGTCTCGCTCGACGGGCCACGTGAGGTGGCGGATGTCCGCGCAGAGTTCCAGTGGCTCGCCGCCCGCCCGGAGGTGAGCGACACGCAGATCGGCGCGTGGGGAATCTCACTCGGCGGCGGCGCGGCCTGGAACTCCGTCGTCGCGGGAGTGCCGTTCAAGGCGCTCGAGACGTTCGAGACCTGGAGTGATCTCTACGGCGCCCTCTTTCCGCAGAACTTCGGCAAGGCCGGCGCGATCTACAGCTTCGCGCAGAGCGTGCCCGTCGACCGCATCGATCCGGCATTGCGGCCCTACGTGCCTCAGATGATCGGCAACGAGAACCTGCCCGGAGTCCGAACCTTGCTCCGCGCGCGGTCGAGCCTCAACGCGATGTCCGCCGTGACCACGCCGAGCTTCCTCTTCCAGGGCCGCCGCGACTTTGCGTTCGACATCGATCAGGCTGCGAACGCCTATCGCCGGCTCGGGGGGCCGAAGCGCCTGTACGTCGGCGACTTCGGCCACTCGCCCTCGAGCTTTCCCGGCCCTGACATCGCACACGTGCTCGATCTCTCGACGCGCTGGTACGACCGCTTTCTGAAAGGCATTCCGAACGGCGTCGACATGGAGAAGCCGGTGCAAGTCGCTTCCGATCCGTGGACCCAGAAGACCGCCAGCTTCGCAGCGCTGCCCAAAGTGAAGAGCCTCACGCTCGTGTCGCAAGCCCGCTCCGGGCTGGCGGCACGCGGGAGGATCGTGCGCACGTTCACGCTGCCGAAGCGGTCGATCGAGCAGTTCGGCGCGCCCATCGTTCGCGTCACGGCGTCGACGCCAACCCATTGGCCTCACCTCGTCGCAGTGCTGACGTCGGTCGATGCGCAGGGCCAGGAGACGGTGCTGACGGAGGGTGGCACGATCACATCGCTGGGCACCAAAGCCCGCACGGTCACGATCAAGCTCATCTCGACGGGCAACCTGATCAGGCGCGGATCGAAACTGCGCGTGTACCTCGGCGGCACGTCGACCGTGCAGAACGTCGCGAATCTGCTCTACCTGAACCTCGTTCCGGACGACTCGCGTCTGACGGTCGGCAAGGTCACCATGACGTTGCCGCTGTTGCCGAAGCCGATCTCGCAGTGATCTCGCACCTCGCCGCGGCCGCGGCCGCGATCGCGCTTGCCGCTCCTGCCGTGACGCCCGGTGTCACGTCGAGCACGATCACGCTCGGCGGGACCATCCCCATCAGCGGCCCGGCCGCTGCGTACGGCTCGGTCGGTCGCGGCGCGGACGCGTACTTCAAGTACGTCAACGCGAACGGCGGCGTCTTCGGCCGGAAGATCGTCTACAAGTACCTCGACGACGAGTTCGACGTTTCGAAGACGATCACGCTCACGCGCCAGCTCGTCGAGCAGGATCAGGTCCTGGCCATCTTCAACAGCGTCGGCACCGAGCACGCCCTCGCAATCCGCGCCTATCTCAACGACCGGCAGGTGCCGCAGCTCTTCATCGGGAGCGGCGTGTCGAAGCTCGCGACCGAGCATGCGAAATATCCGTGGTCGATGGGCTACCTCCCGAGCTTCGCGGGCGAGGGCGCGATCTACGGCCGCTACGTCGCTGCGCATCAACCCAGGGCGCGGATCGCCGTGCTGTACGAGAACTCGGACTTCGGCAAGGACATGCTCAACGGCCTGCGTCACGGCCTCGGTGCCAAGGGCAGGATCGTCGCGACACAGCCCTACGAGGTCACGGACAACGACGTCGCCTCGCAGATGGCGAACCTCAAGAGCAGCGGCGCCGACACGCTCATGCTGTTCGCAACTCCGAAGTTCGCGATCTTCGGCTACGTGGGGGCCTTCCGGCTCGGGTGGCATCCCCACGTCTACGTCACGTCGGTCTCGATCTCCCCCGACATCATGAAGATCGCGCGCGTCGCATCCAGCAGCAAGCAGGTCGAGGGCTCGATCTCGATCGCGTTCGTGAAGGATCCGACCTCGAAGCAGTGGGCGAAGGACAAGACCGTCCGGCTCTACAAATCGATCCTCCAGCGCTTCCTCCCGGACGCCAAGCCGGACGACGTGTTCAACTACTACGGGATGGCTGTCGCGTACACGATGGTGGACACGCTGAAGAAGGCTGGCCGGAATCTGACACGGGCAGGACTGCTGAAGGCGGCGACGCACCTCGACGAGACGAACCCGTTTCTCCTGCCCGGCCTGCGGATCAAGACTTCGCCGAGCGACTACTACCCGATCGATCGAGTCAAGCTGGCCCGCTACCACGCGAATCAGTGGCAGTTCTTCGGAAAGTTCGTGAATGCCCGAGATTAGGCTCAACTCTTGGGGGCATCGTGCGTCTAATGGAAGGGCTTTTTCTGATTTCGAAGTAGGAAAGGAAGGGGTATGAAGACAATCCTCAGGCTGGCCGTGCTCACTCTTGTGGGTACGACTGCACTGGCACTCGCGGGAAATGCGCTGGCGACCCAGAAGCTGAGCGTCAAGCAGAGCACGACGTCGCTCACGATCCAGGTGTCACAGGCTCAATCGGATGCGCAGCCGGCAAGAATCTCGATCTACGTTCCGACCGGCTACTCGATCAACGCATCGGCGGCGCCGGGCTCAAAGATCGGATCTACGACGGGCACGGTGTTTTCGCGCGACGCGAACATTCCACTGCCGCTTTCGGGCGACGTCATCGTCGCGCCGCCGACGACGAATGCGCTCGGCTGCGACCCGGTTCCCCACATCGCCGTGTGGAACCTGGCTCTTTCGGTCGCCGGACAGAACATCAACCTGCCGGTGCACGTCGACCAGCTTGCGGGTGCAGAAGCGGCACTCGGCGCGTACAAGCTCGTCGTGTGCCTCGGCCCGGATGACGTTCCGCTCAACACGCCGGGTCGCTCGCCGAACGGCGCTCGGCTCCTCGACGCAACGTTCACCGTGGACAACGTCTTCACCGTCCCCGCCGGACTGAGTGTCTGGAAGGCGATTACGACTCCGTACGCGGCGGGCATAGGTGCGCCCAACGCCGCGGCAACGGTCGAGACGCGCGCATACGTGGCCAACGGCGCCGTGACACTCGCGAAGAAGGTGAATGCTCCGCGGCGGCTCGTGAAGTTCACCGGCAAGGTGACGCAGTCGGGCACCGCCGTCTCGGGCGCCAAGGTCACCCTGCTCGTCAACGGCAAGTCCGCCGGCTTCAGTGCGCGGACGAACGGTTCCGGCAGCTACAGCATCGTCTTGAAGAAGACGGGCAAGAAGACGACTTCGACGTTCCAGGCGCGTACGACCGTGGCGGAGCGCGACATCACGACAACCGGCTGCGCGTCGCCGACGCCCGGTGTCCCAGGCGGCTGCGTCAGCGCGACGGCCGCCACGTTCACTGCAGTGAGCGCCAAGATCAGAATCCGCCTGTAGGCCGCGGATACCGCCTGACACATACGAGACGGGGCCCTGGGCCCCGTCTCGTATGCTGGCCCGGTGGCTGAAATCCGGATCGGCACGTGTTCCTGGGCCGACGACGCGCTGTCGAAGCACTGGTATCCGCCGGGTGTGAAGGCCGGAGAGCGCCTCCCCTATTACGCCGAGCACTTCGACACGGTCGAGGTCGACTCGACGTACTACCGACTGCCGGGCGAGGAGATGGTCGAGCGCTGGGCGGAGCGCACACCGGACGGATTCGTGATGCACGTCAAGGCGTTCGGCCTCATGACGCGTCATCCCGTCAAGCTCGAGTCGCTGCCGCCAGATCTGCGCGACGAGGCGCCGACGGACATACGCGGCCGGGTCGAGCGGCCGTCGCGCGAGTTTCGCGGTGAAGTGTTTCGAAGGTTCCTCGGCGCGCTCGAGCCGCTTCGGTCGAGCAGCAAGCTCGGCGGAATCCTCTTCCAGTTTCCCCCGTACGTGGTCTACAAGGACCGGTCGCTGGAGTACCTGCAATGGGCGCGCGAGCAGCTCGGAGAGGACGAGATGTTGGTGGAGTTCCGCCATTCGAGCTGGCTCGACGAGGACCATCGCAACGAGACGCTGCGGTTCCTGGAGGAGCTCGGCGCGACGAACGTGATCGTCGACGCGCCCCGGATCGAGGGCGCCAAGAATCTCGTCCCGACGGTGCCGGCGCTCACGAGCCCCACTGCCTACATCCGCTTTCACGGCCGCAACGCGTCGACGTGGAACAAACGCGGTGGCAGCGCCGCCGACCGGTTCGACTATCTGTACTCGGACGACGAGCTGCGGGAATGGATTCGACCGCTGCGCGAGTTGTCGGAGCAAGCCGAGCAGGCCTACGCGTTCTTCAACAACAACGCCACGAGTCCCGACGGCAGCGGAGGCCGCATGGCGCAGGCGGCGGCGAACGCGAAGCAGCTGCAGCAGTTGTTGCAGGCGGAGAAGGTTCCGGTCAGCGCGCCTTCTTGATGGACGTTCTGGCGATCATCCACGGCGAGAGCGTGCGCTCGGGCGTGTTCGGCGACGTCGTCCGCGAGCGGGGACACGCGCTGGAGGAATGGAGCCTTGCCTGGGACAAGCCGCTCCCCCGCCCCCTCGACGCGTACGGCGCGGTGCTCGTGTTCGGCGGCGCGATGCACGCCGACCAGGACGATCATCATCCCTGGCTGCGAGAGGAGGACCTGTTCCTGCACCGGTTGCTCGATCTGCACAGGCCGGTCCTGGGGATCTGTCTCGGCGCCCAGCTGCTCGCGAAGGCGGCGCACGCTCCGGTCTATCCGGTCGAGCAGGCCGAGGTCGGCTGGTTCGCCGTCGAGCTCACCGAGGCGGGCACGGAAGACCCGGTCCTCGGTCGCCTGCCGCAGACGTTCGACGCATTTCAGTGGCACTACTACGCGCACGGCGTGCCGGCGGGCGCCATCGAGTTGGCACGCAACCCCGTGTCCACGCAGGCCTTCCGGCTCGGAGACCATGCGTGGGGCGTCCAGTTCCATCCCGAAGTGACGCTCGAGCAGGTCGAGAGCTGGGTCGAGGAGGAAGAGGAGCTGCCGGTCGACGCCGGGGCTCTCATCGCGGAGACGCGGGAGCGGATCGAAGCCTGGAACAGGCTCGGTCGTGAGCTCTGCGCCGGCTTCGTCGAAGCGGCCGAGCGAGTGACTGCTCCCGTCTAGCCGGCTCCTCTCAGGACACGGCCCGGTGTCCGACACCAGGCCGTGGCCTAACGAGACATGTCGGTTCCGTCAGCCTCTTTCGAGTGGCAGCTCGTCGTGCCGCGACCACTCGTGCCACGAGCCTGCGTAGTTGCGCGCTCGGTAGCCCGCGAGGCGGAGAGCCATCGTCGCGAGCGCCGACCGCGAGCCCGAATGACAGTAGGCCACGACCTCGGCCGGATCGCCCAGTCGAGCTCTGATCTGACCCGGCGGAAGCGGTACGCCCGGGCCGGCAAAGAGCTCGTGGACCGGAACGTGATGCGCGCCCGGAATACGGCCTTGACGCGGATCGCACGGATAGCCGTGCTTGCCTCTGAACTCTTCCCCCGAACGAACGTCGAGGATCATGAGCGTCGAGTCCTCGAGCCTGCCAACCAACTCGTCGCGTGTCGGAACCGCCTCGAAGCGCGGCTCGAAGCTCGTCTTCACCGGCTGCAGGTCGACCTGTCCGAGCTGCAACTCGCCCGGCCACGCGGCGACGCCGCCGAGCAGCACGGCCACACGGGGATGGCCTGCAAGCTCCGCCATCTGCGCCGCAGGCATTGCGCCCATGCCGTCGCCGCGGTCATAGAGCACGAGCCGCTCCTCGCCGGTCACGCCGTGGCGCCGTAGGCGCAGCCCCACCTCGGGCGCGAGCGTCTCCAGCATCTCGCGGTCGCTCATCGGCGGCGGCGAACCGAGCACGAGCGGCTTCGAACCGGGAATGTGTCCTCGCGCGTGTGCGTTCGGCCCGCGCACGTCGCCGAGGAACAGGTCGTCCGAACCGAGCTCGCTCTGCAGCCACACGACGTCGACGACCGCAGGGAGCCGCTCAGACACGGCCGATGAACTCGCGCAGGATCTCGTTGAACTCGTCGGGCCGCTCGAGGTTCACCAGGTGCCCGGCGCCTTGCAGCTCGCGAACGTCGAACTCGCTCACCTCGGCCGCGGAGACATAGGGATCGAACTCGCCGATCACGAACTGCACCGGACCGGAGAACGAGCGGACGACATCGGTCGAGTCCTCCCGGTCGCGAATCGCCGCCATCGCGGTGACGAGCGCGTCGGTGTCTCGATAGACGAGATGCTCGTTCGCCACGGTCTGGTCGTGAAAGAGCTTCGGCAGCATCATGCGCCACAGTCCGTCCAGCCCTTCGCTGCGGATCAGCTCGATCGTGTCCTCTCGGCCGGCGCGACGTTCGTCCGAGTCGGCGTCGGGACGCGCTCCTACGAGCAAAAGGCCTCGCACCCGCTCGGGCACGTGCCGCGCGAGCGCAAGCGCGCAATAACCGCCCATCGAGGCCCCGACGACTGCGAGGTCGCCCTCTGTCTCGCCCGCGATCGAGCTTGCCCACTCGTCCATCGTGCGCCCACGGCCGTACAGCCGCGGAGCAATCACCTCGTGCCCGGCGAGCGCGGCGCGCTGGGGCTCCCACATCCCCTTGTCGAGCGGAAACGCATGCAGCAGCAGGACTTTCACAGCGAGGCGACGACGTCGAGCTCAGCGGCAATCGATGGGCGCTCGGCGAGACGACCCACCCACTCCGAGAGCGCCGGAAACCGCTCGAGGTCGACGTCCATGCGATCGCGCGCGCGGAGGATCCACGGGATGTACGCGATGTCGGCAAGGCCGAACTCGGGTCCGGTCAAGAATCGTTGCTCCTGCAGCGCGGAGTCGAGCGTTGCCAGCACGGCGTCGAGCCGCTCGCGCGCATCGTCCTCACCGCGCCGCAACGCGTAGTAGGGCCTCGAGAGCTCGTCGAAGCGGAAGACCAGCATCCGGCCGAGCGCACGCGCGGCGGGATCCGCCGGCCAGAGTGGCGGCTCGGGATAGCGCTCGTCGAGGTACTCGTCGATCACGGCGGATTCCGCGAGGACGAAGGCGTCCTCTTCCAGGACAGGGACGCGTCCGAGTGGGTTCTTCTCGTAGATCCAGGCGGGGCGGTCGTCGAGGTCGACCTCGACAGTCTCGTACTCGATGCCCTTCTCTGCGAGCGCGATGCGGACCCGCGCGCAGTACGGACAACGGCCGGCGTCGTAGAGCGTGATCACCGGTCGATCCTAGCCTCGAGCCCGAGGACGTCGGCGATCTCGGCCAACAGCTCGCGCGCAGGAGCGAGCTCCGCCGGCGACGACGCAACGCGCGCGACGGCGCGCACACGAGCCGGGTCGGCGCCCGTCAACCGCGCCGCGAGCGTCGGGTTGGCGGACAACGACAGCTCATCCGCCTTGTTCAGCTCGCCGTAGTACGTCGGTACGGAGAGGTACTCGTCCACCATGCGACCGCGCTCGAACAGCAGCCAGCGCACCACGACCTCTTCCTCGAGGGCGAGCGCGACCACCGGGACTCCCATGCGCTCGGACAGCTCGGCACCGAGGCGACGCTGGGCACTCCGATTGTGGTCGCAGAGCTCGTCGACGACCGTTACCCAGCCGCTGCGCTCGGACGCGACTTCGGTCTGCCCCGAACGGCCGAGCCGCGGGAGGAATTGCGTCACGGCACGCTCGACACCGGCCGCGTCGTCCGTCTGGACGTGCAGCGAGCCGAACGATGCCGGACGCTCGTCGCTCGCCAGCCGCTCCGTCAGCGTGTCCACTGGCGCGACCATGAACACGTCCATGGGAATGAACCCGAGACGCTCGTACAGGCGGCGTGCATCGCTGTTCCTGATCAGCACCTCGAGGCTGACATGGTCGAGACCGGCGCCCCGAGCCGGCTCGAGGACCGCGGCGAGCAGCGCCCGGCCGATTCCCTTGTTGCGCGCATCGGGCCGCACATAGATGTCTGTGACGTGCGCGGTCTTCCGCCCGCGGTCTCCCAGGACGCAGAAGACGAACCCGACGGCGCGACCGTCCTCCTCGGCGATGAGCGCCACGCCTTCGCGCACGGTCCGGGCGAGATCGGACCAGGCGTCCTCCCAGCTCTCCCGCAGATAGTCCGGCCCGGGGAGCTCGGCCTCGAACGCGACCCACAGCTCGCGTATGAGCTCCTGGTCGTTCTTCTGGGCGGGGCGAATGGTCATCGGTAGCGCAGAGCTGCGAGTAGATAGTGGGCGCTGAGGTTCTGGAAGGGATGGAAGCGGACGCCCGCGGCACGAACGTCCGTGACCTCAGGGTAGAACGCGAGCACCGCCTTACGTAGCCCGAGGTCGCCGGCCGGCCACGCCTCGGGTCGCGCAAGATGGCGGGCGAGGAACCAGTCGGCGCTCCACTCCCCGAGGCCGCGCAGCGCCGTCAGCAGTGCCTTCACCTCGTCATCCGGGAGCGTTTTCAGGGCCGTGAAGTCGAGGTCGGCGCGCGCGATCCCGAGCACGTATTCGGCCTTCCGCAGGGAGAAGCCGAGAGCGGTCAGCTCTTCCTCATTCGCCCGCCCGACGCGTTCGCGGGTCGGAAAGGCAACGGCGTGCTCGGCGGCGACGCCGAACCGGTCGATGAAGCGACTGCGCACCGCAAACGCGGAGTGGAGCGACACCTGCTGCGCCGTGATCGAAGACACGAGTGCCTCGAGCGGGTCCGGCGCCAGCGGCGGACGAAAGCCGGGCAAGAGCCGTACCGCTTCGGCGAGAACGGGATCGCCCTGCGCGAACGCCAAAAATGGCGGCAGGTCGAGCTCGAGCCCGAGCAGCTTGCCCACGACAGACGCGATCGACGCGTCGACCGGCTCGACGTCCACCCCGCCTTCGGCCGGCGTGATTCGAACTTCGCCTCCGTCCACGACACGGTGCAGGCCACCGTCGTGCCAGACGTTCGCGCGGTCGACCCCCCAGAACGTGAAGCGGTCGAGCGAGCGCTCGAAGTCGTACGGCTGAGGGACCGCCAGGTCAGCCACGTGCTGTTACGAGTCCGCGTCGAGCGGAAGCGAGATCTCGAAGGTCGAACCCTTGCCGGGCTCTGACCGCACGGAGACCTTCCCGCCGTGCGCCTCGGCGACCGCTGACACGATCGAGAGCCCGAGACCGACGCCGCCGCTTGCCCGCGCTCGCGACGGATCGGCGCGGTAGAAGCGCTCGAAGACGCGCTCCTTCTCTTCGGACGTCATGCCGGGACCGGAATCCCGCACGGAGACCAACGCATTGCCGTTGAGCATTGCGACGGACACACTCACCGGCGCGTCTGCGGGCGTGTGCGCGCGTGTGTTGCCGATCAGGTTGTCGACCATCTGACGCAGGCGGTGCGCATCGCCGAGGACGACCGCCTGTTCCGTGTCGAGCTCGATGACACGGTCGGGATCGACCGTGCGAGCGGTCTCGACCGCCTCTCGCACGACGTCCGCGAGCTCGACCCGCTCGCGCTCCAGGGGCCGGCCCTCGTCGAGGCGCGCCAGGAGCAGCAGGTCCTCGACGAGCAACGTCATCCGCGCCGACTCGCGGCTGATGCCGCTCATCGCGCGTTCGAGATCTTCGGGCCGCTTGTCGGCTCCGCGTTTGAAGAGCTCGGCATACGCCCGCACCGCCGCGAGGGGCGTTCGCAGCTCGTGTGAAGCGTCCGCAACGAACCGGCGAAGCTTTTCCTCGGACGCGGCGCGTGCCTTGAAGGCGCTTTCGATCTGTCCGAGCATCGTGTTCAGCGCAAGACCGAGCCTGCCAACCTCCGTGCGATCCTCCGCGCGCTCCACACGCCGAGTCAGATCGCCGGCGGCAATTCCCGCCGCCGTCTTCTCGATCGCGTCCAGAGGACGAAGGCCGAGGCGCACGGCCCAGAGGCCGAGGACTGCGATCGCGACCAGCACTCCCGCAGTCACCAGTAGCTCGATCAGCATCAGGCGGTGCAGCGTCCCGTCGAGGCCGCCGAGCGAGGTCGCGAGGATCAGCATCGACGTCGAGCCCGGGTCGAGGGAGGCGCGCACGCGATAGCGCATGCTCCCTTTGACGGATCCGACCGTGAAATAACTGACCCGGTCCGGCTGGCCCGGGGTTGCGGCAGCGAGAGCGATCGACTTCGGCAGACGCGGCGCCGACGGCGGCGTCTGCGTGTTCGGAAACTCGGCGACCTGGTCCCTGAAGAGCGTTTTTCCGCCGCTGTTCCGCGTCTCGATGTACAGGCCGGGCAA
Organism: Gaiellaceae bacterium; assembly: GCA_036824055.1. Lineage (GTDB taxonomy): Bacteria > Actinomycetota > Thermoleophilia > Gaiellales > Gaiellaceae > 3-1-20CM-4-69-9. The sequence continues at coordinate 22,632 of DAITAW010000002.1, read as the reverse complement.
GGATCGCGTCAGATTCTGCAAGCGGCCGACCCCCGGCTCGGAATCCTTCTCGGCCGGCCGATCGGTCGCTACCCGCGGGCCCGTCCCGAACAGTTCCGCTTCAGCCTCCTGGTGCGCCGCCTGAAGCGACGAGTCGGTCCTGCCGATCAGGAACGACCGCAGTGACGTGTAGGTCGCGATGTCTGCCGCGACGAGCCCGATGGTCGCAAGGACGAGCACACCGAGCACGAGGCGGCTCCGCAGCGACAGACGCCGGTGCATTAGCCCTTCCTGGAATCGAGCATGTAGCCGGCCTGCCGCACTGTCCGGATCAGCGGCGGCCCGGTCGCGTCGAGCTTCTTACGGAGATAGCTGACGTAGGTCTCGACGACATTCGAATTCCCCCCGAAGTCGTAGTGCCAGACATTCTGGAGAATCTGCGTCTTCGAGAGAACACGCCGAGGATTGAGCATGAAGAAGCGGAGGAGCGAGAACTCCGTTCCCGTCAGCGGAATCGACTCTTTGCCACGGAACACTTCGTGCCGCCCTTCGTCGAGGACGAGGTCGGCATAGCGGAGAACGTCGCCCGGGAGCTCGCCGGCCGAACGGCGGAGGATCGCCTGGACGCGGGCGACGACCTCGGCCAGGCTGAACGGCTTCGTGACGTAGTCGTCGCCGCCCGCGCGCAGAGCTTCGACCTTGTTCTCGGTCGCATCCTTCGCGGTCAGAAAGAGCACCGCGCTCTTGAAGCCCTGTGCCCGGAGCCTCTTGCCGACCTCGATCCCCTCGATGTCCGGAAGCATCCAGTCGAGGACGATCAGATCCGGCTCCGCCCGGGCAACGGCCGCGAGCGCCTCCCGGCCGGAACCGGCCTCCTCGACCTCGTAGCCCTCGTAGCGAAGGGCCGTGGCGACCGCGTCGACGATCGAGGGCTCGTCGTCGACGACGAGGATGCGATGCTCGCTGACATTCGACTGCGTGGATCGCTGCGCGCTCACGATCCCATGGTGGCACGCATTCCTGTGAGTTTGCTGAGAATCTGGAGCGCCTCACAGGAGTTCGGAAGGCTGCTCTCAGGGCGTTCCAGGCTGTGACCTCCTGAGACCCGTCTAAGAGATCGCTGAGACGGGCGCCCGGCCCCTGATCGAGGCCGGGCGCGTGTCGGTTGGACTAGAGGCCTGATGTGTAATTCCGCCGGGCCGAATGACGCACCAGACACGGCGCCGGATCAGCACGTTCGCCCGCGGCACGTAGCGCCGCTACGCACCGCGAACGACCGCACTGCCCGGCTTGGTCTGGAGCGCCCTCCGACGACGGCCGAATTCCACATCAACCCTCTAGTTCGGGTCGATCGAGCCGAAGAGCCCGTCCTGCTCGTCGTTCGGGCCCGCAGTGAAGAAGAGCCGCGTGCTCGGGCCGGCCCCACCGTCGTTCCCGAACTGGAGTGCCCAGAGGCCGTCGATGGCGAGCGGCGCGCCGTCGGTGCCCCGAAGCTCGCCGCGATGCTCGAATTGGCCGTTCGGCAGGAGCGCGTAGGCGTTGATCTGGCCGTCGCCGAAGTTGCCGACGAGCAGATCGCCCGCGAAGCGGCCGAAGGTCGCGGGGGCCATGGCCAACCCCCACGGAGCGTTGAGCTGCCCGTGCTGTGCGACGCGCCCGAGCAGGTTGCCGGCCGTGTCATACGCGTCGACGAAGCCGAGGCCCTGGCCGTGCAGCTCGTCCGCCGCGTCGGCGTCCTGCTTCGCATACGTGACGAAGATGGTCTGGCCGATCCTTTGGATCCCGAACGGCGCGTAGCCGGCGGGAATGGCGGGATCGGTGAACGTGGCCGAGGCGACGAGGTTCCACGACCCGTCCCACACGTCCACGCGGCCGTTGTGGAAGTCGGTCGCGTAGAGCCGTGGGCCGTCGGAAGTCAGGGCGATCGCCAACCCCTTGTACTTCGCATCGGGAAGCGAGCTCTGGGCTGCCGTCTCCTGCGCCGGCCCCGAGCCCGGCCAGCCCCGGATGTTGCCGTCCTCGCTTGCGAACAGGAACCGCGAAGAGGCCCCGCTCGGCACCGCGAAGCCCGCGCCGGCGATGTTGAAGACCGTCCCGGTTGGGCCGCCGTCGACCACAACGGTCAGCGGCACTTTTGCTCCGGTGTTCCCGTTGTAGAGCGTCGAGACGTTCGCCCCGTTGTCGGACACCCACCACGGCGAGCTCGAACTGGAAGTGAGCCCCCAACCGTTGACGAGGCTTGCGTCGTGGCTGGCCGCCGGCACGGCGGCGCTGTCGGAAACGAGATTGGTGACCACGTAAGCGTTTCGTTCCGCCGCCCCCAAGGGTGCGGCGATGACGAGCGTGGCGATGACGAGTGCACCTGCGAACGCGAGGCGCCTCAGAGATTTGGCCTCCATTTCCTCCTCCATTTCTCCCCGGTGCGATTCGTCCGTTTCAACCAGCTACTCGGGAACAGTGGAATTGGATTGAGGCGGGCGCGACTCCCCGATGCTCCTCTTCCCGCCGAGGCGAACAGCGAGAATGCCTGGAGGCCAACATCAACAGGAAGGATAGGCAGGCGATGGCGAAGATCCTCTGCGTCCTCTATGACGATCCCGTCGACGGGTATCCCGCGTCATACGCGCGGGACGACATTCCGAAGATCGAGAGCTACTACGACGGCCAGACCGCGCCGACTCCCGAGAAGATCGACTTCATCCCGGGTGCCCTGCTCGGGAGCGTGTCGGGCGAGCTCGGGCTGCGGAAATTCGTCGAGGAGCGTGGGCACGAACTCATCGTGACCTCCGACAAGGACGGGCCCGACTCGGTTTTCGAACGTGAGCTCCCGGACGCCGAGATTGTGATCTCACAGCCCTTCTGGCCCGCATATCTGACTGCGGAGCGAATCGCGAAGGCACCGAACCTGAAGCTCGCGCTGACGGCAGGAATCGGCTCCGACCACGTCGATCTCCAGGCGGCGATCGACCGCGGGATCACGGTTACCGAGGTGACGTACTCCAACAGCATCAGCGTGTCCGAGCACGTGGTGATGGTGATCCTCACCCTTGTGCGGAACTACCTCCCCGCCCACCAGTGGGTCCTGGACAAAGGCTGGAACATCGCCGACTGCGTGTCCAGGTCGTACGACCTCGAGGGAATGCAGGTCGGCACCGTGGCCGCAGGGCGGATCGGCTCGGCCGTGCTGCGCCGACTGAAGCCGTTCGAGGTCGGGCTGCACTACACCGACAAGCACCGTCTTCCGACCGAGGTCGAGGAAGAACTGGGCGTCACGTACCACCCGGACGTCGAATCGCTGGTTCGAGTGTGTGACGTAGTGACGATCAACGCTCCTCTGCATCCGGAGACCGAGCACCTCTTCAACGACGAGTTGATCGGCAAGATGAAGCGCGGCGCGTATCTCGTGAACACCGCGCGCGGCAAGATCTGTGATCGCGACGCGGTCGCGCGCGCGTGCGAAAGCGGTCAACTCGCGGGCTATGCAGGCGACGTCTGGTTTCCCCAGCCCGCCCCGCAGGATCATCCATGGCGGACGATGCCGCACCACGGGATGACTCCCCACAACTCCGGCACGAGCCTGTCGGCCCAGACCCGGTACGCCGCCGGCGTTCGCGAGATCCTCGAGTGCTGGTTCGACGGCCGCCCGATCAGGGAGGAGTACCTGATCGTCGACGGCGGCAAGCTCGCCGGCGCGGGCGCCCACTCGTACAGCGCCGGCGATGCCACGGGCGGCTCGGAAGAGGCCGCGCGGTTTGGTGCCCGATGATGTGACGCGGGCTAAGCGGGGACCGGCAACCCCTCGATCGCTCGCAGAGCGCGCCCCATCTCGTCCTCGTCCAGGGCCACATCCTCGAGCTTGCCCGCGAAGTAGTTGTCGTAGGCCGCCATGTCGAAGTGGCCGTGCCCGGAAAGGTTGAACAAGATGGTGCGCTCCTCGCCCACCTCGTCGGCGGCCTTCGCAACCTGAAGCGTCCCGTGAATCGCGTGCGCGGCCTCGGGCGCCGGAAGAATTCCCTCGCTGCCGGCGAAGAGTACGGCCGAGGCAAAAACATCGTTCTGAAGATATGCCTCGGCTCGAACAAGTCCATCGCGCACGAGCTGTGAGATCAGCGGAGCGACTCCGTGGTAGCGGAGCCCGCCGGCATGGATCGGCGCCGGTACGAAGTCGTGGCCCAGCGTGTGCATCGGTACGAGCGGCGTCAGCTTGCTCGTATCGCCGAAGTCGTACGCGAACAGACCGCGAGTCAGCGTCGGGCACGCCGCGGGCTCGCATGCGAGCACGTCGATCTCGCGGCCCGCGATCTTCTCGCGGAGGAACGGAAACGCTAGGCCCGCGAAGTTCGAGCCCCCGCCAACGCAGCCGATGACGACGTCGGGGAACGCGCCTGCGAGCGCCATCTGCGCGAGTGCCTCCTGACCGATCACGGTCTGATGGAGGAGGACGTGGTTGAGGACGCTCCCGAGCGAGTAGGCGGTGTCGTCCCGCCCTGCCGCGTCCTCGACCGCCTCCGAGATCGCAATCCCGAGACTCCCCGGCGAGTCCGGGTGTTCCTCGAGAATCGCGCGGCCGGACTGCGTCTCCCCGGAAGGGCTCGGCACGATCTCCGCGCCCCACGCCTTGATCATCGAGCGCCGTGCAGGCTTCTGCTCGTATGAGACCCGAACCATGTACACCTTGCACTCGAGGCCGATCAGCTTGCATGCAAACGAGAGCGCACTGCCCCACTGGCCCGCACCGGTCTCGGTGGCGAGACGCGTCCGTCCTTCCTTCTTGTTGTAGAAGGCTTGCGCGACCGCGGTGTTCGGCTTATGGCTACCCGGGGGACTGACGCCCTCGTACTTGTAGAAGATCCGCGAGCGGGTGCCGATCGCCGCCTCGAGCCTCGACGCGCGGTAGAGCGGCGTCGGGCGCCAGAGGCTGTAAATGTCCAGGACCTCCTCGGGAATGGCGATCTCCGCCTCCTCGCTCACCTCCTGGCCAATCAGCTCCATCGGGAACAGCGGCGCGAGATCGTCAGGCCCAACGGGCTGTCCGGTGCCCGGATGCAGCACCGGCTGCAGAGCCGTGGGCATGTCGGAACGGATGTTGTACCAATGCCGCGGGAGCTGCGATTCCTCGAGCAGGAACTTGGTCTGGCTCCCGGCGCGTGCGCGCATCTGCTGCACGTCCTGAGCATAAAGGGTCGGCGTGTGAAGCAGCGCCGCAGGCACGCCCGTCTACCCTGCCCTCATGGAGATCTTTGAGGAGTACGCGCAGGAAGCACTCGACTCGCTGCCGGCGGACCTCCGTGCGCAGATGTCGAACGTGGAGATCGTGGTGGAAGACGAGCCGCCCCGGGGGTCGCGGTTGCTCGGCCTTTATCAGGGCATACCGCTCACGAGACGAGGCAGCTACTACGGCGGCGTGCTACCGGACAAGATCACGATCTACCGCGGCCCCCTCGTGCGACTCTACGGAGACGATCCGGACAGGCTACGCCGGGAGGTGAGGCGTGTCGTCCTGCACGAGGTCGCCCACCACTTCGGGATCAGCGACGAGCGTCTGGTCGAGATCGACCGTTACTGACACCTGCGCTAAGCAGAAGCGGCAAGTAGCGCCTCGCCTTGCTGGATGTAGCGGGTCGCGCCGACCTTGCGGTAGAACGCGAGCGCCTTCTGAAGCTCGGCTTCGCCCTCGGCTCTTCGCCCTGTTTCGATCAGCTGTTCGGCCGCGCAGAGACGAGCCTCCGCTTCGTGCGTGGGCGACCCGTAGGCGGCGAAGAGATCGGCGACACGGCTGAAGTCTCCGCCCGAACCGGCCAGGGCGACCTCCTTCCAGGGGCTATCGGGAGCCTGTTCCACGAGCTCGCGCACCTGCTGCCCAAGCCCGAGTTGATGTGCGACAGGATTGAACATCCAGAAAATTGCGGCGTTCTGGACGTGCTCCCGGACGAGCTCGATTGCTTCTGTAGCGAGTGCCTGCGCCTCGTCGATCTTCCCCAACAGCGTGAGGCCACGCGCCGATTGGACCAAGGCGGGCAGCAGCGATTGCAGATCCTTGATCTGTCGTGCCAGCTCGAGAGCGCGGCGGTAATCCTCGAGAGCGCCGTCGCGATCGCCGCGAGCGAGACGCAGGTAAGCCCGAATCTCGCGGGCCGAGGATTCGAGATAGTGGGGCGAGGATTCGCACTCGGTGATGAACTCGTCGGCGGCTTGGCCTGCTTCGTCCCAGTGGCCCAGTGCCCACCGTGTCCAGATCCGGTCGCCGCGGCTGAAGCGAAGCGTGTCGAGGTCGCCGAAGCGCTCGGCCATCAGGTAGGCCTCACCGAAGAGCTCGTCCTCCCGGCGCACGTCACCGGTAAAGAACGCCGCCACGGCGAGGTTGATCAGGATCGTTGCAGCCTCCGGCGAGTTGGCGGCGAGCGCGATCTCGAGGCCTCGTTCCAGGTAGCTCGTCGCGTCGTCCGGGTCTCGCAGCAGCTTCGCCGTGCCGATCGTGGCCAGCGCGTGGGCCTCGAGCTCTGCGAGCTCGAAGCGCTCGGCCAGTTCGAGCGCTTGCTCGGCCAGGCGGATTCCTTCCTGCGGCTCGTCGGCCAGCGTTCGTTGACGCGCCGAGGTCGCGAGCACGCGCGCCTTGGCGGCCGATGCAGGCGCAGCCGCGACGAGCTCCTCGGCGCGCGCCAGGTGGGAAAAGACCTCGTCGCGTCCGCCTCGGTGCCAGGCGGCGCGGGCGAGAAACGCGGACGCCTCGCCGGCCGTTTCGCGGTTCCCGACCGCGATCAGCGCGTCTCGAGCTTCCTCGAGCGCAGGCTCACGGCGCTCGTCTCCAGCCAGGTGAAGCGCGTGCGCGCGCCGGAAGAGCAGGTCTGGCCGCTCGTCATCGAGCGGCCAGAGCGCGAGCGCCTCCTCGTAGTAAACCTCGGCCGCGCCGTAGGCATTCAGCGCGAAGGCGCGGTCGCCCGCGCCGCGTAGGGCGAGCCGAGTGCGCTCGGCTAGATCGCCGGCGTCCCGGCCTGCGGCGCGGGAAAGCTCGAGTGCGGAGCGCCAGTGGTGCGCGAGCATCTCCCCGTGGTCTTCGGGGCGGCCCAGCGACTCGATCCACTCGGCAACGAGCCGATGCTTCTCGGCGCGCTCGCCGCGCGGGATCTGCCCGTAGGCGACATCGCGCAGGAGCATGTGGGCGAAGGCCCACTCGCCCTCGCTCTCGACGGAGGAGCGGCGCTGGCGCGTCAGGAATCCTTTCCGTTCGAGTCCGTGCATGAGCTCGGCCGCCTCGCGTTCGTCTCGCCGCAGCGCACCGGTCCAGAAGACCTTGCCGATGACTGCTGCATCCTGGAGGAGTGCCTTCCCGTCGGCCGAGAGGCCGTCCAAGCGTGCGGCCACGATCCCCTGCAGCGTCTCGGGAAGAGGCAGGTCCTCTGCCGAGCCGCGTTCGAGGTAGAGCTGTGCGAACTGCTCGGCGTAGAGCGGATTCCCTTCTGCCCGTTCCAGGAGCGCCTGCTGGATCTCCGCCGGGAGCAGCGCACGTTCGAGCACGTGCGAGATCAGGAGGGCTGTCTGCTGCTGGGAAAGCGGGGAGAGCCCGAGCGTCGACGCATTCAGCGTCCCGCCGCCCCAACCCTGACGACGCTCGAGCAGCTCCGGCCTCGCACTGCAGATGACGAGGAGAGGTACGCCACTCAGCCAGCCGACCAGCTCGTCGACGAAGTCGAGCAGACCCTCGTCGGCCCAGTGAAGGTCCTCGAACACGAGCACCAACGGCCGCCGCTCGGCGAGCGCCTCCAGATACCGCCGCCAGGCCGCGAACGCCTCGCCACGACGGTCACCTCCGAGCACCGTTTCGCTCTCGAGCCCGACGAGGGGGCCGAGGTGCGACTCGACCCAGCGAGCGTCACTCGCATCGTCGATGGCATCGGCGACCGCCACTCGGAGCTTCTCCGCCGCCTCCGCCTCGCTGTCCCGCTCGAGGATCCCGGCCTGCGCCTTGACGACTTCGGCAAGCGCCCAGAACGCAACCCCGTCGCCGTAGGCAAGACAGCGGCCCTGCCGCCACGTGATCAGCTCCGGATCTGCATCGACGATCTGCCGAAGCTCGTACACGAGCCGGCTCTTGCCCATCCCTGGGACGGCGACGAGCGTGACCAGCTGCGGGATCCGTTCGTGACGTGCGCGATCGAACGCGTCACGAAGAACGGAGAGCTCGCGCTCGCGACCCACGAGCTCGGCACGCGCGTGGTGGGTGACGTCAACGCCGAAGCGTGCGCGCGCCTCCCGCGCCTCCCAGACCGAAATCGGATCGGCCTTCCCCTTGGCGTCGACAGACTCCACCTCGCGGTAGTCGATCGCCTGCCTGGTCGCTCGATACGTCGTCTCGTCGACGAGCACGCCGTTGACGGGAGCGGCGGCCTGCAGACGAGCAGCAGTGTTGACGACGTCGCCCGTCGCAACCGTCTCACCCTGCTCGGGTTTCGCCGAGAGCCGGACGAGCGCCTCTCCGGTCGTGATCCCGATCCGAAGCTCGATTCCCTCCTCTCCCGCGTACTGGCGGATCGCAAGGCCGGCCCGCACGGCACGTTCGGGATCGTCCTCGTGCGCCACGGGCGCGCCGAACAGCGCCATCACAGCGTCGCCGATGAACTTCTCGACGGTGCCACCGTGGCGCTCGAGCTCGATTCGCAACCGTTCGTGGTAGGGCCGCAGGATCTCTTCGACGTCTTCCGGGTCGAGCTGCTCCGCCCGCGACGTGAAGCCGACCAGGTCGGCGAACAGGACCGTGACAACCTTGCGCTCCCGACGCGGTTCGGCCATGTCCGGAGTCTAGGACGCCTAGAAGTGCGAGGTGAGCCCGGCGCCGCTCGCGTCGCCGTCGACGGAGGCGTCCTCTGCGCTCGAGCCGTCCTGCGCGTTCTCGTACCACGAGTAGGCGTACTTGCCGTCGTCGAGCTTCTTCGCGAACTTCGTCAGCTTCAGCGGATAGAACGTGTCGCACATCACCGCGAGCTCGTGCGTCTCGTGCGTGCCGATCGACTTCTCGGCCAGGCCCGGTTGCGGGCCGTGCGGCAGGCCGGACGGATGGAGGGTGATCGACCCGACGTCGACGCCTCTTCGCGAGCCGAACTTGCCGGAGACGTAATAGATCATCTCCTCGGACTGGAGATTCGAGTGGTGATACGGAATCGGCACCGCGAGCGGGTCGAAGTCGAGCTTGCGCGGACAGAACGAGCAGATCACGAAGTTCCTGCCCTGGAAGGTCTGATGCGACGGCGGCGGCTGGTGGATGCGGCCGGTGATCGGCTCGAAGTCGTGCACCGAGAACGTCCACGGATAGAGGTAGCCGTCCCACCCGATCACGTCGAACGGGTGGTAGTCGAGAAGGTACGTCTGGTAACCGCCGCGCACGCGCACCTTGACCGGGAACTCCCCCTTGTCGCGGTGAGTGTTCAGCTCGGTCGGGGGATGGATGTCCCGGTGGTAATACGGCGCGCCCTCGAGCATCTGGCCGTACTGGTTGCGGTAGCGCTTCGGGATCTCGATCAGGCCCGGTGTCTCGAAGACGAGGTAGCGCTGCTCGTCCTCCGGTTCGAAGCGGTAGGTGGTGCCACGTGGGATGACGATGTAGTCGCCGTCCTTGTACGGAACGTTCCCGAAGATCGTCTCGAGCGTTCCGGTGCCTTCGTGCACGAAGACGACCTCGTCGCCCTCGCCGTTGCGGAAGAAGTAGTCCATCTTCTCCTTCGGGCGTGCGAGCGAGATCTCGACGTCGTCATTCCACATCAGCAGGCGGCGGCCGGTGATCTCGTCGCCCTCTGCTTCGATGTCGTACGTCTTGAAGTGGCGGTGTGCGTGCGCGTCCGGAATCCATTCGTCGCGCTTGATCTCCTCGAAGTCGCCGATCTTCATCACGCGGCAGGGGGACTGGAGGTGATACAGGATCGACTCCATCCCGACGAAGCCCTCCATGCCCATGACCTCCTCGGTCAGAAGCGTCCCGTTGTCGCGGAACTGGATGTGGCGCTTGCGCGGGACGTCGCCTAGTCGCTGGTAGAACGGCACGCCTCAGAGGATATAAGCGGGCGCGCGGGCAAAGCGCGCACACCCTCTGACGGTCGGCGTCGTCAAGCCGACGCCTCAGCGGCCATAGCGGCGAGGCGGCTACCGATCGCAGGCGCGAACTTGAAACCGTGCCCGCTGCACGCGGAGCCGATCACGACCTTGCCGCGACGCTCGAGGATGAAATGCTCGTCCGCCGTCGTCGTGTACATGCACGTCTCCGCGGCGACCGGATCGGGGTCGGCATCCGGATAGGTGCGGGCAACCCATTCGGCGATGCGGCTCACGAGGGCCGCGTCGGGTTTGCCCGGCTCGTCGGGGCTGACTTCGGTGCCGGCGTGGTGCGCTCCGGCCTTCAGGCCGTGAAGTGGATCGTGAAGTGAGTACATCGCGTGACCACGGGTCTGCGGGTCCAGCTGCACGACGGACGGGAGCGGGCCACCTGCTCGCCGGAAGTAGGCGACGGTCTCGCGGGTCGTTCGAACGGGCAGGTCCGGGAAGAACTCCTTGATCCAGGGGCCGGTCGTTAGGACGACGGCTTTCGCCTCGACGTCGTCGAGTGATTCGATCCGGGTCTCCTCGGTCACACGCGCGCCTTCCGCGACCGCGCGGGCGACGAAAGCGCGGTGCGCGAGGTCCGCGCGAACGATGCCCGCCTCCGGTTGAAAGAGCGCCGTCCACCTGTCCGGCACGCTGACCGGCCAACGCCGGTTGGCAGAGTCGGCATCGAACAGCTCGTAGTCGGCCCCGGCGGCAGCCAGCGCGTCGCTCGAGCTCTGCGCCGGCTGCTCCACGATCTCCAACAGCCCGTTCAGCTCCAGCAGCTCCTGTCCCGACTCCCGTTCGAGCTCGTGCCAGCCGGCAAACGACTCCTTCGCCAGCTCGACGAATTCCACCTCCGGGTAGGCGAGCCGGACGATCCGCGAACGGCCGTGGCTCGAGCCGTGCTCGTGCCCGATCCGGAACTGCTCGACGAGCAGGACGTCGCGTCCCTCGCGCGCAAGGGCGTACGCAGTCGCGGAGCCCATGATCCCGGCCCCGACTACGACGATCTCGGCTTGCATCCGACTCAAGCGACGCGGTTCCGCAAGATGCCGATCCCCTCGATCTCCAGTTCCACGACGTCGCCGCGTTGTAGCCAGCGTCCGTCGCCATGTTCGAGGATGCAGCCGGTTCCGACAGTTCCCGAGCCGAGAACGTCACCGGGCCGGAGGTGCGTGTTGCGCGCGGCCTGCGCGGCGATCGCGTCCCACGAGTGGTGCATGTCGGCGAGGTTCCCGCGCGACCGCTCCTCGCCGTTCACGCGCGCGAGCATCGTGGCGCTCGCGTCGTCGAATTCGTCGGGCGTCACGACAATCGGCCCCAGGCTCGTGGCGAAGTCCTTGCCCTTCGCGGGACCGAGCCCAACTTTCATCTCTGCGCGCTGCAGGTCGCGCGCGGACCAGTCGTTCATGATCGTGAAGCCGGCGATCTGTTCGTCCCTGCCGATGATCGCCGCAGCCTCAAGCTCGTAGTCCAGCTCCTCCGTGTCGGGCGGGTACGGGATTTCGTCCTCAGCTCCGTAGATCGCCGCAGGGTTGGAGAAATAGAAGACCGGGATCTCGTACCACTCAGGCGGGACCTCCTGTCCGCGCAGCGCGCGGGCAGTCTTCACGTGCTGCTCGAAGGCGTAGAAGTCGCGGACTGCGGGCGGATGCTGAACAGGCGGACGGAAGTCGATCTCGGCGAGCGGATACTCCGCGTGCCTGCGAGCCGTGCCGCCACCGGTGAAGAACGCCGGCAGCGTCTGGGCTGCGAGCTGAACGACGGTGTCGCCTTCGATGACCCCCGGCCAACCGCGCTCGAGCTGCAGATCGCGCGGAGTGAACATGCAGAGCTTCATGACGCTCTCGTCACGATGACGTACCGGTGCCTGGCACCGATACGTTCCGGAAGGCAGCCGCGCGTCACGGCTCGGTGTGCACGATGACGTCGGCGATGTCCGGGCGCGCACGGCGGATGCGTTCCTCGATCTCGCTGGCGCGGGCGTGGGCCTCCGCCAGCGGGCTCGACGGATCGAGTCCGAGCGTCAGGTACGCGATGGGCCCCTCGTCGGTGCGGACGAAGCGCAACTCGCGCGGCTCTTCCCCGGTGACCTCGCGCACGATGCGGAGCACGACGTCCCGCTCGGCACGGTCGTCCTTCATTCGCCGTCCCTCCACGGCCTCGCCGAGCGGCTCGATGTGCGTCTGCACCGCATCGACCTCGGGAACTGCGGCGACAATCGCGTTCTCGACCTGGTTCGCCACCTCGTGCGCCTCCTCGAGCGTGACCTCCCCGGGGAGCTTCAGGTGGAGCGACACTTCCGTGCGCCCACCGACATCGAGGACGCTGACGTTGTGCACCTCGCGCACCGAGGGGACGCCGAGCGCGGCCGCATGCGCGCGATCGCGGATAGCCGCCTCATCCTCCTGAGGCTCGACGTGAACGACGACGTCGCTTCCGGGTAGCGCCGCGCTGACCGCATCTTCCACGCTGTCAGCGGCGGCATGACCCTGTCCCACCGCCGCGCCGGGCGGAACGGTGATGACCACATCCATGAATTGCCGCGGTCCCGCCTGCCGCATACGGAGCCGCTGGAGTGTCACCGGCGGCTGAACCCCTGCAATCGCTGTGCGGGCCGCCTGCTCTGCGTCGGCCGGCGCACGGTCCATCAGGACGTCGACGTTTCGCTTCATCAACCGAGCCGCGGCAAGCAGCACGAGGACGGCGACGAAGAGCGCTGCGGCCGAGTCTGCGCCTTTGTGCCCTTCGCGGACGAGCACGAGCCCAACGAGCACCGCGACCGATCCGCCGAGATCGCCGGCGAAGTGAAGCGCGTTCGATGCCAACGCCGCGCTGCGGTAGCGGCGCGACGCCCGCCAGAGGATGACCGTGCGACTGATGTCCACCACGATCACGATTCCGATCACCGCGAACGCGTACCACCTGGCCTCGACCGACGCGGTGCGCCCGCCGACGAGATGAGTGATCGCCCGCCAGGCGATGAAGAAGCTCGCTGCGGCCAGGATGGCCGCCTCGGCCAGAGCCGAGAGATGTTCTGCTTTCCCGTGGCCGTACTGATGCGCAACGTCTGCGGGCCTCACGGCCACACCGACGGCGAAGAAGGTCAGGAGCGCCGCGACGAGGTCGGTGCCGGAGTGCAACGCCTCCGAGATGAGGCCCAGGCTGTGCGAGGCGAGACCGGCGCCAAGCTTGAGCGCGATGAGCAGGATGGCTGCGACCACCGAGACCAGCGCCGTCCGTCGCTGAGGTTCCACCCGGCTAGTGAAACAGAAGAGCCCGCCGGCGAGGCGGGTTCTTCTGAACTATTCGTGTGCTCGGACGCTACGAAGTGGCGATGTCGCCGTGGAAGATCTCTTTGAGCGTCGTCCCCGAGCCCTTGCCCTTGTCCTGCCAGTGGCGGACCAGCAGCTTCGGATTTCCGCCGCTGCTCGGCGCGGTGTAGTTGTAGTTGAACTTGCAGTTCGTGCTATTCGTCGCTCCGTCGCACGAGAAGACAGCACCCGCACCGAAGAAGGCCGAGATGAAGTCACCCGTGAAGCACGCAGCAATACACGTGGCCTTCTTGTTGAACGTGCCACCGGTGATCGTGCCTTCGAGATAGCCGCCGAAACGGCCCTTCACGCCCACGGTGACGAGCTTGCCGTGCTTGCTCTTGTTCGCGAGGCAGTTGCCCGGGCTCGTGCCCGCGACGGTCGTGAACGTGCCCTTGTCGACGCGGCGAAGCCGGAACGTTCCGTCGCCGTTCGCGTGCACCTGATACGTGCGCTTCTCGGTCAAGTTTGCCCACGGCTCGGTCCCGTCGCAGCGACGGTCGGTGGTCGTGAGCGAGAAGGTGAACTTGTTCTTCCCCTGTGCCTTGCCCTTGCCCTTGTTGCCCGGATCGGCGAGGCCGGCCGCGGCCAGCGTCAGAACCCCGACGAGCAAGACGAATAGAATGGTCATTCGGCGCATCTGTTTCCACCTCTTTTGCTGGGATTTAGTGTCTGTGGGAGTAGACGCTCGGGAACCCAAGGCCTTGCGGTCTGCAGGGGGACCCGGGTGGCGCTAAAGGTCACTCAGAGATTGCCCCGAAGGGCCTGCTCGCGCTCGATCGCCTCGAACAGGGCCTTGAAGTTGCCCTCCCCGAAGCCGCGTGCGCCGTGCCGTTCGATCACTTCGAAGAAGAGCGTCGGGCGATCCTGCGCCGTCTGCGTGAAGATCTGGAGGAGGTAGCCGTCCTCGTCGCGGTCGGCGAGGATCCGGAGCCGACGCAGATCGTCCCAGTCCTCGCCGATCTCGCCGACGCGGTCACCGACGTCCTCGTAGTAGACGTCGGGTGTCGACAGGAAGACGATCCCCTGGTCCTGCAGCGTCTCGACGGTGCGGACGATGTCCTCGGACTGCAACGCGACGTGCTGGACACCGGGCCCGCCGAAGTACTCGAGGTACTCCTCGATCTGGCTCTTGCGCTTCCCCTCCGCCGGCTCGTTGATCGGGAACTTGATCTTCCCCTCTCCGTCCGCCATCACCTTCGACATCAGCGCCGAGTACTCCGTGTGAATCTGCTCGTCCGCGAAGTGAATGATGTTCGTGAAGCCCATCGTGCGCTCGTAGAACTCGACCCAGTAGTCCATCTTGCCGAGCTCGACGTTGCCGACGACGTGGTCGATCGCCTTCAGGCCGACACCCGTCGCCGGCCGGCCGTTCGTCCGAGCGACTTCCTGAAAGCCGGGCAAGAACGGACCGGTGTACTCGCTGCGGTTGATGAACGTATGGACGTTCTCGCCGTAGGTCGCGATCGTCCCCAGCTCGACGCGCCCGAAGTCGTCTTCGACCCAGTGTGGCTCGACGACGCCGCGAGCGCCGCGCTGGACGGCTTGGCGATACGCCTCCCCCGCGTCCGGCACGGTGAGCGCCGTGTCCCTGACGCCGTCTCCATGCGCGCAGGCAAAGCGATTGATCTCGCCGTCGCCGCCCAGGCCGCTCGTCAGCACGAACCGAATGTCGCCCTGCTCGAGCAGGTAGGACGCGCGATCGCGCACACCCGTCTCCGGTCCCGCATAGGCGGTCTTCGTGAAGCCGAACGCGTTCTCGTAGTAGAACGCAGCCTGCTTCGCATTGCCCACGTAGAGCTCGAGATGGTCCCAGCCATCGATGGGCATGAAGTCCGCGTTCTGATCCATGACCCTTACTTTACTCGGCAGGTGCGATGGGGACCGGCCCCCGGCGTGACGCCAGCACGATTCCGCCCGCGATGGCCACACCGCCGACGATCTGCACTGTTGTGATCGGCTCCGACAGCAGCGCGAGGGCGACGAGGGCAGCGAGGAAGGGCTGCAGGTTGGCGAACAGCGATGCCCGTGAGGGGCCGACGCGGTCGATCGCCGTGAACCAGAGTAGGTTCGTGATCACGAGCGGCCCGAGCACCGCGAACGCGAACCCGATCCACACGAGCGCGCCGAAGTGGAAGCTCTGATCGGCGAGTTGCCGCGACCCCGCGATCAGTAGCGCGAGGGTGACGGCGAGCAGGAAGACGGCACTCAGCCTGAACGGGGAGTACCGGCGCATGAGCGGGCCGATCGCGACGGAATATGCGGCCCAGGTCGCGGACCCGACCAGCCCGAGCACGTCACCCTTCAGATTGGACGACAGGTTCCCGCCCGAGCCGATCGCGACGAGAGCGACGCCGGCGAACGACAGGCCGGCGGCGATCCAGAAGCGGAGCGGGAGGTGCTCGACCCCGCTCCCGCGAGCGAAGAGCGCGGTGAAGATCGGCAGCGTCCCGAAGACGAGCGCGACGGTCGTCGCCGTCGTGAAGCGCAGCGCGTAGACGAAGCTCAATTGGTTCGCGAAGAGGACCGCGGTGCAGAAGATCGTGATCGGCAGATCCCGGAGCGCGATCCGCAGCGAGCCCTCCCAGCTGAACGTGATCCCCGCGAACAGGAGAGCGGCGCACGCATACCGAATCGACGAGTAGGCAAGCGGATGGAACCCGTGGTCGAGGATGTACTTCGACACGGTGAAGTTCAGCGCCCAAAGGCTGACGGTCGCCAGCAGCATCAGATCGGCAGTCGGGCGGCGCATGGAGGCGGCACGCTACCGGCTCATATCCCTCGATTGAGGGAGAGGTCAGGCCCCAGAAAGCCGACTCCTAGAAGGTGCGGCTGCGCACCATCTGTTGGCTCCTGCTTGCCGTCGTTGCGGGTACGACGATCGGCCTAAAGGTTGCCCTCCCCGGCTCCGGTTCCGCTCCGGTCCGGGCCGCATCGGCTACCCCCTACGCGGCGCAGTCTCCGCTCGGCTTCGCACCGCCGAGCGGCCGGCCGGTGACCCCCGTGGGCCTGGATACACGCGGCCTGTCAGGCCCCGGCCTTCGTCGGCTCTCCGGAACGACCGGACGACCCGTGACGACGTACGGCTCGCGTCCCGGGGCAGTCAACGCCGCCGACGCGACCTTCAACTCGCCGTACGCCAGCGACCTGCGATTTCTCGCGCTCCCGGGCGTCGTGACGACTCCACCGGCGAGCAACTCGCCGAACGACCCCACGACAAGCACGACGGTACCTGCCGCGCCAACCGGGCCTCCGCCGGAGATCCAGGACGTGCACACGCTCTCCCTCACGCCGTTCTCGGCGACCATCGCGTGGCGCACGAACGTGCCTGCGACGTCTCGAATCGCATACGGGCTCGACGCGCCGGTCCTCTGGACGGCACCGAGCGTCGCGAGCACCGAGCATGAGGCGACCCTCACAGGCTTGACCTTCTCGAGCTCCTACAAAGTCGCCGTCACGGCTGCCAACGAAGCCGGTTCCGGACGCGTCGACGAGTACCTGCTCACCACGCCCCCTCTCTCCGGCCCGGTGCAGGCGACGACTTCCGGCGGAGTCATCCTCCTCAACGGTCAGCCTTCGTTCCCCAAGATGGTCTGGGCTGAGTGCCCCGACGCCGCCTCGTCGGCCCTCGCCGTCGGCATCGATCTCTTCATGGGCAACGGCTGCGGCACCGGCGCGGACCTTGCGACCTGGGTCAACGGCCGAGCCTTCGTCCTCGCCGACGCGCTGGCCCCCGCGGCCGCGCGGGCCGGCACCATCGGAACGCACCTGCCGGACGAATGGGACACGCATCTTCCCGGCGATCTGACGACCGCAGACGCGATGCGCCTGGTGCCGGAGATCCCGGGGTCGGGCCCGCGGTTCCTCACGCTGACGAATCACTTCTACAGCCGAGCCAACCCGCTCCCGCAGGGCCGGGGGATGTACCCCGCACTGGCCGAGAGCGCCGACGTGCTCGGGTTCGATCTCTACCCGCTGCAGAACTGGTGTCGCTGGGACAGCTTCGGTGACGTCTTCGACTCGCAGCTCGATCTGGTCGCCCTCGGCCGGGGCCGGCCGACGTTCCAGTGGATCGAAGCGCGCCAGATGGACTGCATGGGAGCGCAACTCGACCCGACTCCCCAGACCGTTCGCGCGGAGTCCTGGCTGTCGATCGCCGGCGGCGCACACGCCATCGGCTACTTCCCGAACAACTGGAACGCCGACGTGGGCGCGGAGATCGCCCGGACGAATCATGAGATCCAGTCACTCGTCCCTGCGCTCGTCGAGCCCCCGATCGCAACGAGCGTCGCGCCAGGCAGCCCGGTGAAGGCGGGGGGCCGCGAGCACAACGGCGCCGTGTATGTGATCGCCGTGAACGCCAGCCGCGCGCCGGCAACGGCGTCGATCAACGTGCCGGCGCTAGGCGACCGCGTGCTCCTGAGTCTCGACGGCCAGCACACCGTCACGGCCAGCGGCGGGTCGTTCAGCGACTCGTTCGGGCCGCTGGAAGTTCGCATCTACATCGCCTCGCCGGTTCAGGGGTAGAGCCAGTTAGGCTTCCGCGAATGCGGGAGCCCACCAAAGAGGACGTCGACGCGCTCGTCGGACCGGCGACGCCCCACTTCGCGCCCCAGCTCCGGGCGCGGATCGAGGAGCTCGTGCTGCATCTACCCGAGGGGCATGCAGTGAGGAAGTACGCACAGGAGAAGATCGAGCTGCTCGAGCGACTTGCCTTCGCTTCGTCGAAGGCCGAGGAGGGCCCACGCGAGCCGAGGTCGCGGCCGGGGTGGGAAGAGATCCCGAGCACGGCGCCCGCGCACGACCCGCTCCCCGGTCGGAAATGAATCCGGACAACGGCCGCTCCGTCGTCGTGACGGGCGGGACGCGGGGGATCGGGAAGGCGATTGCGCTTCGACTCGCGTCCGACGGCGCTTCCCGCATCGTGCTGGGTTACCTGCGCAACGACCAAGCCGCCGAGTCGGCCGCTGAGGAGATCTGCGCGGCCGGCGCCGAACCCCTGCTCGTGCGGGGCAACGTCGCCTCGGAGAAGGTGATCGCCGAGCTCGCTGCGCACGGGCCGTACGCGATCGTCGTGCACAACGCTGCCACGGGCGTGATCGAGCCTGCGCTCGAGACGGACGACAAGCACTGGGATTGGACACTGAATGCAAATGCCCGCGCTCTCCTCTCCCTCACACGCGCGTGCGCGCCCGACATGCAGAGCGGCTCGTCGATTGTTGCGATCTCTTCACTCGGTGCGCAGAGAGTGCTCGAGAACTACGTGCTCGTCGGGACGTCGAAGGCGGCACTGGAATCGGTCGTCCGCTATCTCGCCGTCGAGCTCGGTCCGCGCGGTATCCGCGTCAATGCCGTGTCAGGTGGAGTGGTCGAGACGGAAGCGCTCGATCACTTTCCCAATCGCGAAGAGATGCTGCGTACTGGCAGGACGAGGACGCCCGCAGGCCGCCTCGTCGAGCCCGATGACATCGCGGGTGCCGTCGCCTTCCTCTGCTCGCACGACGCGCAGATGGTGCGTGGACACACGCTGATCGTCGACGGCGGCTACTCGCTCCTCGCCTGATGGAACCGACCGACCACAACCGGCGGGCGTGGGACGAGATCCACCGGCAACGCGCGCAAGCACTCTCGGGGGAGCGTGGGCTGCCGAAGCAGGTCCGGAGCGCCCTTGCCGACCTCGACAAGAAGCGTGTCCTCGACCTGCAATGCGGCACGGGCGAGTCGACCGCCGAGCTCGCGGAGCTCGGAGCGATCGTCACCGGCGTCGACTCCTCCAGGCAGGCGCTGGAGCTAGCGCGGGAACGCTGGCCTTCCATCCTCTGGGTGCAGGCCGATCCGCAACTGCTGCCCGCGGAGTTGCGACGCGGGCGCTTCGACCTCGTGTATGCCGGGCTCGGGTCGCTTCTGCCGATCACCGACCTCGAGGACTGGATGCGCGGCATCGCGGCGGCGTTGCGCTCGGACGGTGAACTGCTCCTCTTCGAGGAACATCCCGTCGCCCTCTGCGTCGACGGCCTGATGCACTGGCGTGAGAGCTACTTCGCCGAGGGGTCGAGGCGGTTGGGGCAGATCGTCAACGCAGCGACACGGGTAGGTCTCGTACTGCGGGCGCTCGAGGAGTACCCCGCGCGCAGCGACGACTTCCGCCGCCACGATGGGCGGATCCCCGGGACGTTCCTCCTCTACGCCCGGAAGTCCTCAGCCGTTTGACAACCGCAGGCGCCGGGGACGTCTGAACAATGGGCCTTCCCGTCAGCTTGATCCTGATCGCGGTAGGGGCGATCCTCGCCTTCGCCGTTCACCAGAGCAATCCGAATCCGTCGGTCGACGTCGACGTCGTCGGCTGGATCCTGATGATCGTGGGGTTTGTCGGGTTGCTCCTCTCGCTCCTGCTCTGGGAGCGCCTGGGTCCCGGCGCCTGGGGTTGGCACCGTGGCCCCTACGCCGGCCCTCCTGCGGCCGGGCCCGGCGCTCCGCCTCGACGACGAACGGTGGTCGAGGAGGAAGCCCCTCCGCCACCGGGACCACCCGGCCCACCACCGGCCTAGCCGCCGTTGTGACGGCCGATCAGCCGTCCCAGCGTGCCCGCTGCGATGTAGCCGGCGATCTTCGGGTTCTCCTGCAGTCGGCGGAGCGAGTACGCGTACCAGTGCCGACCGAACGGGACGTAGATCCGCAGGCGATGGCCTTCCTGCACGAGCTCGTCCCCGAGTTGTGGTCGTACGCCGAGCAGCATCTGGAACTCGTACTCGTCGCGCTGCAGGCCTCGCTCGGCGACCAGCCGCCGCCCTTCGTCGAGCAGCCACTCGTCGTGCGTCGCGATCCCCACGTACGAGCCTGCATCCAGCAGCGCTTCGAGCGCGCGCACGTAGGCAGCGCGAACCTCGTCGAAGTCCTGATACGCCAGCTCGGCGGGCTCGACGTAGATCCCCTTGCAGAGGCGAACGCTCGGCGTCAGATCGGCGAGCGCGGCGATGTCGCCGTCCGTGCGCCGCAACATCGCCTGTAGGACGACGCCGAGGTTGTCACGGCCCTGCTCCCGCAACTCGCGATACAGCCGGAGCGTGTCGGCGGTGGTGGACGAGTCCTCCATGTCGATGCGCACGAAGTTTCCGCGCGACGCTGCGTCAGCCACGACGACGCCCAGGTTCGCGCGACAGAGGTCGTAGTCGAGGTTGAGGCCGAGGGCGGTGAGCTTGACGCTCACATTCGAATCGAGCCCGCAGTGCTCGATGTCTGCGAAGACGTCCTGATAGGCACGCACGATTGCCGCCGCCTCGTGCTCGTTCGTGATCTCCTCGCCGAGAACGTCGATCGTCGCGAGCTTCCCCTGTGCGTTGATGTGCCGCACGGCCTCGCGCGCGTCCTTCAGTTCCGGCCCGGCGATGTAGCGTTCGGAGAGCTTTTGCACGACCGGCCGTGGCACGGCCGGAAGCATGCGAACGATCGCGCGGTCGAAGATCGCCAAGGGCGGCGGGATACTAACGTTCGCGCATGAAGCCCTGACGTGCCGCGCTCACGAGCGCGACTGCCTCAGGGAAGAGCACGCGCATGGCGTCGCGGAGTGCGATCGCCTGCTCGTCCGGCGTTCCGGACGGCTGGAGCTGCGAGAGCGCTGCGCCGGTCAGCTCGACTGCCGTGTTCAGGGTCAGCGTGGCGAACTGCTCCCGCTGGGTTTCGTGCACCGAGGCCGCCTGTTGCTCGGCGAACTCGCGAAGGCCGCGGAGGAGATCCTCCGGGTCGCCGCCGAGCGGGAAACTGAAGCCGCCTTCCATTGCGTACAGCATACGGACCGCCTACGCGTTAGTGTCGCCGCGTGGAGGAGTGGGCAGGCGTCGTCCTTCCTTCGACGCCGGCCGAGCGAGACCGGCCTCGAATGGATCCTCCCAACGTCCTCTGGTTCGCCGGCACCTACGGGATCGCGTTCGCGTCGTATGCACTACTCGGCGCGCTGCCCGAGTCGCACTCGAGCGTCTGGATCCTGGTCGCGGCAATCGCACTGCTGCTGACCTATTCCGCGGCGTCGAACGAGCTCATGCGGCGCGGGTGGTGGGTGCCGGGCGGTCTGGCGGCCGCCCTGGCGGTTGCGATGGTTCCCGCTGTCGGCATCGGCTTCCTCCGACTGATCCACGTCTGGTCGAGCGACATGCCGCTCACCGACTTCAACGGCTCTGCCGTCGCGGTTGCGATCGCCACGGCAATCGCAGGGCTGATCGCCTACTGGCTGACGCAGTTCTCTTTTCTGTTCGTCACAGTCGTCACGGCGATTCTCGTCACAGCCCAGTTTCTCGCTCTCGCAGGCGACTCGACCGTGACCGGTGACGACCGTGCCATCGCAGCCCTCGTAGCCGGTGGGCTGATGGTGATCGTCGGGGTCTTCCTGGACGCCTTCGGCCGGCGACGCCATGCGTTCTGGTTCCACGCGCTCGGCTGGTTCAGTGCCGCCGGGGGCCTCGCCTTCTTCGTCGTGGAATCCAGCGGAGATCCGGCACGCGGCTGGGTCCCGATGCTCGTCGTGGGAACGCTGATCGCGATCGCCTCCGGCCCGATCCGCCGCGCGACCTGGGCCGTGTACGGCGTGCTCGGCTACTACGCAGGTCTTCTCCACTACCTGATCACGGGCCTGAACGAGAGGCACTGGACGTTCGCGCTAGCTCTGCTGGCGGCGGGGCTCGGCAGCGTCGTCGTCGGCATGGTGCTTCACCGCTACGGGGAGACCTGGGCCGAAGGATTCGTGCGGCGGCCGCCGCCCGGCATCACTCGAGCTTGAGCTTGTAGTTCAGCTCGAGATCGCGAGTGAGCTCGTCGATCGCCGGCAGTGCGCTCTGCAGCGCGCCGGCCACGTCGCCGTTCACCGCGGCGGCACCGAGCGAGTCGAGATACGCGGGCGAGGCGAGGCGTGGCTCCGATCCTGTCGCAACGGACGCGCTCTCTTCCGCGATCTCCACCAGCGCTGCGATCGACGCCGCATCGCGAATCAGCGTGCGGTTCGTCAACGGGGAGCCGCGATCGTCGAGCGCGAGCCAGCTCTGCGTCCCGTCGGGGAGTGCGAACGCACAAAGATAGACGCGTTCTCCCGACGCCGGCTCGACCGGGAGAACCGCTGCAAGCTCCTCTGCCGGCGCGGCATATCGCACCGCGGCCTCAGCGATCCGGGTGACATCCTCGCTCAGCGACACGGCGCCAGCATAAACTCGGCCCTGTGGCAGGAGACGTCTCCGCGCGGTCGCTCTTCGCGCCGCTCGGGCCGACGTACGACCGCTACGCG
>DAITAW010000212.1:0-1863 GCA_036824055.1 Gaiellaceae bacterium | reverse complement strand
CCAGGACAGCCTCAGCGACGCGCTCGTCGCGGCCGCTACCAACCACCAGGAGCGGCTGGCACGCGGCCGGCGCGCCCAGGCCGAGAGCCGCCATCACGGCTGGCCGGCGACCATTCACCGCCTCAGCCTGCTCTACGACGAACTCGCCGCCCTCGCTCCCAGCCGGCAGACGGCGCGAGAGCAACGCAGCTGACGGCGCGAACGAGCCCCAGACCATCCGCACCCAGAGATCGCACTGCCAGATCGCGCGCGCCGGCGTCGGCGGGAACGTCCTGGCTTCAGGCCGCATAGACTCGAATCCCAATCACGACGAGGAGGACGATGATGGCCGGGAAGATCGAGATTCGCAAAAGCGGCGAGAAGTTCCGCTTCGTCGTCCTGAACAGGAGCGGCGAGAAGCTGCTGCAGAGCGGACAGTTCGACGACAAAGCGAGCACGAAGCGGGCCGCATCTTCACTGGCGAGGGCCGTCAGCGGCGCACAGATCCTCGACACGACCAAACCGGCCGCCACCGAAAAGAAGTAGCGCACCTCACCCGGGTATCCACCACTGGCAACCGGCAGACCACCCTTCCCTCGTGGGGCGGCGACGGCTCCCCGCCTTCTCCTTGCCTGTGCGCTCCCCGCAGGCGGCCGACGGATACGGCAGGGGGCGTCGCCGCGGCGGCTGAGGACGTGGTTACCCTGTCCGTCGATGCCTGCCAGTTACCTGAGGGTGCCGGAAACCCGATTCGCCCTTGATCACGCCGCGATCTTGTACTCGCGAATGAGCCCTCTGAGCACGTCTCGGCGCCGAGCATGGTCGAGGGCGCGTAGGGTTCAAAAACTTGTCCGGGTACGGCTCGGCTACGGTCGCTGCTCTCGTGGCGTCGGGGTGAGGGAGGGTCGTTTGCTGTGGTCTTTTGCGTATCTGGCGGTGCGTAACCTGTTCGCGCTCGTGTTGCTTGTGGGGCGCTCGCGTCGGTCGAAGGAGTTGGAGATTCTGGTGTTGCGGCACGAGTTGGCGGTGCTGCGGCGTCAGTCTTCGCGGCCGAGGCTGACACGGGCGGACCGCGCGTTTCTGGCCGCATTGAGCCGTTCGCTGCCACGCGCCGTCTGGGCGAGTTTCTTGGTCACCCCGGACACCTTGCTGCGCTGGCACCGACGACTCGTCGCTCGCCGCTGGACCTACCCGTGCACAAGGCCGGGAAGGCCTCCGCTCGATCCCTCGGTCGTGACGCTGATCCGTCGCCTCGCGAAGGAGAACCCACGCTGGGGATACCGCAGGATCGTTGGCGAGCTGAAGGGTCTCGGTGTCGCTGTCTCGGCGACGACAGTGCGAAGCGTGCTGCTCGAAGCGGGTGTTCCTCCCGCGCCCGACCGGGGCGGGTTGTCGTGGCGTGTGTTTCTGCGTCAGCAGGCGGCGACTACGTTGGCCTGCGACTTCCTAACCGTCGAGACCGCGTTTCTGCAGCGGATCTATGTGCTGTTCTTCATCTCGCTTGCGACGCGACGGATCGAGTACGTCGCGTGCACGTCGAACCCTGACGGCGCGTGGACGGCGCAGCAGGCGCGCAACCTGATGATGCAACTCGGCGATGACCAGCCCTTCCGGCTGCTGATCCGCGACCGCGATTCGAAGTTCGGCGGCCCCTTCGACGAGATCTTCCGTTCCGAGGGCGTCAGGGTGATCCGGACGCCGGTTCGGGCGCCGAACGCGAACGCCTATGCGGAAAGGTGGGTGCGCACCCTGCGCGAAGACTGCCTCGACCGTCTCCTGATCGTCGGTCGCCGCCATCTCGAGCGCGTCCTTTGCGTCTATGTGCCGCACTACAACGAGCACCGGCCCCACCGCGCGCTCGGACTCGCGCCGCCGGATCGCTTG
>DAITAW010000103.1:0-8571 GCA_036824055.1 Gaiellaceae bacterium | reverse complement strand
TATCACGACTGGCGCGAGATCCCGAACTACTGGGACTACGCGAGCCACTTCGTCCTCCAGGACCACATGTTCGAGTCGGACACGTCCTGGAGCATGCCCGAGCACCTCTATCTCGTCTCGGGCTGGTCGGCGAAGTGCACGAAGAAGGGCGACCCCATGAGCTGCCAACCGGCCGTGCAGGATCCCGGCTCGCCGCCGGGAGAGCCCGGCAACACGACCGGCAAGGCGCCGGACTACGCGTGGACGGACCTCACCTACCTCCTGCACAAGTACCACGTCAGCTGGAGCTACTACGTCCACAACGGCGGGCAGCCCGATTGCGTGAACGACGCAATGTTTTGCGCTCCCGTGCCGCAGAACTCGAGGACGCCCGGCATCTGGAACCCGCTGCCGTGGTTCGACACGGTGCGCGAAGACCACCAGCTCCGCAACATCGCGCCGCTCCGCGACTTGTTCGCTGCCCTCGCGCACAACACGCTCCCGTCGGTCTCGTGGATCGTGCCCTCGGACAAGGTCAGCGAGCACCCGCCCTCTCTCGTCACCACCGGTCAGGCATACGTCACCGGCCTGATCAACTCGATCATGCGCTCACGCGCCTGGGGCTCGACCGCGATCTTCCTCTGCTGGGACGACTGGGGCGGCTTCTACGACCACGTCACACCGCCCGCCGTGGACGCCCAGGGCTACGGGCTGCGCGTGCCGGCTCTCGTGATCAGCCCCTACGCGAAGGCGGGCTACATCGACCACCAGGTCCTCAGCCAGGACGCCTACCTCAAGTTCATCGAGGACGACTTCCTGCACTCGCAGCGCATCGACCCGCGTACCGACGGCCGGCCGGACCCGCGCCCCGATGTGCGCGAGAACGCGAGTATCCTCGGCAACCTCGTCACCGACTTCGACTTCGACCAGAAGCCTCGACCGCCGCTCCTCCTCCCGTTCCACCCACCGTTCAGCTGAGACTCGCCGGCCCCCTTGCCCTGCTCCTCGTTGCCGTTGGCGCGAGCGCGGGTTGTGGCGGCTCGGCGCCGCGGAGCAGCGTGGCGGGCGTGCTGCACACGCGCCGGACCGGCGACATCCACGAGATCCGGCACGTGATCGTGATCATGGAGGAGAACCGCTCCTTCGACTCCTTCTTCGGCACGTATCCGCGCGCCGCCGGAATCCCGATGAAGCACGGCGTGCCGACGGTGTGCGTGCCGAACGGAGTCGGCGGCTGCGTGAAGCCGTTCCTCGACCCGAACGGCGCCGACGACTCGGGCGGCGCGCACGGCCCTGACGCCGGCCAGAAGGACGTGGACGGCGGACGCATGGACGGCTTCATCCGCATCACCGACGGCAAGCTCATCCGCAGCTGCCGCCGTCACCGGCACGGCTCGGCGTGCATCCACCTCCGCCACCCGAACGTCATGAGCTACCACGACGGCGGGCAGATCCCGAACTACTGGGCATACGCGCGGAACTTCGTCCTCGAGGACCACATGTTCGAGCCGAACTGGGGCTGGAGCCTGCCGGCGCATCTCTGGCTCGTCTCGGGCTGGTCGGCCCGGTGCAGCGATCCGTACCGGCCGAACACCTGCACGACGAACCTGCAGGGGCCACGGGACGGGCCGAGCACGACCCTCCGCCGATATCGGCACGGGCCGCTCTACGGGTGGACCGACCTCACGTACCTGCTCCACAAGTACCGCGTCACGTGGGCGTCGTACGTCCAGAAAGGCGCCCCGGCCGACTGTCTCACGGGGCCGATCAACTGCTACACACGGTTGAAGGGACAAGACACGCCCGGCATGTGGGACCCCCTGCCGAACTTCACCGACGTACGCCGGGACAGGCAGCGCGCCGCCGCGCAGGAGCCGCTCTCCCGCTTCTATGCCGCCGCGGCTCGAGGGACGCTCCCGAACGTCTCATGGGTGACTCCGGACTGGGCCGACAGCGACCATCCCGGCGCCCCGATCGCCCAGGGGCAGGCGTGGGTGACGAAGCTCGTGAACGCCGTGATGAAGAGCCGCTACTGGAACAGCTCCGCGATCTTTCTCGCCTGGGACGACTGGGGCGGCTTCTACGACCACGTCAAGCCTCCGGTCGTCGACGCCCAGGGCTACGGCCTCCGCGTGCCGGCACTCGTGCTCAGCCCCTACGCGAGGAAGGGCTATGTCGACCACCAGACGCTCAGCTTCGACGCTTACCTCAAGTTCATCGAGGACGACTTCCTCGGCGGCCAAAGGCTCGACCCCAAGACCGACGGGCGGCCGGACCCGCGGCCCGACGTGCGCGAGAACGAGTCCGTCCTCGGCAACCTCACGAACGACTTCGACTTCGCCCAGAAGCCCCGGCGCCCCCTCCTCCTACCGCTCCACCCGGCTTAGGTGCGCTCGAGCAACGAGCTCCAGCGCTGCTCGAAGCGGCCCGTTTTCCAGAGCGTGATGGAGAAGAGCCAGGTGGCGGCGAAGAGCCCGACTACGACGTAGCCGAGACGGCCCAGGTCGAGGCTCTCGAGGAGCCGCCAGAACGTTCCGTGCAGCGAGAGCTTGGCAGCGAGAACCTGAAGGAGCTCGATCGCGCCGACGAGCCAGGCGATGGCGACCGAGAGGCTCGTGACGCTGATGTTGTAGTAGACCTTCCGCACCGGGCTCGAGAACGCCCAGCCGTAGGCGTGGCTCATGAAGGCGCCGTCGGCGGTGTCCATGAGGCTCATGCCGGCGGCGAAGACGAGCGGGAGCGAGATCACGGCGAGGAACGGGACGTGGTGCGTCGCTACGCCGGCCGCGATGGCGAGCAAGCCGATCTCGGTCGCCGTGTCGAAACCGAGCCCGAACAGGATGCCGAGCGGATACATCTTCCAGCTCGCGTCGATTCGGTCGCCCACCCGCTTGAGGAGAAAGCGGCTGAGGAATCCCTGCTTGAGCAGGGCGCCCTCGAGATCCTGCTCGTCGTAGTGCCCGCGCTTCATGCTCCGGAAGACGCCGACGACCTCGAGCAGCACGAGGAGGTTCAGCGCTCCGATCAGCAGCAGGAACGTGCCCGAGACCGAGGCGCCGATCGTCGACCCGTACGACTGGATCGTCGGGATCCGGGCGTTCAACGACTCGGCGGCCACCGCCAGCCCGGCCGTGAGCGAGAAGACGATCGTCGAGTGGCCGAGGGAGAAGAAGAAGCCGGTGCCGAGTGGGCGCTTTCCGTCCTGCAGCAGCTTTCGCGTCGTGTTGTCGATCGCCGCGATGTGGTCGGCGTCGAAGGCGTGCCGCAGGCCGAAGGTGTACGCGAGCGTAGCGAGGCCCGTCAGCGCCGGGTTCCGCGGCAGGTAGTAGAGAAAGAGCCCGAAGCCGAGCACGTGCAGGAGCACCACGGCGGCGGAGAAGCCTCCGAGCCTCGTCCACTCGGCCCTCGTCATGCCTGCGCTCCCGCGACCGACAGCCTCGCTGCGCGCCGCTCTGCGAGCACCGCGAGCCAGATCGAGCCTTCGAACAGCGCCCACATCGGCAGGAGCTCGAGCAGCGTCGTCACCGGATCGGGCCCGGGCAACGCGAGCGCGGCCACCGCCACGAGGAAGTAGCCGCGCCGCCGGTTTCGGCGCAGTGCGGCCGACGTGAGCACGCCGATGTTGACGAGCGCGAGCACGACGAGCGGGAGCTCGAAGACGCAGACGACGCCGAGCAGCACCGAAGCCACGAACGCGTAGTAGCTGCTCGCCCGGAGCAGGAGCCGGAAGTGCGTCGTGTCGTAGCTGGTGAGCCAGTGGACGGCGCGCGGGAGCAGGACCCCGTAGCCGAAGGCGAGGCCCGCCGCCCCCAGCACGAGGCCGAAGGCGGCGAGCGCGAGAATCCGACGCTCGGCCGCAGGGTCGAGCGCCGGAGCTAGGAAAGACCAGACCTGCCAGAGGATCACCGGCAGCGCGAAGAGGAGGCCGGCGTACAGGCTCACCGCCAGCGAGACGGAGAACGGCTCGGCCACGCCGAACGCGGCAAGGTGCCGGTGTGCCGGCGGCAACGGCCGGGCAAGCCACTCGAGGATGCGGCCGTGGAAGGCGAACGCGACGCCGGTCGTCACCGCAACGACGGCGAGTACGACCATGATCCGCGACCGCAGCTCCTCCAGATGCTCGACGAGCGTCGCCTCATCCTCGCGGGCGAGCCGGCGCGTTCGCATCAGTCGACGTTCTCGCGCTCGGTCGCTTCCGGGATCTGGTGCGTGATCGAGTCCTTGAACTCGCGCATGCCCGAGCCGAGCGAGCGCCCGATCTCAGGCACCCGCTTGGCGCCGAAGAGCAGGAGCGCGATCAGGAGCAGGAGCGCGAGGTGCGTGGGGTTGGTCCAGCCCATCATTTGTTTTCCTCCTGAATCGAGATGTCGGTGACGGCCGCGTCCGCTACGGCGACCTTGCGCCGAAGCGGCCGGCCGTCGAGCCAGAGCGTGTACTCGCCTGTGGGCAGGCGGTCGAACACGGCCGCGTAGAGCGGCCGGCCGCCGGCCGGCCGCTCGTGAACCTGCTTGTGCGAGCGTTCC
This sequence comes from Gaiellaceae bacterium, assembly GCA_036824055.1. GTDB lineage: Bacteria > Actinomycetota > Thermoleophilia > Gaiellales > Gaiellaceae > 3-1-20CM-4-69-9. Next base: position 4,069 of record DAITAW010000103.1, on the reverse strand, counting down.
TCGTCGGAGCCCGAGGGGCTGATCTCGATCTCGACTCCGTGCAGGTCCGCACCGGTGTGGAGGACGAGTGCCCCGACGCCCGGCCCGAGATCGAGAATTACGTGCTCGGGCCGAGCGTCCTTCGAGTGGTGGTGATTCGGGGTCACGACGAGGGCGTGTCGTATCCGTCGTGCGGCGTCCCGAGATACGGGAACGTCGACTGGTAGCGGTCGACCCCAGGCGTGAGGTAGGACGAGACCGCCCCGACCGCGCCGTCGACGCTGTAGCTCGAGTCGACGAGCGGGATCGTGAAGCCCGCAATCGCCTTCAGCTCGATCGAGACTACGTCGTCGAACACCCGCCTCCCGTTCGGGTAGCCGGCGGGATCGCCGGCGACCAGACCGATCGGGTTCGGGTCCGACGTGGTCGGCGGGACGGCGACGTTCAGCCGCAGCATGTCCGCAGGGTTCGGCCCGGTGAAGTTCTGGAACCCGCCCACGATCCCGCTCGGAATCCCCGTGAGCAGGATCGCGTGGAGATCCGCCCGGTCGGCGCTGTACGCCGCCAGGTTCGGGAACTGGTCGGGGTAGAGGATCGGCAGGAGCCTCCCGAGCTCCGGCTGATTGACGTACTCCTCGAAGCCGGTGTCGTCGATCGGGTCGACCGCGTTCCAGCGGTCCTTGTCCCCGACCGGCACGACCACCTCGTTGAAGAGGGGGTTGCCGAGGCGCGAGACCTGCACCCAGGGCCCGCTCCCCTTCGTCCCGTTCCCGTGGTCGTCGCGGACCTGCACCTTGCGGCGGCTCGCACCGCCCCAGATGCCGAGCACGGCCTTGGCGCTCAGCGGGTCGCTGGGCACCGAGCCGTCCCTCGTCAGCATCCAGATCGGGACCTTGATCGCGATGGCGTGGATGTTGAGCGTCTTCAGCGGGTCGACGCTCGTCCCCGTCGCCGTCGGGATCAGGTGGAGGGTGTTGAGCTCCCTGATGTCGCCGAGGTCGAAGATCGCACCGAGGTCGACGAAGAAGCCGTCGTTCCGCTGGCCGGCGAACACCGTCTCGCCCGACGGAAGGTTATGTACGGCCGCCGTCGCAAGGGCGTCGTAATTGGGCGTCGAGCGCGGCCCGATGTTGCACGGCGGACACGCGAGGTCGTGGCCCAGGACCTTGCCCTTACCGTCCTGGTCGTGCTTCTGCTTCTTCTTGCCGGGGCCGGGGCCGGGGCCGGGGCCGTGCCCGTGCTCGTGGATGACGGAGACGGAGTAGAGCTGCCGCTTGTTCCAGCTCGGGCTGTCGAGCGCCGTGATCGGCCCGGTGTTGTAGAGGAACGTGTCCGGGTTCTGGTAGGTCGTCTTGAACTGGAACTGGTACGTGATGTCGGGGAGCGCGTCCCCGTCGTTGTCGATGTAGATGGAGTAGAGGACGTCGTCGCCGAACTCGAAGAAGTTCGGCCCGCCAGGGGGCCCCTCGAGCGGGACGTAGTTCGTGATGATCGTGACCGTCCCCGGGTCGTCCGGGCTGACGAACGCGTAGGTGTCGGCGTTGTCGGCGACCGGGTCCTGGCTGATCGACGGGGCTTCGCGATGGGAGGACATCTAGCTCACGTCCTTCCTGCCGGCCGCGCGCACGATTCGCCGTACGAGAGTGCGGTCGTGGTACGTGTGCTCGGTGGTGCCGGAGGTGACGGTCACCTCGCCGCGCTCGACGTCGCGCACGTACGCGACGAGCGGCTCCTCGGGGACACGCGCCGTGGGGTCGACTTTCTTGGCGTCGTCACCGACCGCGGCTCGCGCGATCGGGGGCGCCGCGGCGAGCGCCGCTGCTCCGGTGGCCGCGCCGGCGACCTTCACGAACGAGCGCCTGCTAAGGCGTTCCATATCTCGGCTCCTTCCCGGCGGCTCGTGCCACCGTGGTATTGCGGTCGGCGCTGATTCGTCCGAGCGGCCGGACCGGTTCGATCCACTTTCGATCCACTTGAACCGTCCGCGCCCCGCGAGCGAATATCTGGGGCGTGAATCGGCAGCTCGCCCATCTCTCCGACGAAGCGCTCGTCCTCATGGCCGCCCGGTCGGAGGAGTGGGCGCTGGCCGAGCTGTACGACCGCTACGGCCGCTCCGCGTACGCGCTCGCGCTCCGGGTGTTGCGCGACCAGGCGCTCGCCGAGGACGCCGTGCAGGAGGCGTTCCTCACCGTCTGGCGAACGGCTTCCCGGTTCGTGCCGGAGCGCGGCAAGGCCAGCACGTGGATCCTGACGCTCGTGCACCGGCGCGCAGTCGACACCGTTCGTCACGAGCAGCGGCGGCGCGGCGTCGCCCTCGAACGCGCAGCCGAGCCGTCCGTCGAAGGCGTCGACGAGGACGCTTGGCTGCGGCTGCAGCGCGAGCGCGTGCAGGAGGCGCTGCGGAGGCTTCCCGATGCCCAGCGGGAAGCCCTCGAGCTCGCGTATTACGGAGGTCTCAGCCAGTCGGAGCTGGCCGAACGGCTCGGCCAGCCGCTGGGCACGATCAAGAGCAGGATGTTCGGGGGGCTCTCGCGCCTTCGCGAGCTGCTCGGGGAGCCGGGGACGGAGATGTCATGGACCTCCACGACCTGACCGCCGCATACGCTCTCGACGCGCTCGACCCGGACGAGGTCGAGGCGTACGAGCGGCACCTGACCCGGTGCGACGAGTGCCGCGACCAGCTCGTCGGGCTGAGCGAAGCAGCCGGCGCGCTCGCCTTCGGCACGGTCGCGCCGGTGCCGCCGCCGCGGCTCCGCGCGGTAATCCTCGACGCGGCAGCGGCCGAACGGACGAACGTCGTCCCGCTCCTGCGGCGGCGCTGGGTCGCCCGCGGTCTCGGCGTCGCAGCGGCCGCGGCGGCGTGCATCGTGGTCGGCTTCGTGGTGGCCGGAATGCAGTCGAGCCATACGCGGGACTTCACCGTCGTGGTCGGGCCGAACGGGAAGGCGACGCTCAGCATCTCCGGCCTCCCCACCGCGCCGCATGGGAAGACGTACGAGGCCTGGGTGATCACCACCGGCGCAGCGCCGCGGCCCGCAGGCCTCTTCTCCGGCGGCGCGAGCAGCACCGTGCATCTCCGCGGCACCGTGCCGCAGAAGGCCGTCGTCGCCGTGACGGTCGAGCGCGCCGGCGGCGTACGCGCGCCCACAACCTCGCCGATCTTCAGCACGCCCACGTAGCTTTCCCGCGGCCTGCCCGCTAGCGGCTCGAGTTCCGTGCTCTAGGCGAGAATGTTGACTGCGCGCGCGGCGACGAGCAGCACGGTGACGACGGATAGCACCGATTCGGCCGCCATCAGCGCCTTGGCCGGGCGCGTCAGCGGCATGGCATCGGTCGGGCTGAAAGCCGTCGCGTTCGTCAGCGACACGTAGAAGTAGTCCCAGAGCCGGGGCGCCCAGCCTTCGCGTGCCAGCTGGGGGTTCTCGTCCTGCGGAAACTGGAAGTCGGGTTTGCGAGCTGCGCTCGCGAGCGCCCGCGCGACCGGGCCGCCGCAGTCCAGCTCCCAGAAGGCGAGGCCGAACGCGATCGCGTTGGTGAACCACACAGCGCCGCCGCTGGCAAGGAGCTGCCCGCCCGTTATGTGGATCGCGGAATGCGCGACGAGCGAAGCGACGAGGATGACGACACCGAGGACGTTGAAGACCCAGACGAGCGTCAGGAGCCCGATCACGATCTCCCGCCGATGGTCGTGAAGGACGAGGCGCTTCAGGCCCAGAAACAGCGTCGCCGCGAGACCGACGTAGGGGGCCGCGACGATCAACCACATCCACCAGAACGAATGCCCGAGCGACTCCCAGTGCGCGTGCTCTGACACGAGCGCCAGCGCGATCAGGATCGTGGCTGCAACCAGCGTGAACGGCGCCGCGTCGCTACGCGCTTCGCGCGCCGCCGCGTGCAAGCGCTCCGGTTCAGGTGAGGGCGCGGCGGTGGCACCCTGGCCGGTGGCTTCAGTCATCGCCAAGCCAGAATGAGCTGAGCCTCGGACAGCGCAGACGCCGTCTCTTCACCCCCGCGCCCGCTAGCCTGAGTCCTCTCTCGGCCCCCATCGACTAGCGGTCCAGGTCGCGGCCCTTTCAAGGCCGTCGCACGG
>DAITAW010000102.1:0-8604 GCA_036824055.1 Gaiellaceae bacterium | reverse complement strand
TTGCCGGCGAACACGAGGTAGCCGACCGCGACGGCGTTCACGGACGCGATGAGCACAGCGCCGGCGGCAATGTCCTTCGCCAACTTCGCCATCGGGTCGAACGAGGTCGTTGCGGCGTCGATTGCTCCCTCGACCGCTGTGTTGATCATCTCGGCCACGAGAACGAACGCGATCGAGATCAACAACACGCTCAGCTCGATCTTCGAGACTCCGACTGCGACTGCGACGACGATCACGGCGACGGCCGCCGCAAAGTGAAGCCGCATGTTGCGCTGCGTCCGCAATACGTGGATGACGCCTTCGATCGCGAAGTTGAAGCTCTGGATGACGGAGGGACGGGCTCTCATGCGTGTGCTCGCTCCCGTGCTTCCATCTCCGCCCCATGGTCGAAGCCGACAAGGTGCAAAACGGCATGCACGAGCGGAGCGCGCCAGGCGGCTCCCACGACTTCCGGGCAGAGCACGACGTCCCCGAGCTGACGCGGGACTCCTGCCGGCAACTCGTCGCGACCGTCGATCGGGAACGCGAGTGCGTCCGTTTCCTCGTCGATGCCGAGGTGGACGCGCTTGAGCTCACGGATCTCCTGCGGACCGACGAGCTGAAGGCCGAGCTCGCCGTCACCGATCCCCTCTTCCTGCAAGACCTCACGGATCAGGTCCGACGCAGCCTCGACGTCGAGGCCCTTGCCGGAACGGTTCGCCACCTCGATCTCCACCATCGCCGCTACTTGCGCCGTGCCGTCCCGGTCTCCTCCGCGTGGAGCTTGTACGCCTCCACGATCCGTTGCACGAGCTTGTGCCGAACGACGTCCTCGTGGCCGAAGCGGATGAAGGCGATGCCGTCGATCGAACTGAGGATGTCCTGGACCTGGATGAGACCCGACGCCTGCTCGCGAGGGAGGTCGACCTGCGTCACGTCACCCGTGACGACGACTTTCGACCCGAAGCCGAGTCGCGTGAGGAACATCTGCATCTGCTCGGGGCTCGTGTTCTGCGCCTCGTCGAGGATGATGAAGGAGTCGTTGAGCGTGCGACCGCGCATGAAGGCGAGCGGCGCCACCTCGATCGTCCCGCGTTCCATATACGTGTTCAGCCGCTCCGCATCGAGCATGTCGTAGAGCGCGTCGAAGAGAGGTCGCAGATAGGGATCGACCTTCGCGAGCATGTCGCCGGGAAGAAAGCCGAGCCGCTCGCCCGCCTCGACCGCGGGGCGGGTGAGGATGACGCGCGCCACCTGGCGGTCCTGCAGCGCGGCGACGGCCGCAGCCATCGCCAGATAGGTCTTACCGGTTCCTGCCGGGCCGATCCCGAAGGTGACTGTGCAGTTCCGGATCGCATCGACGTACTGCTTCTGGGTCACGGTCTTGGGCGTGATCTGCTTGCCCCGATGGCGCCAGACCACGTCGCTGAAGACGTCCTGGACGTTCTCGGCGTGGTCGATGGCGTTGAGGACAGCGTCCACGGTCCCGGGCCCGATCTCCTGGCCGGTCTCGACGAGCTCGACCAACTCGTCGACGACCGCGCGCGCCTCTGCCACGTGGATGTCGTCCCCTGAGATCGTGAGCCGGTTTCCCCGCAGGAGAATGGTGCACTCGAGGCGGTCGCGGAGAGCGTCGAGGACACCGTCGCCGATCGTCGCCAGCTCGGCGGCGACGTCGTTCGAGACGTCGAGCGTCTGTTTCACTTGCTCCACGCGCTCAGTGTAGGCGCGACCCTCGGGCGTGCCTTTAGGCGAGCTTCTCCTTCACCAGCTGGCTGACGACGGAGCCGTCCGTCCTTCCCGAAACCTGTGGCATCACGTCGGCCATCACGCGGCCGAAGTCGCGCATGCTGGTCGCGCCGTTCTCGGCGATGGCGTCGTCCACGATCTCCTCCAGCTCCGCTTCCGAGAGCGGCTCCGGCATGAATTCCTGCAGCACCGAGAGCTCCTGCTCCTCGGCTGCCGCCTGCTCCTCGCGGCCGCCGGTGCGGAACGCCTCCGCCGCCTCGATGCGGCGCTTGCGCTCGCGCTGGAGGACCTGGAGCTCCTCGTCGTCGGACAGTGGCCGCTGCAGCTCCTTCTCCGCCGAGCGGAGGCTCGCGAGGATCAGCCGCAGCGCGTCGCGCCGGTCGGGATCGCGCGCAAGCGTCGCCTGCTTGACCTCGTCCTCCATGCGGGCGATGAGGCTCAAGCGAGGGGTCCCTTGATTTGACCGCCGAGAATGTGCCAGTGAAGGTGGAACACTGTCTGGCCGCCGCCTTCACCGACGTTCACGACGACGCGGTAGTCCTCGAGGCCGGCCTCGCGGGCAGTCTCGGCCACGAACTCGAGCATCCGCTTCGCTTCGTCGGGCGGAAACTCCCCGACTTCGCGGAAGGTCGGCACGTGCCGCTCGGGCAGCACGAGCAGGTGGGTGTCGGCCCTCGGGTTGATGTCCCGGATCGCGACGAACCCGTCCGTTTTCGCAACATGGTCGCTCTCCTGGACGAGCTTGCAGAAGAGGCAGTCCTCAGGCAGCGAGGATCCCCTCCTCCGAGACGCTCGCTCCGACAACGCGGACGAGCTCACCGACGGGCGCATCGACGAGCCACGGCGAGTAGTCGTCCCCGTAGCCGCGGCCGGGCCGATCAACGAGGACGACGTCATCTGCGCCGATCTTCTCACGCCAGCGGACCAGACACGCCGCTTCGGACGCCGCGCGCAGCCGGGCGCCGCGATCCTTCTTCACAGCAGGCGCGACGGTGTCGTCCCCGGCCGTGACGGTTCCGGGTCGCGGCGAGTACGGGAAGACGTGGATCTTGCTGATGCCGGCCGCGTTGACAACCGAAAGCGTGTTCCGGAACGCACTTTCGGTCTCGGTCGGAAAGCCGACGATCGCATCGGTCGTGAGGTTGAAGTCGGCCAGCGGCTCGAGCCTGCGCAAGTAGGTCGCGGACGTGTAGCGGCGCGCCATGTCCCGCAGCACCCGGTCGTCGCCCGACTGGAGCGGGACGTGCAGATGCCTGCTCACATTTGGCGTTTCTCGCAGCGCCGAAACGAGCTCGGCGTCGACATGGTTGATCTCGATCGAAGAGAGGCGCAAACGCTCCAGGCCGGGAACGGCGCCGACCTCACGCAGCAGGCGCGGTAGCGCGTACCCGGCGGCGCGGTCCCGGTAGCAGCCGAGGTTGATCCCGGTGAGGACGATCTCCTTGTGGCCGTGCGCGACGCGCCGCTCCACCTCGTCGAGCACGGCGCGCGCGGAGCGGCTACGCGATCCACCGCGCACGAGCGGGATCACGCAGAAGTTGCACGAGAAGCTGCAGCCGTCCTGGATCTTCACGAAGGCGCGCACGCGGTCGAGGCGGGCCCCTGCCTGAACGCAGCCGATCGCGCCCACGTCTCCGGCGACGAAGGCCGCCGTCTCCTCGCTCTGCCTCGAAACGACGATCACGTTGGTTGGTAGACCCGAGAAGGCCGCGCCGGTGAGATTCGCTGCGCAGCCCGTCACATAGACGCGCTCATGCGTGCGCGCCGCGCGGGCCGCCGCCTGGCGGGACTTCCGCACCGCCTCGTGCGTGACGCAGCAGGTGTTCACGACCGCCACCTCGGCGCCCTCGTCTCTGCCTCGCTCGAGATGACCGTCCGCGAGCAGGCGTTCGCGGACTTCCTGCGCGTCGGTGTGAGAGATCTTGCAGCCGAGAAAACGGACGGAGAACGTCGTCACGGGCCTGATGCTAACTTGCTTCAGAGCGTGGCTTGGGCGCCACTTCGTAATGATCCGCCGCCCACCCGGAGCGCGTGATGCGCCGCAGATGCCGAAAGCCGGGCAGAGGCGCGTCGTCGGTCGGAAGGTAGCCCGACGTCAAAAGAGTCCTGGAATGTAGACGCGGTGCGAGCTCCTCCACCGACGCGCGCGTGATGTTCGCGAGCGCTACGTCTGTAACGGGAGCCTTATCGTCGAGCACGTTCGAGCGGCGAACATCGACCTGGACGCCGTTCGCGGCTGCATTGGCGATCGTCGCCGCCACGGCGTTCTCGTCGGCATCGAGGGCGATCACCGGCGCGAAGCCGAGCTTTGCAGCGACGATCGACAGGACCCCGGAGCCGCAGCCGAAGTCGACGACGCTTGCCGGCTTTAGCTCGAGCATCAGCTCGACGCACAGCTGGGTCGTCGGATGGGCGCCGGTCCCGAAGGCACGACCCGGGTCGATCACGACCGCGATTGCGTCGTCGGGCGGGTCGTGCCACGGCGGGCCGATCCAGAGCGGCCCGACGCGCACCGGCTGGTGAAACGCCTTCCAGCGGTCGCGCCAATCGGCTGCGATGTCCTGCCCTCGGACGCCTCCGAAAACGTGCCAGAGGCGTTCCTCCCCGCCTGCATCGGTATACGCCACGAGCTCGATCCCGTCGGGGCTGTCCACTTCTTCGAAGCCCTGAGGGAAGAGCTCGAGCATCTGGGCGCGCGCTTCCTCCACGCGCTCGACGGGCACGGCAACCGAGACCCGCCGGATCGCGTTCAGCGGAATGCGCTCTTCAGCTTGTCGAAGAACCCCTCGCCGGCCTCGTACGTCGCATCCGTCGACAGGGAGTCGAACTCGCCGAGGAGCCGGCGCTGCTCCTCAGTCAGCTGCCGGGGCACGGCGACACGAACGAACACCCGTTGATTGCCGCGCCCGAATCCCTGGAGAACCGGGAGCCCGCGTCCGCGCAGAACCCGTACGTCTCCTGGCTGCGTGCCGGCCTCGAAGGTCAACTCCGCATCGCCGTCGAGTGTCGGCACCGCCACCGTTGCGCCGAGCGCGGCCTGGGTGAAGGTCAGGTCGACGGTGGTGTAGATGTCGTTGCCTTCTCGCACGAAACGGTCGTCGTGACGAACGTGCACCTCGATGTACGCGTCACCGGCGCGGGCTCCCGGCGTTCCCGAATGGCCCTCGCCGCTCAACCTGATCCGCTGCCCGTCGTGGATACCCGCCGGTATCGCGACCTCGAGGTTGCGCTCCTCCATCACGCGGCCGGCGCCGTGGCATTCCTCGCACGCGTGCTCGATCAGCTGCCCGGAGCCGTTGCAGGTCGGACACGTGCCTGCTCGGACGAACTCTCCGAAGACACTGCGCGAGACCTGGCGCACGCGGCCGTTGCCCCCGCAGGTAGGGCACGTGCGGATCTCTGTCTCCGGCTCCGCACCGTTACCGCCGCAGCGCTTGCACGGGACGGCGATGCCGAACGGCACCTCGCGCTTCGTGCCCGTCGCCACCTCTGCCAGGTCCATCTCGATCCGCGCGGCGATGTCGGCGCCGCGCGCTCGCCCGCGCCCTCCGCCGCCGAAGAGGTCGTCGCCGAAGAACGCGGAGAACAGATCCGAGAGGTTGCCGAGGTCGAACGAGGTCGGCTGGAAGCCGCCGCTGCGCAGACCCGCGTGACCGAAGCGGTCGTAGAGCTCGCGCCGCTCGGAGTTGGAGAGAACCTCGTAGGCCTCGACGATCTCGCGAAACCGGTGATCGGCGTCCGGCTCCTTGGACACGTCCGGATGCAGCTCACGGGCGAGGCCCCGGAACGCACGCTTGATCTCGTCGGGGTTCGCTGTTCGCGACACACCGAGAAGCTCGTAGTAGTCGCGCTCAGTCGTGGCCATTACTCAGCAGAAGCGTAGCGACGGCCTCAGTTGTCCTCATAGACCTCTTCGACGAAGCGCGACAGCTCTTGCGCGGCACCACGAACCGAGCGGATCGCCTTGTCGTAGTCCACCCGGGCCGGGCCGCTACGGCACCGCTCGCGGTGCCGTCTTCAGGACGCACGGGCTCTGCCCGTGCGTCCGTCTAGCCTCGCACGGCTCTCAGTTGTCCTCATAGACCTCTTCGACGAAGCGCGACAGCTCTTGCGCGGCACCACGAACCGAGCGGATCGCCTTGTCGTAGTCCACCCGGGCCGGGCCGCTACGGCACCGCTCGCGGTGCCGTCTTCAGGACGCACGGGCTCTGCCCGTGCGTCCGTCTAGCCTCGCACGGCTCTCAGTTGTCCTCATAGACCTCTTCGACGAAGCGCGACAGCTCTTGCGCGGCGCCACGAACGGACCGGATCGCCTTGTCGTAGTCCATCCGCGCCGGCCCTAAGAGGCCGACCGCCCCGAGGGCGCGGGTCGTGAGGCCGTAGGTCGCACCCACGAGTGCCGCGTCCTGAAAGGCCGGATGCTCGAGATCGCCCCCCATCCGGACGAACGAGTGGCGCGGGTCGAGCACTTCACCGAGAACCTCGAGCAGCGCGGCACGACGCTCCAGCGTCACCAGCACGTGCCGATAGATGCCGAGATCGTCCTCTCGCGCCGAGTCGAGCAGGCCTTCGGCGCCACCAACGTAAAGACGCTGCTCGGCCTGGAGCAAATCCGTGAAAGCGGGCCTCAACGCTCCGAGGAATTCGCGTTCTGCGCCGGAGAGGCTCGGATCCTCGAGCTCGCGGCGCAGCCGGCTCGTGCCGAGCTGAAGCCCGGCCACCCGCTCGTTCAGATACTCAGCCGCCCATTTGGCCAGCCCCGAATCGACGGCGTGGTCGAACGTCACGACCCGTTTCGCAACCCCTCCGGTCGAGGTGATGACGACCGCCATCACCGTTCGTGGGTTGAGCAGGAGGACCTCGACGTGACGCACCGTCGTCGTCTCGAGCGGCGGCGCGGACACGAGGGCGAGCTGACTAGTTACACGCGAGAGCATCTCCGTCGTCGCTTCGAGCACCGAGTCGATCTCACGGCGCAACTCGGAGAGGTCGAGTGGAAACGATCCCGGCCGTGGATCCTGCCGGGCGAGCAACTCGGCCGCATAGAGCCGATAGCCTTCCTCGGTCGGAACCCGACCGGCCGATGTGTGCGGGTGCGTGAGCAGGCCTCGACCCTCCAGCTCGGAGAGCTCGTTGCGCACCGTCGACGGCGAGACATCCAGCTCGCCGCGCTCCACGAGATGCCTCGAGCCGATCGGCTGGCCCGTTGCGACGTACTCCTCGATCACGAGCGCAAGCAGCTCGCGCTGTCGCGCGGAGAGAGTTGCCGCTTGATCCGACGCCATTTGCAGGAATTTTAGCGGCGCTCTAGGCCAGCAGGTCCGCGGTGACCCCACCGCCGAGGAAACGGCCGCGTGAAGTCAGCGCAAGCGTGTGTCGATCGGCGTCGCTGCGCACGAGCCCGAGCCGCTCGAGCCGCGACACGGCACCGTCGTCGAGGACCGTCGCAAGGTCGCCCAGCACCAGGGGCTCGTCCAGCCGGAGCCCGAGCATCACGCGTTCGCGTCGCCGCACGTCCTGGGAGAGCGGCTCGATCTCTCGGTCCGGTGCCGTCTGACGCTCGAGTGTCCGCACGTATCCGGCCAGTCGAGGAGTGTTCCGCCAGCGGGTTCCGTCGATCGTCGAGACCGCGCCGATGCCGAGCGCGAGGTAGTCGCGGCCGAGCCAGTAGCCGAGGTTGTGCCGGGAACGGAGATCGCGCTCGGACGACCGGCAGAAGTTCGCGGTCTCGTACCAGCGATAGCCGGCGCCGGTCAGTCGATCGACCACCAGCTCGAAGTACGACTCCATCGCATCCGCCTGACGTTCGAGCTCGCCTCCATGCGCGTGCGTGAATCGCGTTCCAGGCTTGGCCTCGAGCTCGTAACACGAGAGGTGCTCGGCCCCGAGCTCGAGTGCGTCGGCGAGGTCGGCGTCGAGGTCGGAGGCGGCCTGGCCTGGAATCCCGTAGATGAGGTCGAACGAGATGTTGTCAAATCCGGCATCACGAAGATGATAGAAGGCGCGGCGGACGGTGTCAGGTTGGACAACGCGCTCGAGCACCTCCAACAGATGCGGCCGGAAGCTCTGCACGCCCAGCGAGATTCGATTCACCCCACGCGCGCGCAACATGCGCGCGAGCTCCTGCGTCACGGTCTCCGGATTCGCCTCGACGGTCACCTCGCCGGCTGGCGGCAGCGAGGCGAGCAGACGCTCGAGCGCACGAGGCTCAGTGAATGTCGGTGTACCTCCACCGAGAAAGACGGTTTCCAGATCGGGCGCGAGCGCGTGGCGCTCCAGCTCGAGCTCGGCGAGCAGGGCATCGACGTAGCTGGCGTGCTGTGAGCGCCGCCCGACCGCCGTCACGAAATCGCAGTAGCCGCACCGGTGCGCGCAAAAGGGAAGGTGGACGTAGAGATGTCGGGCGCCGGCGCTCACGACTTCTTCTCCGAATCGAGATTGAGGACCGCGAGGAACGCCTCCTGTGGCACCTCGACCATCCCGACCTGCTTCATCCGCTTCTTCCCGGCTTTCTGCTTTTCGAGCAGCTTTCGCTTGCGCGAGATGTCGCCGCCGTAACACTTGGCGAGCACGTCCTTGCGCCTGGCCTTCACGGTTTCACGCGCGATCACGCGCGCACCGATCGCCGCCTGAATCGCGACATCGAAGTGCTGCCGCGGAATCTCCTCTCGCAAGCGCTCGACCAACAAGCGCCCGCGGTCGTAGGCCGAGTCGCGATGGATGACGAGGGAGAGCGCATCGACGGGCTCGCCGCCGACGAGCACGTCCACGCGCACGAGCTTGCCAGGACGGAAGCCGATCACGTCATAGTCGAAGCTCGCATACCCGCGCGTGCGCGACTTCAGCTGGTCGTAGTAGTCGAGCACGATCTCGGCG
>DAITAW010000101.1:0-8686 GCA_036824055.1 Gaiellaceae bacterium | reverse complement strand
CGCAGATCGTCGACGCCTCGAAGGCCTATGTGACGATGGGCGAGATGTGCGACGCCCTTAGAGAGGTTTGGGGCGTTTGGCGTGAGACGCCCGTCTTCTAGCGCGACGGCGCCGCAGTCGACTCGCGCACGATCAGGCGCGTCGCCAGCTCCACCCTCAGGGCCTCGACGCGCTGTTTGTCGAGCAACCGTACGAGCAGGCTCACCGCCATGCGGCCCATCTCGGCGAGCGGCTGCCGGACGGTCGTCAGCGCCGGCGTGACGATCGCGGCCTCCTCGGAGTCATCGAAGCCGACGATCGAGAGATCCTCGGGAACGCGTACCAAGCGCGAGCGTGCCGCCCGCATCGCTCCGATCGCGAGATTGTCGTTGAACGCGAAGATCGCCGTCGGCGGATCCTTGAGGTCGAACAGCGAGATCGCCGCCTCGTAGCCGCCGCTGATGAGCCAGTTCGACGCCACCTCCAATTCGGGATCCGGCATCACTCCGGCGGCAGCAAGCGCCGCGTGGTAGCCGGTGAGCCGTTCCTCGTTCGCCATCCACCCCTCCAGGCCCGTGATCACTGCGATCCGGCGATGCCCGAGCGAGAGCAGGTGCTCCGTCGCGCGCTGCGCACCGGACGCGTGCGCCGCCGACACGGACGGGATGCCCTCGTCGAGCTGGATGCGCGGGTCGACGACCACGAACGGGTAGCGCTGCTCCTGCAGCGCCTTGAGCTCCTCGTCGGACTCCTCAGGCAGGAGGAGGAGCGAGCCGTCGGTCGTCCCGTGCATCAACCGGTCGAGCAGCGTCACCTCGCGCTCGTACTGGTGCAGCGTGGGACAGAGGATCACGCGCATGTCCTGCTCGTAGAGCGCCTCCGACGCGCCGGCGAGGATGAAGGAGAAGTACGGCGCGTGGACGATCGGAAGGGTCACGCCGACGAACCCGGTGCGACCCGCCGACAGGGAGCGGGCGCTGCGGTTGGTCGAGAACCCGAGCCGCCGGACGACCTCGAGCACCGCCTCGCGCGTCTCGGGAGACACGTCGGGACGGTCGTTGAGGACGCGTGAGACCGTCGCGATCGAGACGCCGGCGAGCCGCGCGATGTCGCGGATCGTCGTAGGACGGGGTTCGGTGCGGAGTGTCGCCATCAGCTGTTCCGGAAACGTTTTCGGAGGTAGATCAGTCTATTCATACCATTCATGCTCGTCAAAGCATTGACATTGGTGGCCCGAGTGTGGTAACCGTTCCCGGAACAATTTCCGGTAACGGTCTTCTGGGCCCTCGCAGGGGCAACGAAAGGGGATTGGGATGGAAGCTTCAGCACGGTCGCGTCGCCGTTCGGCGAGAGTGACAGGGGCGGCGGTCGTCGTCATTGCGCTTTCCGTCTTCGTCGCGCAGGCGGCCACGGCAGCGCACGACCGGGCGGCGGTGACGACGGCAAGCCATGCGTGCGTCGTGGCCACCGGCTCGGGCGACCAGCCGTTTACCCGCAACTTCAACGTGTTCGACGCCGGCGCCCAGCGCGACTTCACGCGGGGCGGAATCTACGAGAACCTCATGATCTCGACGGCTTTCGGCGGCGGCCACGTCTACAACGTGCTCGCCAAGAAGCTCACCTTCAGCCGAGGCGGCCGCACGCTCACGATCACGATCCAGCCGAACGTCAAATGGTCCAACGGCAAGCCGTTGACGGTGCAGGACGTCGTCTACAGCCTGACCGCAGGGCGGCAGGACAAGTTCATGGACCACATCAACCTTGTCGGCGAGAACAGCAACATCGCCTCCGTCAAAGCGGCCGGCAAGAACAAGGTCATGATCAACTTCAAGCAGGTCGACTCGACGTTCCTCTCCACTCTCGCCAACGTCTTCATCGTGCCGAAGAGCATCTGGTCGAGGGTCAAGGACGTCACGAGCTTCACGAACCCGAATCCCGTCGGAACGGGCCCGTTCACGCGGATCACCCGCTTCAACGCGCAGGACTACGTCCTGAGCAAGAACCCGGGCTATTGGAAGAAGGGTCTTCCGAAGGTCCAGTGCATCGAGCGGATCGCCGCAAGCAGTAACGACGCGGCGTTGCTACAGATCGTTCAGGGCCAGGCCGACTGGACGCACAACTTCGTGCCGAACGTCGAGAAGGCGTACATCGCTCACGACCCGAAGCACTACCACGCGTCCTACCTCGGAGTCGGTCTGCCGATCGCCCTCTTCTTCGACCTGACGAAGTACCCCTACAGCCTGCCCGCTTTCCGCAAGGGCGTCAGCCAGTCCATCGACCGGCAGAAGGTCGTCAAGCTCGGTGAATACGGCTACGCGCCTGCGGTCAACGCGCTCGGCATCGAAAAGATCTACGGAACGTGGCTCGACCCGAAGCTGCAAGCGGAGGCGAAGCGTCTGGGTACCTACTCGGTCTCGGCGGCTAAGAAGACGTTCACCGATGCGGGCTTCACCTACAAGAGCGGCGATCTCCTCGATCCACGCGGGAATCGCGTGCGCTTCCAGATGCACGTCATCGGCGGCTGGTCCGACTGGGTCGCCTCACTGCAGATCATGGCCAACAACCTGCAGGACGTCGGCATCGACGCGTCCGTGAAGCTCGAGCCCGACTGGGGCGCTTGGCAGCCGAACGCGATGAGCACGAAGTTCGTGACGCTGCTCTGGATGTACGGCGCGGAAGACCTCACGCCGTACTCGTACTTCTTCTCGCACTACGACCCGTCGGCGAACCTGGGAGCGGGAGTCGACGCGTCCGCGACGGGGAACTGGGAGCACTTCCAGAGCGACAACGGCGCGGCGCTGCTCAAGCAGTTCAAGACCACCCTCAACAAGAAGAAGCAACGCCAGATTGCCTACCAGCTCGAGAAGATCTGGCTCGACAATCTCCCGGCGGTGCCGCTGTTCGTCGGACCACGGTGGTCCACGTACAGCACGAAGTACTGGACGGGCTTCCCGACGATCAAGAACGCGTACGTCGATCCCATCTTCAGCACGGGAACGCAGGTGGAGAAGATCCTCCTCACTCTCCGCCCGGTCGGGACGGGTAAGTAGAGGTCGGCTCGTCCAGAGAGAGCGACGTCGCGGGTGGGAGTATCCCCCTCCTCGGTTTACAGCCCGCGACGTCGCTCGTTTCTCTTGCCCAGAACGCGTCATGATCTGAAGAAGGAGTCATCCCTGTGCGGTTCATCGTCCGACGGCTGATGTTCTACGCAGTGGCCTTCTGGGCGGCCCTGACGTTGAACTTCATGCTGCCGCGGCTCATGCCCGGCTCACCGCTCGACGGCGTCCTCATCCGCTACCAGGACGTGATCCGCAGCAACCCGGAGATCCTCCAGCAGCTCAAGCGGCAACTCGGCTCGGCCGACGAGCCGATCTGGTCCGCCTACCCGCACTACGTCGCCGACATCCTCACCGGCAACTTCGGCCTCACGCGCGAGTCGACCGCCCAGTCGGTGCCCGTCTCGGAGATCATCGGCCAGACGCTGCCGTGGTCGATCTTCCTCGTCGGCACCGGCTTCCTGATCGCGTTCGTCGTCGGCACAACGCTCGGGATGCTCGCTGCCTGGCGCCGCGGCGGGTTCGTCGACAACGTGGTGACGCCGGTGATGATGGCGTTGCAGTCGTTCCCTGCGTTCTTCCTCAGCCTGCTCGGCGTCTACTTCCTCGGCCTGAAGGCAGGGTGGTTCCCGATCCAGCACGCCTACAGCAACGACACCAGCATCGGGCTGAACTGGAACTTCCTCTCTGATGCGTTCCGCCACGCCCAACTGCCGATACTCGTCATCGTCGCTGTCAGCGCCGGCGGCTGGTTGCTCGGCATGCGGAACGTCATGATCAACACGATCTCCGAGGACTACGTCACGATGGCGCACGCGAAGGGCTTACGCGACCGTCGTGTGATGACCCGCTACGCGGCGCGTAACGCCATCCTGCCACCGCTTACCGGCTTCGC
This sequence comes from Gaiellaceae bacterium, assembly GCA_036824055.1. GTDB lineage: Bacteria > Actinomycetota > Thermoleophilia > Gaiellales > Gaiellaceae > 3-1-20CM-4-69-9. The sequence goes on along the minus strand of DAITAW010000101.1, from coordinate 4,756 downwards.
GTCGTTCTTCGCGAGCGCCGTGGGCGGTCTGATTCTCGTCGAGTACGTCTTCAGCTATCCGGGTGTAGGGCTCAGCATCCAGCAGGCCGCTCTCGGTCACGACTACCCCTTGCTGCAAGCACTGCTCCTGCTGCTGTCGTTCTGCGTCCTGCTGGCCAACCTGATCATGGACGTCGTCTACGTTTTCCTCGACCCGCGCGTGAGGACCGCGTAAGTGTCGAAGCTCGAAACCGAGCTCCGCGACGACGCGCTGCCGGTCTCGCCGGACGGCGCCGTGGAGCCCATCGCCGCCTCGATCTCGAGCGGCGCGGTGTCGCCCGTGGCCGACCGCCGTCTACGCGTACCGCAGTTCCTCAGGCTCCTACTGCGGAACCCGAAGTCGGCCTTCGGGATCGGGCTGCTGACCGTGATCGTCCTGATCTCGATCGCGGCTCCGCTGCTTTCGAACCACGCGCCGAACGTGCCGGACGAGCTGCCGGCACAGGCGCCTTCCCTGCACTATCCGTTCGGAACGACGGATCAGGGCTACAACGTGTGGTCGCAGGTCGTCCACGGTGGCCGCATCTCACTGATCGTCGCGACTTTCGCGGCGCTGATCTCGCTCGCGATCGCGATCACGCTCGGCCTGCTCGCGGCCTACAGCGGCGGCTGGGTCGACGACGTGATCAACCTGATCACGAACATCTTCCTGGTCATCCCTGTCTTGCCGCTGCTGATCGTGATCGCCTCGTTCATCCAGAACACGAGCATCGTCGTGATGGCGCTGATCATCGGCTTGACGAGCTGGGCGATCGAAACGCGCATCCTGCGCGGCCAGGCGATGTCGTTACGCAACCGCGACTTCATCCTCGCGGCCAAGGTCGCAGGCGAGCCGACCCGGCGCATCGTCTTCGGGGAATTCATGCCCAACATGCTCAGCCGTATCGCCGCCGGCTTCACCTTCGTCTTCGTCCAGGCGATCTTCTACGAGGCCGCGCTCGAGTTTCTCGGGCTCGGGGATGCAAACAAGGTGAGCTGGGGGACGACGCTCTTCTGGGCGGCGAACAACTCCACGCTGCTGCAAGGTGAATGGTGGCACTTCGTCTTCCCGGGCCTTGCCATCTCCCTGACCGTTCTCTCGATGGTCTTCATCAACTACGGAATCGACGAGCTCAGCAATCCTCGCCTGCGCGACGTCAAGCGGGTGCGCCGGCGCTTCATCCGCGGCCTCCTGCTTCCTGGGAAGGCGACGGTATGAACCTGTCGATGAGCGGCCCGGTGTCGTCGGCGATGAAGCCTGCGACCGCGTCGACCCCGCTACTCCAGATCGAAGACGTCGTGATCGAGTACGCGCTCCGCGATAAGCGTGTTCGCGCGGTCGACGGCGTGTCACTCGACATCCATCCGGGCGAGATCGTCGGGCTCGCCGGTGAGTCCGGCTGCGGCAAGAGCACGCTCGCCCACGCGGTCACACGGATCATCGAGCCGCCCGGTGAGATTTCGTCGGGGCGGATCGTATTCCGTGGCGAAGACATCGTCCCGTTGCGCGGCGAGCAGCTCCGCAAATTCCGCTGGCGCAACGTCTCGCTCGTCTTCCAGAGCGCGATGAACTCGCTCAATCCCGTCATGCGGGTCGGCGATCAATTCGTGGACATGTTCCGCGCGCACGAACGCATCAACAAGCGCGACGCGCTCTCGCGTGCCGGCGACCTGCTCGAGCTCGTGGGAATCGATCGGGCCCGTTTGCGGTCGTACCCGCACGAGCTGTCGGGCGGCATGCGTCAGCGCGTCGTGATCGCGATGGCTCTCTCGCTTCGCCCCGAGCTGCTCGTGCTCGACGAGCCGACCACCGCGCTCGATGTCGTCGTGCAACGAGAGATCCTGGAGGAGATCGAAGAGCTGCAGCGCACCCTCGGCTTCGCGGCCCTCTTCATCACCCACGACCTCTCTCTGCTCGTCGAGTTCGCGGACCGCATCGCGATCATGTACGCCGGCGAGATCGTCGAGTGCGCGCCGTCGGAACGGCTCTTTCACAGTCCGCAGCATCCGTACACGGTCGGGTTGATGGCCTCGTTCCCGCCTCTGACCGGCACGATCGAGCGGCTGACGGGAATCCCGGGGTCGCCGCCGGACCTCGCCGACCCGCCCGCAGGCTGCCGTTTCCATCCGAGGTGTCCACACTGCACCGGCGAGGATCAGACCCTCTACCGGCGTCAGACGGCCGAGCGGCCGGTGTTGCGGCAGGTCGGTCCGGGTCACTCGGTCGCGTGCCACCTCGTCGACGGAGGTGACGGCTCGTGAGCGCGATCGTGGCGGCCCCGCTCGAGGTGCGCAACCTCTCGAAGCGGTTCCCACTCGGCAACTCGCTGCTGGGACGCGACGAGCTGCGCGCAGTCGACGATGTCTCCTTCTCGTTGCGCCCCGGCACGGTGACGGCGCTCGTCGGTGAAAGCGGCAGCGGCAAGAGCACCGTCGCCCGTCTGATTGCGAGGCTCTATGCGCCGAGCGACGGCAGCATCCTGTTCCACGGCGATGACGTCGCGCGGGCACGGACCCGGCGTGCGCTGCTGCGCTACCGCTCACGCGTCCAGATGATCTTCCAGGACCCCTTCGGATCTCTGAATCCCGTCAAGCGCGTCGAGCACCACATCGCGCGGCCCCTCCGGATCCACGGCATCGTCCCGCGGGGCGAAGTCGCGCAGCGCGTGCGTGAGCTGCTGACTTCCGTCGGCCTCGTCCCGGCGGATCACATCGCACAGAAGTATCCGCACCAGCTTTCCGGGGGTCAGCAGCAGCGGGTCGCGATTGCCCGGGCGCTCGCGGTCGAGCCCGAGGTCCTTGTCGCCGACGAGCCGATCTCGATGCTCGACGTCTCGATCCGCATCGGGTTGCTGAACCTGATCCTCGACCTGAAGGAGACGCGCCGGATCGCTTTCCTCTACATCACGCACGACATCGCCAGCGCCCGCTACGTCGCCGACGAACTGCTCGTGATGTACGCCGGCCGCATCGTCGAGCAGGGGCCGACGGAAGCGGTGCTCGGCGAGCCGTTGCACGCGTACACGAAACTGCTTCTCTCGGCCGTGCCGAATCCCGACTTCGGTCTGCAGGCAGTGCGCCTTGGCAGTCGCACGCAGGCCCAGCGCGGCCTGGCGCCTCTCGGTGAGCTGGTCGAAGCGCGGCCCGGACATTGGGTGCGGCGCGAGACCGGCGACACATCGTCAATGCAATGAACGAAGGGAAACCCATGTCCAACGCAGACCTTGCCCAGTTCCCCGCCGACTTCGTCTGGGGCGCGGCGAGCGCCTCGTACCAGATCGAAGGCGGTCTCGACGAAGACGGACGCGGCGAGAGCATCTGGGATCGCTTCAGCGCCACACCCGGCAAGGTGCGCAACGGCGACTCCGGCGCGATCGCGTGCGACTTTTACCATCGGTACGGCGAGGACATCGCGTTGATGAAGGAGCTCGGCCTCGACGCGTTTCGTCTCTCGATCTCGTGGCCGCGGATCCTGCCGGAGGGCCGGGGCAAGGTGAGCTCCGAGGGGCTGGACTTCTACGACCGAGTCGTGGACGCACTCCTCGCCGCCGGTATCCGTCCCTTCGTGACCTTCTACCACTGGGATCTCCCGCAGGTGCTGGAGGACCGCGGTGGCTGGCCGGCGCGCGAGACGGCGGACGCGTTCTGCGAGTACGTGGCGGCGGTCGCCGGACGCCTCGGCGACCGCGTTGGTCACTGGATCACGCATAACGAGCCGTGGGTGGCTTCGTGGCTCGGGTACGGCTGGGGGAAGCACGCACCGGGCCGCACCAACGAGGCGGACGCTGTGGCGGCGGCGCACCACCTGCTGCTCTCGCACGGTCGGGCGGTGGAGATCCTCCGGAGCGCTTCGCCCAAGGCGGAGGTCGGCATCACGCTCGACCTACATCCGGTGTATCCGGCCTCGGCGGACGAGGCCGACGCCTCTGCGGCGTACCACGTCGACGGCTTTCACAACCGCTGGTTCCTCGATCCGATCTTCCGCGGCAGCTATCCGGAGGACATCCTCGAGTACTTCGGCGTAAACGGCCCGCCCGTCGTCGAAGGCGACCTCGAGGCGATCCGGGCGCCGATCGACTTCCTCGGCGTGAACAACTATTCGCGCAGGCTCGTCCGCGCCGACCCCGCAGGCGGGTACCCGATGGACGTGCGCGAGCCGGAGTCGCAGTACACGGACATGGACTGGGAGGTTTATCCGGAAGGCCTGCACGATCTGCTCCTCCGTCTCCGCGACGACTACGGCCCCCGCAGCCTCTACATCACGGAGAACGGCGCCTCCTTCGCTGACGTGCGTGGGCACGACGGCCGCGTGCACGACGTCGAGCGCCGCTCCTACCTCGAGAGCCACATCGCGGCGGTCGGCCGCGCGGTCCAGGCGGGAGCGCCCGTCAACGGTTACTTCGTGTGGACGCTGCTCGACAACTTCGAGTGGGGCTGGGGGTACTGGAAGAGGTTCGGGCTCGTCTTCGTCGACTACCCGACGCTCGAGCGGATCCCGAAGGAGAGCTTCTACTGGTACCGGGACTTCATTTCGAAGCAGAAGAAGACGGGCCGGGACGCGAAGCTCGCCCACGTTTGACCGCTATGTGAAGCCGAGGAAATGTGCGACGCTTTAGCGGCGGTTGGGGTGTCTGCGAAATCTCGGTCTTCTAGGCCTAGTCGGCGTTGCGTGCGTCGGGGCTGCGCATGCCTCCTCGGCGCCGGCGCCGACCCTCTTCCGGCTCACGATCGTCGGCAC